>JBDQKM010000001.1:0-62099 GCA_040263275.1 Acidimicrobiales bacterium
ACCCTGAGACGTCGGGGACGGCTCCGGGATGGTCCCGAGTCGCTCCGGCCGCCGTTCGTGCGAGCATGGAGACGTGCCCGAGGCCTCCGCCGTGTCGAATCGCAACCTCCCCAACCGGTCGACCAACGACCGTGTGGTGGCCGGCGTCTGCGCAGGCTTGGCTCGGGCGGTCGGCGTCGACCCGCCGGTGGTCCGTATCGCGGCCATCGTGCTCGGCATCACCGGCACCGGCGCCCTCCTCTACCTGATCGGCTGGCTGATCCTGCCCCCGGGGGTCACCCCGGAGCCGGAAGGCGCCGATGCGAGCGAGGTGCGCCGGGGGCTCGGTCTCGGCCTCATCGTGCTCGGGGTCGTGCTGACCCAGGACGCGCTCGGTCTCGGCTTCCCGCCCGAGGTCGTCTGGCCGGTCGTGGTCGTCGGCCTCGGCGTCGGCGTGGTTGTCTGGCAGGTGCAGCCCCAGCTCGAGGCGACCCGCACGGAGGCCTTTCGCATCGCCGCGGGGATCCTCGTGGTCGGCGCCGGGATCACCGCGCTGATCGCCGGCAATGTCTCGTTCGAGGTGATTCGCAGCAGTCTGCTCGCCACCACCCTCGTGCTCGGCGGTGTGGCGCTCATCGTGGGTCCGTGGATGGCGGTGCTCATGCGGGAGCGGGCGGAGGAACGGCGGCGGCGGCTCCATGCCGACGCACGCGCCGACATGGCCGCCCATCTCCACGATTCCGTGCTGCAGACGTTCGCGCTGATCCAACGTACCGACGACCCGAAGGTGATCGCCCAGCTCGCCCGCCAGCAGGAACGCGAGCTGCGGCGCTGGCTCTACGCCGACTCCGACGATCCGGCCGCGACCACCGTCAAGAACGCGGTCGACCGGGTGGCCGGCGTGGTCGAGGACCGGTTCGACGTGGCGGTGCAGACCGTGGTCGTCGGCGACGTCGCCCTCGACACGACGCTCGAGGCGCTGATGGGGGCGATGGGCGAGGCCGCGACCAACGCGGCGAAGTGGTCGGGGTGCGACCAGGTGTCGGTGTTCGCCGAGGTCGAGGACGACGGGGTGCGGGTGTTCGTGCGCGACACGGGCGCCGGGTTCGACCCCGAAGCCGTGGCCGAGGACCGCCTCGGGCTCCGTGAGTCGATCATCGGCCGCATGGAGCGGGTCGGGGGCACGGTCGACATCCGATCGAGTCCCGGCGACGGCACCGAGGTCGAACTCTTCGCCCCGCTCGTCGGCGCCGTCCGCAGGGATACGGTCTGACCATGCCCACCGCGCCGCCCCGTGTCGTGCTCGTCGACGACCACCAGATGTTCCGCAGCGGTGTACGTTCGGAACTGGGCGACCGGGTGACCGTCGTTGCCGAAGCCGACGACATCGCCGAGGCCGTCGCGGTCATCGAACAGTGGTCACCCGACGTGGTGCTCCTCGACGTGCACCTGCCCTCCGGCACCGGCCGTGAGGTGATCGAGGCGATCGACGCCGCCGGGGTCGACACCCGGTTCCTGGCGCTGTCCGTGTCGGATGCCGCCGAGGACGTGATCGATGTCGTCCGCGCCGGGGCCCGTGGCTACGTCACCAAATCGATCTCGAGCGACGACCTCGTCGACGCCATCATCCGCGTCAGCGAGGGCGACGCCGTCTTCTCGCCCCGCCTCGCCGGCTTCGTGCTCGATGCCTTCGCCGGCGGTCCGCCCGCCGCCGAGGTCAGCGAGGCCGACGACGACCTCGACGCGCTCACGAAACGTGAGAAAGAGGTGTTGCGCCATCTCGCTCGGGGCTACACCTACAAGGAGATCGCGCGGCAGCTGACCATCTCGGTGAAGACGGTCGAGACCCATGCCTCGGCGGTGCTGCGCAAGCTCCAACTCTCGAATCGCAACGAGCTCAGCCGCTGGGCGGCCGCCCGCCGCATCTGGTGATGCCCGGAGAGTTCGGGCGAAGCCGGAACTCCGAGCAACGCCGAAGGTGTTGCCGTGCCCCCGGCAGGAATCGAACCTGCGCTCACGGTTTAGGAAACCGATGCTCTATCCACTGAGCTACGGGGGCCGGACCGGAAGAGTTCGCGGCGCGAAACCCCCCCGGTCAGGCGTCGATGCTAGTGGTGGTGGGATGTGGGGCCTCGCCTCCTGGCCGGCCTGTCGCCTGCCGTCGCGGTTCGGCCCGCCGGCAGAGGTCGAGGGCGCGCTGCGGCCGACTCTGGTGGGTCGGGTTGGGTTCAGGCGGCGGCTGGTTCGGTTCGGCATCGTTGCGGCGGGCATACAGGGCGGCGAAGTCAGCGTCAGCCGGTGGGATGGCGCCGACGTTCTTGGTGCGGCTGAAGCCGCGTCGCAGAGGCCGTCCGACGGGCCGCTCGGTGCTGATCGTGGACATGGGTCCTCCTCGGAAGTGAGCAGCCGGCAGCCGGCGGCCGGCTATCAGGTCGGGGACTAGGGTTCGACGCCATGAACGACTACGACGAACAATTCGGACCCTGGGCAGTCGTCACCGGCGCGGCGATGGGCGTCGGCCTGGCCTTTGTCGAGGAGTTGCACGCCCGCGGGATCGGGGTGGTCATGGTCGACCGCGATCCCGGCGTGCACGACGTCGCCGGCGATCTGGCGGGCGAGACGCGGGCGATCGTCGCCGACGTGACCGATCCGGACTGGATCCCCGCGTTGGCCGCTGCGACCGACGACGTCGAGGTCGGACTGGCCGTGGCCAACGCGGGCATCAGTTTCGTCGGCAACTTCCTCGACATGACCGGTCCGCAACGCCAGTCGCATCTCGACGTGAACTGCAAGGGCGTGGTCGATCTCGCCGCGTGGGCGCTCCCGCCGATGGTCGAACGGGGCCGCGGCGGATTCGTCGTCACCAGTTCGGGCTCGGCGCTGGCGGGCACTGCCGGCGTCGGCCTCTACAGCGCCACCAAGGCCTTCGTGGTCAACCTGATCGAGGCGATCGGGTGGGAGATCCGGGAGAGCGGCGTCGTGACCCAAGCGGTGGTCGCCCCGAGCATGGACACACCGGCTTTTCGGGCCAACGGGGCCGACCACACACGGATGATGGCGCCGCCGGTCGATCCGAGGACCGTCGTGTCGCGGGCGCTCGACGACCTCCCGGCGGGCGGTCGGTGGATCGCCGACGACGGTCTCGAGTTCGCTGCGCAGGTCCCGCGAGCCGAGCGGGTCGACATGATGTCGGCGGCCACGACGGCCATGTACCCCCAGGTGTTCGAGTCGCCCTCCTAGGCGAGGACGAGTCCCGGCCGTCTCCCATCGGCAACGATTCCGTGTGGGTGTTGAACCGGATCTCACCCTCTCGGGCACGGTCCAGTGAGCGGGTCGACCCAGATGGCGCCGACGAGTCGGATCGGGCGTCAGCGACCCTTCCATTCGGGGTCCCGTTTCTCCGCTCGGGCCCGGCCGCCCTCGGCCGCGTCGTCGCTCTGACCGACCACGCGGCGCATGGCCTCGCCCATCCGCACGGCGTCGGTCCACGGCAGTTCCTGCCCCCGATGCGCCATCTCGTTGGTGGCTCGGACCGCCAGCGGAGCCCCCTGACAGAGCCGCGACGCCAGTGTGTGCGCCTCGGTGAGCAGGGCGTCGTGCTCGTGGACCCGCCAGGCGAGTCCGATCTCCCGGGCCCGCTCCGCGTCGATGGAGTCTCCGGTCAGCAGGAGTTCGAGCGCGTCGGGCATCGCGACGTGTTTGGGCAACCGCAGTGCACCGACGATGGTCGCGACCCCGATCTTCACCTCGGGGTATCCGAACGTGGCGCGATCGCTGGCGAGGACGAAGTCGCAGGCCAGGGCGGCGGTGAGTCCGTAGCCGATGCACGGGCCGTTCACGGCCGCGATCGTCGGCTTCCAGATCTCCATGCCGCTCTCGAAGGTCGTGATCGTCGGCCATTCCCAGAACGATCCCGGCCAGGAGCCGGTGGATCCCTTGCCGTCGCGCAGGTCGGCGCCGGCGCAGAATGCCCTCCCCGCGCCGGTGATGATCCCGACCCAGGCGTCTTCGTCCTCGCGGAAGCGGGTCCAGACGTCGTCGAGGGCGACCCGCATGTCGCCGTTCACCGCGTTGAGCGCGTCGGGGCGGTTGTATGTGATCGTGGCGACATGGCCGTTGCGTTCGTAGGTGGCAGCCGGTGCTGAGGATGCGGCGTTGGGCGACATGGAGGAGCAGCTTTCCCTACGCTGCGGCCCATGGCCACCATCACCGCAGATCTCACCACCGGTTTCGCCGTCGAACTCCGTGCCGGCGACCACGTCTGGCATGCCGACGAACCCACCGATCTGGGCGGGACCGACACCGGTCCGAACCCCTACGAGCTGTTGCTCTCGGCGGTGGCCGCCTGCACCTGCATCACCATCTCGATGTACTGCCAGCGGAAGGGTTGGGACCTGCACTCGATCTCGGCGAAGTACGAGCACGACAAGGTGCACGCCGACGATTGCGGTGACTGTGACGACGACGCCAAGGGCTACATCGATCGGGTCCGGAGCGAGATCTTCATCGAGGGCGACTTCGACGACGAACAGCGCGATCGACTGTCGGGCATCGCCCAGCGTTGCCCCGTCCACAAGACCCTCGACCACGGCGTCAGCTTCACCGTCGAGACGATCTTCGTCGGCTGACCCGTCACACCGGTGTCAGACACTCGTCACGCCGCCGCCGGAAACCGACCAGCACGCGAAACGGGCGACCCCGGAGGGTCGCCCGTTCATCGGGAGGTCGGCGCAGCCGAAGTCCAAGCAGCGCGAAGCGCTGCCGGCTACCGGTTGGCCAGCGAGTCGCGGATCTCGGTGAGGAGATCGACCTCGCTCGGACCGGCTTCTTCCTCTTCCTCGTCGGCCTTGCTCTTGTTGTAGGCCTTGACGACCAGGAACACGGCGAACGCGACGATGATGAAGTTGAGCAGCTGGGTGAGGAAGCTTCCATAGAAGATCTGACCCTCGTAGAGCGCCCGGTTCTGGTCGTCGAACATGCCGGTTGCGTCACCCCAGTGGATGCTGAGGCTGTTGAAGTCGGGCTGACCGAAGACCGCGGCCACGATCTGCATGAGGATGTCGTTGACGAACGACGTCACCACCAGGCCGAACGCGGCACCGATGACCACCGCGACTGCGAGGTCGACGATGCTGCCCTTGTTGATGAAGTCCTTGAATTCCTGAATCACGGAGTTACTCCCTCTCGAGGGCCACCCAAATGTGACCCGCCGGTGCCACTGACGCTCGGAGCGGGCCGAAAGTCGCGACAGGATCCTAGACGACCGAACTGAGCGCTGTTCAGAACGACCGGATCGGGGGGAGTGGGTAAGGTCTCGCTTCGACGTCCACCCGCGGGGAGCAACACGATGGCTGACGGTTCGATCGAGGTCTACGAGAGCGAGGGACGGACGTTTCCGCCCGCGCCGGAGTTCGCGGCCGCGGCGCTCACGAACGATCGATCGCTCTACGACGAGGCAGAGATGGACTTCGAGGCGTTCTGGGCCCGCCAGGCCCGCGAACTGCTCACCTGGTCGAAGGACTTCGACACCGTGCTCGAATGGGACCTTCCGTTCGCCAAGTGGTTCCTGGGCGGCGAACTGAACGTCAGCGAGAACTGCCTCGACCGTCACGTGGCCGCCGGTAGGGGCGACAAGGTCGCCTTCCACTTCGAGGGTGAGCCGGGCGACACCCGCACCATCACCTATGCCGAGCTCCTCGCCGACGTCGAACGTTTCGCCAACGTGCTCAAGGGCCTTGGTCTCGAGAAGGGCGATCGCATCGCCATCTACATGCCGATGATCCCCGAATTGCCGGTGGCGATGCTGGCGTGCACTCGTATCGGTGTCGCCCATTCCGTGATCTTCGGCGGGTTCTCCCCGGACGCGATCACCGATCGATGCGTCGACGCCGACGCGAGGCTCATCATCACCGCCGACGCGGGCTACCGACGCGGTGAGCCCTCGGCCCTGAAGCCCAACGTCGACGCGGCGCTCGAGGCCGGTGCGCCGTCCGTGGAGCACGTGATCGTGGTGGACCGCTGCGGGACCGGCCCGACCATGGTCGCCGGCCGTGACCTCTGGTGGCACGACCTGATGGACGCGGCCGAAGCGAGTTGCCCGGCCGAACCGATGGACGCAGAGCAGCTGCTGTACCTGCTCTACACCTCGGGCACCACCGCCAAGCCCAAGGGCATCATGCACACGACGGGCGGCTACCTCACCCAGGTCGCGTTCACGCACAAGTACGTCTTCGACCTGAAGCCGGAGACCGACGTCTACTGGTGCGCGGCCGACATCGGCTGGGTGACGGGTCACAGCTACATCGTCTACGGCCCGCTCACCAACGGCTGTACGTCGGTGATGTACGAGGGCACCCCCGATACCCCTCGCCCCGAGGAGCGTGAGGGCGACCGGGCCGCGTGGAAGAAGGACCGCCTGTGGGACATCGTCGAGCGTTACGGGGTGACCCAGCTCTACACCGCCCCCACCGCCATCCGAACGTTCATGAAGTGGGGCGAACAGTGGCCGGCGGGGCGTGACCTCTCGAGCCTGCGAGTGCTCGGAACCGTCGGCGAGCCCATCAATCCCGAGGCCTGGATGTGGTACCACCACAACATCGGCGGAGCCGGGTGCCCGATCGTCGACACCTGGTGGCAGACCGAGACGGGCGGCCACATGATCACGCCGCTCCCGGGCGTCACCACGACCAAGCCGGGCACGGCCACCGCCACGATTCCCGGGGTGACCGCCGAGGTGGTCGACGATGCCGGCAACCCGGTCGCCGAGGGCGGCGGCTACCTCACCATCACCAAGCCGTGGCCGTCGATGCTGCGCGGTATCTGGGGTGACGAGGAGCGCTACCGCGAGACCTACTGGTCCACATACGAGGGCCGCTACTTCGCCGGTGACGGCGCCCGGGTCGATGAGGACGGCTACATCTGGCTCCTGGGCCGGGTCGACGACGTGATGAACGTGTCGGGCCACCGCATCTCCACCGCCGAGGTGGAGAGCGCGCTGGTCGACCACCCCGCCGTCGCCGAGGCCGCGGTCGTCGGTGCGACTGACGACATCACCGGCCAAGCCATCGTCGGCTACGTGATCCTGATGGGCACGGCCGAGTCGTCGACCGAGCTCGGCGAGGAGATCCGCCAACACGTCGCCAAGAAGCTCGGTCCGACCGCCCGACCGAAAGCCGTCTTCCTCGTGCCCGACCTGCCGAAGACCCGGTCGGGGAAGATCATGCGCCGCCTGCTGCGCGACGTGGCCGACGGTCACGAACTGGGTGACACCACGACCCTCGCGGACCCGGGGGTCGTCGCTGCGATCCGTGAGGGTGCCGCAGCCGGCGACGAGGAGTGAACGAGGCGGACAACGAGCTCCCCGCCAACTGGCGCTGGCGCTCTGACCGGCGGTTCGACGAGCCCGCCGTCATCTTCGACATGGATGGCGTCATCTCCGATGCCTCGCACCGGCAGCGATTCCTCGATGTCGATCCGCCCGACTGGGCGAACTTCAACTCCCAAGCCTGGAAGGACCCCGTCATCGCCGACGGTGTCGACGCGGTCCGCGCCGTCGCAGGAGACCATGTCGTCGTCGTGGTCACGGCGCGTCCGCTGATCACGATCGACATGGCCGACTCCTGGCTCGAGCGTCACGACGTGCCCGTCGACCTGCTCGTACTCCGCCCCGAGGGCGACGAGCGCCACAGCCCGGCCGTCAAGCGCGACGAGCTGGCGAGATTGCGGGCAGCGGGAGCCCGAATCGTCTCAGCCGTCGAGGACCACCCCGGAATCGTGGAGATGTACGAGCAGGAGGGAGTGTCCGTCCGCTACGTCCACTCCGGCTACTACGACATCGGCGAGGTCTGATCCGAACAGCTTTGACCTGGAATTTCGGTCGGCCCCTCTACTGTTGAGTCCACCAGGAGGTAATCGACCGACATGGTCAACACTGCAAAGACATTCACGCTGCTCGCCGCCCTCGGTGGTCTCATCATCGTGGCCGGCGGCGCGCTCGGCGGCCAGAGCGGCCTCGTCATCGGGCTGATCATCGGCCTCGTCATGGCCGGTGGCTCGTACTGGTTCAGCGACAAGCTCGCCATCAAGTCGGCCAAGGCCCAGCCCGCCACGCGCGAGACGATGCCCGAGTACTTCCAAATCATGGAAGAGCTGACGGCCAAGGCCAACATGCCGATGCCGAAGCTCTACGTCTCGCCCAACCCGCAACCCAATGCGTTCGCCACGGGCCGCAATCCCAACCACGCCGCGGTGGCCGTGACGGTCGGCCTCCTCGACGCGATGACCTGGGACGAGGTGCGCGGCGTCCTCGCCCACGAGCTCGCCCACATCCGCAACCGCGACATCCTCATCGGTTCCGTCGCCGCGGCCATCGGGATGGGCATCACGTTCGCCGCTCGAATGGCCATGTGGGGCGCCATGTTCGCGGGCCGTGGCGGACGCGACCGCAACCCGATCGGCGAACTGGCCTTCGCCATCCTCGCCCCCATCGCGGCGGCGCTCATCCAGGCCGCCGTGAGCCGGAGCCGCGAGTTCCAGGCCGACGAGTCGGCCGCCAAGCTGATCGGTACGGGCGAGCCGTTGGCCCAGGCTCTCGAGAAGCTCGATGCCTACGCGATGCGGATCCCGGTCGACATCGATCCCAACCAGGCCAGCAACTACATCATCAACCCGCTGTCGGCCCAGGCCGCCGGCCGCGGTGGTGGCGGCATCGGCAAGCTCTTCAGCACCCACCCGCCGACCGAACAGCGCATCGCCCGCCTTCGGGCCCTCTGACGCCCGCTCAGTCGCGGAAGTTGTTGAACTGGAGGGGGAGACCGAAGTCCTCCTCCTTCAGTTTCGCGATCACTTCCTGAAGGTGATCGCGCTTCTTCCCCGACACGCGGAGCTGGTCGCCCTGGGTCGAAGACTGAATGCCCTTCAGGCCCAGACCCTTGATGAACTTGTGGAGTTCGCGGGCCTTGTCGGCGTTGATCCCGGCCTGCAGCGTCGCGGTCTGGCGCACCGTGCCCCCCGACGCCGGCTCGACCGCGCCATAGTCGAGGACCTTCAGGCTCACCTTCCGCTTCACGAGCTTCTCCTCGAGCACCTGCCGCAAGGCGGCCAGCCGGTCCTCGGACAGTGACGCCATCGCAATGGCGTCGTCCCCCAACTCGATGGACGAGTTGGTGTTCTTGAAGTCGAACCGCTGGGCGACCTCCCGCGCTGCTTGATCGACGGCGTTGCGCACTTCCTGCTCGTCGACCTCTGAAACCACATCGAACGTCGGCATGGGCAGGAACGTACCAAAGCGGGAGGCCGGGCGACGCTCGCTCACATCCGAACCGGCGATGCCGAAGTGACATCCATGTCCTCCGTGCGCCTCATCGCGATCGTGACCGGGGTCGTCTACCTGACCTGGCGGTTGGTCTTCACCTGGGAGGGCGCCCACCCGGTGATGTTCTTCCTCCTGCTCGCGGCCGAAGCCTTCGGCTTCCTGCGGCTCCTGATGGAGACATCGCTGCTCGGCGAACCCCGGGCGCTGGTCCGCACCCCGGAGAAGACGGTGGCCCCCGATGGCGACGTCATCGTCGTCGTGACCGACGAGTCCACCAGTGAGGTGCGTGCCGCCGTGCTTTCGGCTCGGCTCATCTCGGGATACAACAACCTCCGCATCGTGGATCGCGACAACCGGCCCGACGTGGCCGAACTCGCCGGCCGGCTCGGGCTCACCCGCATCGCCGGCGGCTTCGAGGCCGACCTCGGAGGCCTGATCGACCGGGCCATGGACGAGTGCACGTCTCTGTTCTCCCTCCTCATGCCGGCCGATGTCGTCGTGCTCCCCGACATCCTCGAGGTGACCGCATCGGCCTTCGAGGATCCCGAGGTGGCCGTGGTGTCGTGTCGTGTCGAGAACACCAACGCGCTCCATGCCGTCGACTACGGCGGCTATGGCGAAATCCGCCGTCGCGATGAACTCATGATCGACACGCTCGACGACGCCGGTGCGTTGCCGTGGTGGCCGGGAATGGCCGTCGTCCGCCGCAGCGCCATCGGAGAGATCGACGGCATGAGCCGCGGTCGTCAGGGCGTCACCCTCTCCACCGGTGTCCGTCTCCAGTCCGTCGGCTGGAAGATCACCGATGTGCCCGTCATCGTCGCCCGTCGGCTCGCCCCCTGGAACGACGACCGCCACCTCCACCGCTGGGCCCGCGATCTCCACGAACGACTCGCCGTCCTCGTCGACAAGGAAGCTCCGCGTCGCAACAAACACGCAAGCCGGTTGAGCCGCCGCATCTATCGGTCTGCCGACCTCCTCGTCGGCCGCAGCATCCAGCGTCTCGTCCTCATCGGCGTGCTCCTCGCCACGCTCTACTCCTCGTCACTTCCGCTCGTCGCCGATGCGCCCGTGTTGATCGGGCTGTGGGGGCTCTGGCAGATCTCGTCGATGCTCTACCGCCGGGAAGCGCAAGCGCCGATCGGGTTCACCAACTGGATGAGCAACGACCTCCGCTTGCTGGCGACCGACCTGCACGTGGCCGTGCGGGCCCTGCCGGGGCGACCGCTCGACGTGGATCTCGTCGACCCGGCTCCGGGTCGGCTGACTCGCCGCGTCGTGCTCACCAGCCTGCAGGTCGTGCTCGGGGTGTCACTCGCCCTGTTCGGCATGGGAATCGTGCGCCCCTTGCACGGCGACTTCGCCACGCTGGCCGCCCTGAGCCTCACCGCATGGTTGTGGACCATGACGTTCCAGGCCCGAGCCGCGCTGAGGCTACGACAGGTGCGACAGAACTTCCGGGCCGTCGCCCGACTCGATGTCCTCGCCGGCGAGGCCGGCCTCGCCGTCGTCGGCGTGTCGCCCTTCGGTCTCGACGTCGTCTCGTCGAGTTCGTTGCGCCCCGGTGAGAACGTGCGGATCGCCTTCGCGCTCCCGCAGACCGACGGGGCGTCGCTCCGGTTCGAGTGCCCCTCTGCCGTCCGGCGGGTGTCTCGCATCGGCGATCGTTACGCCGCCTATCTTCGGTTCGCCCAACTCAGCGACGCCGAGGTCGACCAGATCACCGAGTACTGCTCCGTGGTGGCCGGCGTCGGTGAACTGCGCGACCAGGTCGCCGGCCAGACCGTGGCACCGCCGCCGGTCGCCGGGATGCTCGTCCAACCGCGGGCCGACGCCAACGTGGTCGCAGACGTCTGAACCGCGGATAGTCTCTCTCCGTCCAAGGGTCGGTGCCCGAGCGGCCAAAGGGAACGGGCTGTAAACCCGTCGGCTTTCGCCTACGAAGGTTCGAATCCTTCCCGGCCCACACGACCGAAGACCCGGCGCCCAGCGCCGGGTCTTCGCCATTCTCGGCTCACGCCAGCATGCGCTGCATCACGACGACGTCGAGCCACTTGCCGAACTTGCGGCCCACCTGGCGTTCGGTGCCGACGACGGTGAACCCGCACGCCTGATGCAGGCCGATGCTGGCTTCGTGGCCACCGGAGATCCGGGCGATGATCGTGTGGAACCCTCGCTGCGTCGCCACGTCGATCAACTCCTCCATCAACGCGCGCCCGACCCCGGCGCCCCGGGCCGACTCGGCGACGTAGACGCTGTTCTCCACCGAGGTGCGGTATGCGGCGCGCGGTCGGTAGGGCGACAGCGACGCGAACCCGGCCACCTCGCCGTCGACCTCGGCCACGAGCACGCCGAGCGCGCCCTCACGCTCCCGGATCCAGTCCTGCTGCTCGGAGAGCGTGCGGGGTTCGAGGTCGAACGTGTGGGTCGTCTCCTCGACCTCGCGGTTGTAGATGGTGCGGAGCGCCTCGGCGTCGGCGACGGTTGCGTTGCGGAGTTGCATCAGTCGAGGTCTCGGACGTTGACCCGTCGCACGAGCCGGAGAGGAGCGACTTTCAGGAGTGCGACCCCCATCTTGTTGAGCACCCCGGGTACCACCCGTGCCCGTCCTTCGGACACCGCAGCGAGGGCGTGGGCGGCCACGGTCTCGGCGTCTTGCCACAGGAAGCCCGGGATGTCGGACGAGTCCATCTCGGCCCGGTCCTGGAACTCGGTTCGGGTGAACCCCGGGCACGACGCGGTGACGGTCACGCCGGCATCGGCCAGGTCTTGATGAAGCGACTCGCTGAAGCTGTTGACGAACGCCTTCGTCGCTGCATACGTGGCGCCGCTCTTCGACGGCCAGTATCCGGCAACGCTCGCGATGTTGAGGATGCCTCCTCGCCTTGCGGTCGACATGGCCACGGCCGCGGCGTGCGACAGTTCGTGGAGGGCGAGCACGTTGACGGCGACCACCCCCCGTTCTCGTTCGTAGTCGAGGTCGGCGAATCGGCCGGTGAAGCCGAGGCCGGCGTTGTTCACAAGGAGGTCGACGGGTCGTTCCTCGGCGCCCAGGCGCGCCGCCACGCGGGCGACGTCGTCGCGGATCGACAGGTCGGCAACCAGCACCTCGACGTCGACGCCCGCGTCGGTGGCGAGCTCGTCGAGACGGGCGCGGTCGCGGGCGACCACCACCAGATCGGTGCCGTCGTCGGCCAGCTGACGGGCGATCGCCGCACCGATACCGCTCGACGCGCCGGTGACCAGGGCTCGATTCCAACGGGGCATGCATCCTCGATCTGCAGGGCGGTGGGTGCCACGCCCGAATCTACTGCCGTGGTTGTATTGGGCATGACACGTCCCGATCCGGCCCGCAACGTCCTCGGTGGAGAACTGGCGGAGTGCGGCACCGACCCGGTCACGGGCTTCTTCCGCGACGGGTGCTGCAACACCGCCGAAGAGGACATCGGCTCGCACACGGTGTGCGCCACCGTCACCGCCCGTTTCCTCGAGTTCTCGAAGGAGGCGGGCAACGATCTCTCGACGCCCCGACCCGAATGGGGATTCGCCGGCCTGCAACCCGGCGACGGATGGTGCGTGTGCGCGGCGCGCTGGTTGGAGGCGGCGCTCGCCGGGGCGGCCGCGCCCGTGCGTCTGACCGCCACCCACGAGCGCGCGCTCGAAGTCGTGCCGCTCCAGATGCTGCGCACCCACGCCGTCGACGCGGAGAACTGATCCGCCCGGTCGAGGAGCTCAGGCGGCGGCGACGTCGCGGGCGACCTGTGCCCAGCGATCCAGGATGTCGGGGTGTTTCCGGAGCTGGCTGGACGCGGTGTAGGTCATCAACCGGGTCGTCGGGGCCACATCGCGGTAGCGGGCCACGAGGTTGGCGCCAAGGGTCGACCATGAGCCGGTCACCGTGTAGTGATCGAGCACGTCGTCGGTGATGAGGCCGACCATGCCGGCCAGGTCGCCCTCGCGCTGCTTCGCGTGCAGTTGGTCCGACAGGCCATCGAATCCGTGCGTTTCGAAGACGGGGGAGTAGGTGCGGGTGGAGCCGTAGAAGGCGATCATCTGACGGGCGTGCTCGCGGGTCTCCGACAGCTCTTCGTCGGTGTCGCCGACCGGCGTCATGACCGGGATCTCGAACGTGACGTCCTCGAGGCGGCGACCGGCGCGCGCAACACCCTCCTCGACGTTGGGGCGCTGCCGCTCGATGATGTACTCGGCGGAGTTGAAGGGATGGACGTGGATGCCGTCGCACACTTCGCCGGCCATCCGACTCATCCACGGCAGCACTGCCGACACGAAGATCCGCGGGTCGGGCGCGTCGATCGGGCCCGGCGACCATTGGGCCGGGAGGAGTGAGAAGTCGTAGAAGTCGCCCTGGAACGCCAGCTTCTCCTCGCCTCGGAAGGCCCGGAAGATCGCCTGGATCGCCTGGACGTACTCCTTCATCCTCGGCCCGGGCGGGGCGTACTCCGACGAATAGCGCCGCTCGATGTGGGCCTTCACCTGGGTTCCGAGCCCGAGCGTGAACCGGCCACCGGTCGCGTCGGCCAGCTCCCAGGCGGTCGAGGCGGTGATCATGGGACTTCGAGGAAAGGCGACCGCGACCGCCGTCCCGAGCCCGAGGGTGTCGGTGGCGAGGCCGGCGGCCGCCGCGGACAGATACGCGGTGCGGCCGGACTCGGTCAACCAGAGCGTGTCGAAGCCGGCCTCCTCGACAGCCTTCGCGTGGCGTTGCATGGCGTGCAGCTCCATCGAGCCGGACATGATGTCGAGTTTCATCGTCTCCCCCTCGAGGCTGCGCTCGCCGCGAGCCGCAACCGCCCGTCAAGTTAGCGCTGCCGCAGCTTTCGAGACTCAACTCATGGGCGCCGGGACCGATCGGAAGAGGTTCTCGACCCCAGGAACCCGCGTCCCGTGCCGACCTCCGACACCCACAGAGAAGCCGGCGATGCCGTTGTCATTCCGCGCGACCCGCTGGCCGTGGTCGACAGTGTCGGCGAGATGCTCGCTCGCTTCGACGGCGAAGACCACGACACCGGCTATGCCGAGGCCTTGCGACTGCTCACCGAGGGTTTAGGCGCGACGGTGAGCGTGATCGTGCGCTTTGCCGACGACGGTGCGCATGTGGTCGGCCTCTGGGCCGGGGACCGGTTCGTGCGCGATCCGCAGATCCGGCTCGACAGCGACCTCCTCCCCGGCGGTCGACCGCTCCGTTCGATGCGCACGCCCGTCGCCTACGTGCCCGATGACTTCGGTGAGGAAGGTGCAGCGCTCCTGAATGCCTTCGGCCCCGACCAGCACCTGTTGATGGCTCCGATCAGCGACGCCGACCAGGTGAACGGTGCAGTCGGAGTGCTGGCGGCCGGTGCCGACCGGCTCTCGAGTCATGCCCGGATCGCGCTGCAGTTGTGCGGCGAGCTGCTCTGGCGGCATATGCGCCACCACGAATCGAGACGTGAGCTCCATGAGCGGGCCGAGGTGGCCGAGATCCTCGCCAGAGTCGGCGGCCGGCTCCACGAGGGCGGTGTGGCCCGGGCCCGGGAGCTGCTCGACGAGGTGTTCGTGACCGTGGGCGACTATGTCGGTGCCGACCTCGTCGCGACCTACGAACGAGTCGGCGGGCGCGCCGAGCTCCTCCTCCAGTGGTCCTCGGACGGGGCCGACGCGGCTGCGCCCCTGCTCCACCTCGAGGATGCGGATTGGGATCGACTGGCCGAGCGGCCGTTGTCCAGGAGCGAGCTTGTGGGCGACCCGCTGACCGACCTGGTCCGCGACGTGAACCCTGCAGGTATCGGCTCCGGCATGGTCGTGCCCGGCCGCTCCGACGGCGAAGTCGTCGGGATCTTCGTCATCGCGAAGCGGGACAACCGCCCCTTCCGTTCCGCCCACGTCGAGCTGATCGTCGCAGCCGTCGGCTTGCTCGGTCAGTTCCGGACCCGGATGGGCGCGGAGCTCGCCCTCGTTCGGCGGGGCGTGGTCGAGCAGTGCCGCACCGAAATCGCCGAGGCGTTCATCAACTCGCCAGCCTGCGAGATCGACGCCGCCCTGAGCAGCGCACTCCAGCGCATCGGAGGGGTGTTCGGCGCTCGGCGGGTGCGGTGGTTGGAGGTGGCCGACGACACGAGCTCGGCCTCGTTGACCACCGAGTGGTCGGATGGCACGCGACCCTCCGGACCCGTCGAGTTCTCCGTCGACAACGTGCTCCTGGCCGAGCGGGCCGATCTTCGCGAACCCTTCGTGATCGAACCGCAGCAGATCGCGGAGCACTGTGGGATCGATTCACCGTCGTCGACCCTGATCGTCCCGACGGTCGTGGCCGAGGACGTCCGCGCCGTGCTCACCCTCACGGGCGACGGCATCAGCCACGACCTTCCCGACATCGAGCGACGGGCGCTGACCGATCTGGCCGGGCTCATCCACCAAGCCCGTCGGCGGGCCCGCCAGGAGTTGGAAGCCGAATACCGGACCACCCTCGACGACCTGCAGCTTCGACTGGCCCGTCGCTTCCTCGACCGGTCCGTCCGAGATCACCGGCCGGTGCTCGACTGGGTGCTCGGCGAACTCGGGGCGTCACTGGATTGTGACCTGATCGCCTTCGCGGAGTTCATCGGGAGTCGTGACGGCGAGATGCACTGGTGGTCGCGCGACGAGCGGAATCGCCGTGCCGCCGACCGGGTGGATCTCACTGCGCCGGTGCTCGTCGACCACTTCTCGCGGTGTCTGCAGACCGGCGAACCGGCGGTCACCCGAAGCCGTGACCTCGACGCCGAGACGGTGGCCCGGATCGGCGGTCTCGATGGGCGAGAGTTCTCGATGCTCATCGTCCCGTTCCGGGCGCCGGGTGTCGCCCTCCTGCTCGGCGTGTGTGTCTTCGGCGACCGGGAGTGGGAGGCCGTCGAAGTGGCCCTGCTCCAGAAGGTGATCGGTCAGCTCCGGCAGTTCATCGACGTGGTGTCGGGTCGCGGCAAGCTCGAGTTCGACGCGAGTCACGACGCGCTGACCGGTCTCGCGAACCGCCGCAAGATCGCCGATCAGTTCACCGACGTCATCGCCGACGGCGGCGGAGGGGCGATGCTCATGATCGACGTCGACCGGTTCAAGGTCGTCAACGACTCGCTCGGACACAGTGCCGGCGACGCGGTTCTCGTGGCGATCGCCGATCGACTCCGAACATCGGTGCGCGAGGGGGACCTCGTGGCCCGTTTCGGGGGCGACGAGTTCGCGGTGATGGTCAGGGACGGCACCAGCGATCTCGAGCTGGCGGCGACCGCCGACCGCTTGATCCGACTGATCCGCGAGCCGATCCTGGTGAGCGGCACCACCGTCATCCCGACCTGCAGCATCGGTATCGCGGTCGCGAGTGACGGCGACGATGTCGAGGCCGTCCTCCGCCACGCCGACGCGGCCCTCTACGACGCGAAGGCGAAGGGCCGTGACCGCTACGAGTTCTTCGACGACGCGCATCGGCAGTCGCTGACCGTGCGGCTCCGTCTCGAAACCGCGCTGCGTCGTGGTGTGGCCAGAGCCGAGTTCGTTCCCTGGTTCCAGCCCGAGTACGAACTGCTCACCGGCGAGATGGTCGGGGTCGAAGCCCTGGTGCGCTGGAATCACCCGACCGAAGGCGTCGTGGATGCGTGGCGCTTCATCGACACCGCAGAGGAGATCGGCCTGGCACCGGAGCTGAGCCGGGTCGTGATGGCCCGCAGTCTCGAGACGGTGCGAGGGTGGATGGCCGAGGGGTTCGACACCCGCGTCCGGGTCAACGTGGCGGCGGGTCAGCTCCAGTCGGCCGACCTCGCCGACCAGGTCGAGGCCTTGCTCGAGAAGTACCAGGTGCCACCCGAGCTGTTGTGCGTCGAGATCACCGAGCGGTCCCTCATGCTCGATCTCGACTCGGCCGTCGAGGCGTTGGTGGCCGTTCGTGCGCTCGGCGTCGAGGTCGCCGTCGACGACTTCGGGACCGGGTTCAGTTCGCTGGCCCGGCTCAAGCACCTGCCGGTCGACACCCTCAAGATCGACCGGTCGTTCGTCTCCGGCATCGTGTCGAGCGCAACCGATCGAGAGATCGTACGCACCATCATCTGGCTCAGCCGTGGCCTCGGCCTCGACGTCGTCGCGGAAGGGGTCGAGCACCCGGAACAGGTCGAACTGCTGCTCGAACTCGGTTGCCGGCGGGCCCAGGGGTGGTTGTGGACTCCGGCGGTTCCCGCTGCCGAGGTGCCTCGCCTCGCCCGCGTGTGAATACTCTGTAGCTGCATCGCACACACCGTGACGATCGTGTGATCCAGGAGGGCACCTTGGAGCCGACCGACATCCAGGACCAGACCAGCACCGACGAAGTCGTCGACACCGCCGCCGAGAGTGGCGAACTCGTCGAGGACGAGCTGCTCGTCGAGGAGATCTCCATCGACGGGATGTGCGGCGTCTACTAGCCCGATGGACTTCGATGCCGGCCGTCGCTACCGGTTGCACGAGCGCGTCGCCCTTCGCCCCGAACCCTTCGGTGCCTTGGCCTACCACTACGGCAATCGTCGATTGAACTTCCTCCGCGCCCCCGAGCTCGTCACCGTCGTCGAGTCGCTCGACGATCACGACACACCGCGGGCGGCATTCGACGCGGCCGGGATCGAACCCCGCCGGTGGCCATCGTTCGAGAAGGCCCTCGCCTCGCTCGCCGCATCCGACTTCCTGGTGGCCGCATGACCGATCTGCAGATACCCACCACACCGGTGCCCGGCAACCTCGTGCTGTCGCCGGTCAAGCAGAGCGGCCTCGGCGAACAGATGAAGGCCGGACTCGACGCCCCCATCTGCCTCACCTGGGAACTCACCTATGCGTGCAACCTCCAGTGTGTGCACTGTCTCTCGTCGAGTGGGCGCCGCGACCCCCGTGAGCTGACCACCGCCGAAGCGGAGGCCGTCATCGACGAGCTCGAGCGGATGCAGGTCTTCTACATCAACATCGGCGGCGGAGAACCCACGATCCGCCCCGACTTCTGGCACCTCGTCGAGTACGCCGTCGACCACGGGGTCGGAGTGAAGTTCTCCACGAACGGGTCGAAGATCGACGCCGACGTCGCCCGCAAGCTCGCCGGCATGGACTATGTCGACGTCCAGATCTCGATCGACGGTGCCGACGCCGCCACCAACGACGCCGTCCGCGGCGAGGGTTCGTTCGCCACCGCCGTCGCGGCGATGGAGCACCTCCACGACGCCGGTTTCGGCGAGTTCAAGATCAGCGTCGTCATGACCCGCCACAACATCCCTCAGGTCGACGAGTTCAAGGCGATGGCCGACCGGTTCGGGGCCCAACTCCGGCTGACCCGCTTCCGCCCGTCCGGTCGCGGAGCCGACAGCTGGCACGAGCTGCACCCGACCGACCAACAGCAGCGCGACCTCTACCACTGGCTCCTCGATCGGCCCGATGTGCTGACCGGCGACTCGTTCTTCCACCTGTCGGCCCTCGGCGAGGCGCTTCCCGGTCTCAACCTGTGTGGCGCCGGTCGCGTCGTGTGCCTGATCGATCCGCTCGGCGATGTCTACGCGTGTCCCTTCGTGCTGCACGACGAGTTCCTCGCCGGCAGCGTGCGAGACGAAGGCGGCTTCCAACGGGTCTGGCAGGAGAGCGATCTCTTCCGCGAGCTCCGCGAGCCCCAGTCGGCCGGTGCGTGTGCTTCGTGTGGCCACTTCGACGCCTGCCAGGGCGGCTGCATGGCGGCCAAGTTCTTCACGGGCATTCCGCTCGACGGTCCCGATCCCGAGTGTGTGCTCGGGCATGGCGAGCCGCTCGTCGAGGCCGCCGACCAGGCGCTGCGCCCGGTCGGCCAGGACCACTCCCGTCCCACCCCGGTGAAGTTCCTCGGCCGCAAGTGATGCGTCGTCTCGCCGCAGTCGGCTGTGTGCTGGTCCTGCTGAGCGCCGCCTGCAGCGACGACGGCGAGTCGACGCCTTCATCCACCTCCACCACCACACAGGCCCCCGCCTCGTCGACCACCGTCGCGACGACATTGGCTCCGACCACCACGGTCGGGCCCGACGAGGGGTGCACGGCCGATGCCACCGAGATGCGCACGATCGATGTCTGGATCGATCGGCCGACGATCGAGGGCCCGTGGCCGCTGATCGTGTTCTCCCACGGTCTCACCGGGCACCCCTTCTCCCACGTGACCCACCGTCGGGAGCTCGCCGCCCAGTGCTTCGTCGTGGTCGCGCCGGCGTTTCCGCTCACCAACAACGACGTCCCGAACGCGTTCCTGAACGCGGGCGACACCGCCGGCCAGGTCGGCGACGTGTCGTTCCTCATCGACGAGATGCTGGCCGACGATGCCCTGGCACCGTTCATCGATCCGGGTCGCATCGGCGCCCTCGGGCACTCGCTCGGCGGCCTCACGACCGCCGGTGCGGCGTTGTCTCCCGACGGTGATCAGCGCATCTCCGCTGCGGTGGTCATCTCGGCCGGCTTCGGCGACGTGCGCGACGACGTCGCGGTCATGGTGCTCCACGGCGATGCCGACAATGTGATCGCCGTCGACAGCAGCATCACGTCCTACGCCTTCGTCGACGGCCGGGGGATCTTCGTGACCCTTCTCGGCGGTGACCACATCGCCGGAATCATCGACGGCGAGTCGATCTACGGCCCGGTGGTCCGTGGACTGACCGGCGCCTTCTTCGCCCACGAGCTCGACAACGGTTCCGCTCCGATCGACGCCGTGCCCGAACTTCGGCTCGATCTGGCGACCATCGAGGCCCGCACGGCCGATGGGCCGCTCGATGACTGGGCCGAGTACTTCGGCGTCTGAGGGCAGGCTCTAGGGCCGCTGATCCCGCACGGTCTTCACGTGGTCGATCGCCTCGCGTAGCTCGCGGATCCAGTCGTCCTCGTGTTGGCCGACGAGACGCACGCACCACGCCAAGGCCTCGCTACGACTGCGGGCGACACCGGCGTCGATCAGGGTGTCGAGCACCTGGCGCTCGTCGATCCGCAGCCGGGTCATGGCCGGCGCGTTGACGGTGGTGAACCGGGCTTCCGTCTCGCCGCAGACGACCGCCCAACTCACCTTGCGGGCGAAGGTGGCCTCGGCCTCGTCGGCGATCGTCATTCGCTGTTCGCGGGTGGCCTCCCGAAAGGCCACGATCTGTTGTTCGTGGCTGAGTCCGGCGCCGGGGGGGCCGAGGTTGCCGGTGACGAGGATCTCGTCGGCGTCGTGGCGCACCGTCGGCGGCTCGACGAACCAGCCGTCGGGGAGCGCGTCGGCGAACCAACCGAGGAGGGTGGCCGTGTCGGTGGCCGGCGCAGCGGCGGAACGCTCACGTCGGGATCGGGGGGTGCGGGGAGGAGTCATGGGAATAGTTCGTAACCTAGATCGTTGTAAGCCAGTAATCAAGAACTGGAGGAAGGCTCATTACATGACTCAGGACTCGGCACCGGCGAATCCCACCGACCACAGGCGGACCGACGAACTCGCCGATCGCTACCGGAACGCTGCGACCCGCTTGCTCGAGGCGGTCGGCGGATCCCGCATGGCACGACTGCTGCACGATGTCGACGACCCCGGTGGCCTGGCCGACACCATCGCGTGGTGGCCGGAACTCGACGACCAGCAGCGGGTTCGCCTGCTCGAGACGGTCGCCACCGACGAACGACTCGAACTCGCGATCGAGTGGGCCGAGACCGCCGCCGGCGAAGCCGAGGTGGCCGGCGACATCCAACGTCAGGTCAGCGACGACATCGATGCGACGCAACGAGAGGCGATCCTGCGCCGTCAGCTCGCGGCGATCCAGTCGGAGCTGGGCGAGGGCGACGGCGACGCGGTGGGCGAGTACCGCACCCGATTGGCGGCGCTTCGAGAGCAAGGTCTCGCCGAGGGGCCCGCCGACGCGATCGACAAGGAGATCGAGCGACTCGAGCGGGCGGGCTCCCAGAGCCAGGAATCCGGCTGGATCCGCACCTGGCTCGACACGATGTTCGAGGTGCCCTGGACGTCGCGCACCGCTGACGATCTCGATCTCGCCCGGGCCCGAGCAGTGCTCGACGCCGACCACACCGGTCTCGACGACGTCAAGGAACGCATCGTCGAGTTCCTGGCCGTGCGTCGCCTCCGCGAGGAGCGGTCGGTCGACGAGGCCGCAGTTCGGGGCGGCACGATTCTCGCCCTCGCCGGCCCTCCCGGTGTCGGCAAGACCTCACTCGGACGTTCCGTCGCCCGCACGCTCGGGCGGGAGTTCGTGCGCATGTCACTCGGCGGCATCCACGACGAGGCCGAGATCCGCGGTCACCGTCGCACCTACGTCGGGGCCCGCCCCGGCCGCATCGTTCGTGCCCTCACCGAGGCGGGCGCGATGAACCCCGTCGTGCTGCTCGACGAGATCGACAAGCTGGGCAACGACTATCGAGGTGACCCTTCGGCCGCCCTGCTCGAGGTGCTCGACCCGGCCCAGAACGACACCTTCCGCGATCACTATCTCGAGGTGGATCTCGATCTGAGCGATGTCGTCTTCATCGCCACGGCCAATGAGATCGAGCGCTTGCCGGCGCCCCTGCTCGACCGTATGGAGATCATTCCCCTGCGGGGCTACAGCGAGGACGAGAAGGTCGACATCGCTCGCGATCATCTGCTGCCCCGCCTCTAGGAGCAGAACGCGGTGCGTCCCGACGAGGTGGTGATCGACGACGAGATCGTCCGCACCGTCGTCGGCGACTACACCCGCGAGGCCGGCGTGCGGTCGCTCGAGCGCCGTCTCGATCGACTCATCCGCAGGGCGGCCACGAAGGTGGCGTCCGGCGACGCCGACCCGATCCTGGTGACCGCCGAGGAACTCGTCGACGCGCTCGGGCGTCCCTCGCTACGCGAGGACCCCGCCGTCCGGACCGCCGATCCCGGCGTGGCCACGGGCCTGGCCGTCACCGGGGCGGGCGGCGACGTGCTCTTCGTCGAGACCGCGGTGATGCCCGGCGACGGCGGTCTGACCCTCACCGGCCAGCTCGGCGACGTGATGCAGGAGTCGGCCCGGATCGCGCTCAGCTACCTGCGCGCGAACTCGACTGCGCTGGGCATCGAGTTGCCCGACGACCAGCGGGTCCACGTGCACTTCCCGGCTGGGGCCGTGCCCAAGGACGGGCCGTCGGACGGGGTCACGATGTCGGTTGCGCTGGTCAGCCTGCTCACCGGACGTCGGGTGCGCGGCGACGTGGCGATGACGGGCGAGGTCACACTGCAGGGCCGAGTCCTTCCGATCGGTGGCGTGAAGGAGAAGGTGCTCGCTGCTCACCGGGCCGGGGTCACCGACGTCTTCCTGCCCATCGCCAACGAGGGCGATGTCGACGACATCCCCTCACAGGTCCGCGACGAGGTCACGATCCATCTCGTGACCCGGGTCGAGGAAGCCCTGGAAGTGGCGTTGGCGGGTTGATTCAGCGGCGGCTGAGCAGGCTCAGCACGTACCAGAACATGGTCATCACCGACGAGAACAGGCCCAGGGCCGCGGCGACGTGGGCCTGGGCCGGGTACTTCCGGATGATGGTCTGGGTCTGGTAGAGGATGGCCACGCCCGAGAGGGCGATCATCGCGAGCGAGAACCACACGCCGAGGCTGAAGCCGAAGAGCACGGCGGCGACGATCAGGGCCAGTGCCACCACGAAGCCGTACATCACGATCGGCCGCAGGAACGACAGGTCCTTGCGGGTGATGAACCCGACCACGGTGAGGCCGGAGAAGGCGATGGCGGTGATGAGGGCCGCCGCGGCGACCGTGGTGCCGCCGTTGTCGGTCTCACGGAAGACGTAGTGCAGCATCGGGGCGAACAGCACGGCATAGAGCCCGGCCGATCCGAAGAGCGCGGCGTATTGCTTCGACGGGTTGAGGAGGTCGGCGGCCGCGTTGGCCACGATCCACTGGCCGACCATGAAGCCGCCCAGGATGACCAACCAGGTCATGCCGCTGCCGGAGACGAGGTCGAAGATGCCCTTGGCGATCGGCGTGTTGAGGAAGATCGCCTCGACACCGACGAACACGAGAATCGCGGCCATCAGGTGCTGATAGACGCGCACCACGAAGTCGCCGCGGGCTTCGTCGTCGAGGGCCGCTACCGGGCGGAGGTCGAGATCACTGTTGCTCATGAGCCGCAGGATACCGCCGAATCGTGAACCGCCCTGAGCGGGTCGCGCTGATCAGGGGTGCTCGGGAAGCTGGATGACGCCGGCGTCGAGCAGCGCCTGGCGTTGTTCCGGGGTGATGCCGATGTCGTTCAGGACCTCGTCGACGTGCTCGTTGAGCAGCGGGGCCGACGCCTTGAACTCCGGCGGGGTCGCGCTGAACTGCGCCGACATGCGAGGGCTGCGGATGCGTCCGGCGGCCGGGTGCTCCCACTCCACGAACGTGCCGCTGTGCACGATCTGCGGATCGGTCGGGAGGTCCTCCATCTGGTTGACGTGGCCGCACGGCACCGAGCGCTCGTGCATGCGGGGCAGGAGATCGGCGACCTTCCATTCGAGGAACGCGTTGCCGAGGAGGGCGCCGATCTCCTCCTGCTTTCCATGGCGCTGTTCGGTGGTGCCGTAGGCCTCGACCCACTCGGGGTGCCCCAGCGCCTCGAAGAGGCCCTGGAACTGTCCGTCGGAGATCACGAAGTAGACGATGTGGCCGTCGGCGCACTGGCTCAGCGTGTAGATCTCGCTGAGGCGGTAGCCGCGGGGGATGTCGGGGTCGAGCATGGTGTCGGCCATCCCGCCGTCGGGCCACAGGAACTGCACGGCGATGTCGAGCATCGAGAGCTCGATGTGTTGCCCGCCGTTGCCCTCGTTGCGGGCGTGCAGGGCGCTGGTGATGGCGAGGGCGGCCATCCATGCCGCCGCCTTGTCGACCACACCGTTGCGGACGAGGTCGGGGACCGGCACCTGCGGGTTCACTTGGAGCGCGACATAGCCGGCCATTGCCTGCACGATCGGGTCGTAGACGGCCCGGTCGGCGTAGGGACCCGACGAGCCGTAGCCCGACATCGAGCAGTAGATGATCTCCGGGTTCACCGCGGCGCTTCCCTCCCAGCCGACGCCGAGCCGCTCCATCACCCCGGGACGCATGTTCTGCACCACCACGTCGGCGTCGCGGATCAGATCGAGGACGAGATCCCGGCCGGCGTCCTGCTGGATGTCGACCTGGATGGACCGCTTGCCCCGGTTGTTGTTGACGACAGAACTGTTGAGCCCGCCCTTGGCGAACTGGGCCAGTCGGGTGAGGTCGCCGAAGGCCGGCGGCTCGACCTTGGTCACCTCGGCGCCGAGGTCGCTCAGGAGCATGCAGGCCAGCGGTCCCGCGATCACCTGGGTCATGTCGACGACCTTGATTCCTTCGAGTGGACCTGGCATCTCGACCCCTTTCGTCCGCGAGCGCGACCCTAGCCGTGTAGCCTCAGCCAGCAGTTTTGGCCGACCGGCCAACCGGAACACCAGGAGTCCCCCATGGGCATTCTCGACAAGATCAAGGGCCTCGTCGGCGGCAACGCCGACAAGGTCGAAGACGCCATCGACAAGGCCGCCGACGTCGCCAAGGACAAGGTGCCCGACGCGCACGACGACAAGGTCGACATGGCCGCCGACAAGGCGAAGGACCTCGTCGACGGTCTCGACGGCGACGACGCCTGAGCGTCAGTAGATTCCTGAGGACCGCGCCCCTCGGGGCGCGGTTCTTCGCGTCCGGGCCGACTCGCGCGTTCCGGCTCCCCGCCGGTACCGTCGTAGGCCGGATGAGAGGTCATGCGCGTGGGTAATCCCTGGTTTGAAACGGTCGCCATCGCTCAGGAGCGGGCCAAGAAGCGACTCCCGAAGTCGGTCTACGGCGCCCTGATCGCCGGTGCCGAGGCCGGCATCTCGATGCGCGACAACGTGTCGGCCTTCGACGAGATCGGCTTCCGGCCGGTCACGGCCGGCCAGGCCGCCGAGCGTTCGATGGACGTCACGGTCATGGGCCAGTCGGCATCGATGCCGGTGATCATGTCGCCCACCGGCGTGCAGGCCGTGCATCCCGACGGTGAGGTCGCCGTCGCGGCCGGAGCCGCCAATCGGGGCATTCCTTCCGGTCTCAGCTCGTTCGCCTCGAAGCCGATCGAAGAGGTCGCGGCCGTCAATTCGCAGCTCTTCTTCCAGATCTACTGGGCCGGCGACAAGGACTCCATGCTCGCCCGGATCGCCCGGGCCAAGGCGGCGGGCGCCGTCGGTCTGATCCTCACGCTCGACTGGTCGTTCTCGCACGGCCGCGACTGGGGAAGCCCGGCCATCCCGCAGTCCTTCACCCTCAAGGAACTCATTCCTCATGCCCCCGACGTGCTCCGCAAGCCGCGCTGGGCGTGGACCTGGGCGAAGTCGGGTCAGATCCCGCGGCTGACGGTGCCCAACTTCGCGACCGGCGGCGACACGCCGCCGGTCTTCTTCGAGGCCTACGGCACCTGGATGGGCACACCCCCGCCGACGTGGGACGATGTCGCCTGGCTGCGTGAGCAGTGGGACGGGCCGTTCATGGTCAAGGGCGTCGTGCGGGCCGACGAGGCCCGTCGCGCCGTCGACGCCGGCGCCACCTGCGTGTCGGTCTCGAACCACGGCGGCAACAATGTCGACGGCGCCCCTGCGTCGATCCGCATGTTGCCGGAGATTGTGGCCGCGGTCGGCGATCAGGTCGAGGTCGTGCTCGACGGTGGCGTGCGCCGCGGATCCGATGTGGTCAAGGCCTGCGCTCTGGGCGCCGATGCGGTGCTCATCGGTCGCGCCTACCTCTGGGGCCTCGCCGCCAACGGCCAGGCCGGTGTCGAGAACGTGCTCGACATCCTGCGCGGTGGCATCGACGCGACCCTTCGGGGCATCGGCGTCGACTCGATCGCCGATCTCACGCCCGACGACGTCATCGTCCCCGACGGCTTCTCACCGCCGCCCCTCGGCTGACCCGAGCCCCCGCCGCAATCAGCCGACGCCGGCGCCGGTCACGATCCCGTCGTCGACCTCGACATCGATCACGGCGGTGTCGTCGAGCACCGGGTTGGTGGTGTCGCTGATGTAGAGCAGTTCGTCGCCGTTGATGATGCGGACCGACACCGACACGTCGGGCCCGGTGCCGTCCGCCGGCGTCCACTCGACCTCGTAGTCGAGCGGCAGCATCGCGACGTCGTCGTAGACCCCTCAGCGGTTCCCGCTCGCCGCCAAGTCGGCGCCGATGGCCCGGAGCTGCTGGTTGGCAGCACCGAGCGTGACCTCGAGATGCTTGTTCCAGAGGGTGACGCGGTGCAGGGGGTAGTCGACGTCGACGCCGATGCCGCCGTGCATGTGCTGGGCGCCGTGGGCGACGAAGTGGGCACCCTCCGAGCCGAACCATTTGGCGATCCTGAGGTCTTCCCAGGGATCGAGCCCGTTGGCGATGCGCCAGAGGGCCGACTGGGTCTGGAGGCGCAGCCCTTCGACCTGGATGAAGCAGTCGGCGAGACGCTGGGTCACCGCCTGGAAGGTGGCGATCGGTCGGCCGAACTGCTCGCGCTCGCTGGTGTAGGCCGCGGTCAACCGGAGTTGACCCTCGACCACCCCGAGCTGGGTGGCACACACGAGCGCGAGGTAGCGCGCCTCGAACCAGCGGACGGCATCCTCCCCGGTGGCCAGCAACGCCGCGGGCGTGGCCGCGAACGTCAACTCGTGGACGGGCTGCTTGCGGCTCGTGACTCCGGCCTCCGCGGCGACGCCGTCGAGCGCGACCAGGTAGAGGCCGACCCCGTCCGGTCCCACGGCGTTGACGACTGCGTGGGTGGCCGCGTCGGCGAACTCCACGACGGATTTCACCCCGGTGAGCGCGCCCGCGGCGTCGGCGGTGACCCCGGGGCGGGCGAGGTCCTCGCGCAACGACTCGGCCACGGCCACGGTCAGGATGCGAGAGCCGTCGCACACGCCGGGCAGGAACTCGGCCGACGCGTCGTCGGCGAACTCGGCGATCGTCATCGCCGCGAGCATCGTCGGCAGTGCCGGCACCGGTGCGACGTGGCGACCCACCGCCTCGCACACGAGGCCGGCCTCGATGATCCCGAGGCCACCGCCACCGTGTGACTCGGGCAACGCGATCCCCACCAGACCCGCGTCGGCCATCAGCATCCACTCGTCGGCTGCGAACCAATCTGCGCTCGCTTCGACCTCCTTGAGACGATCGTGGTCGACCTTGTCGCCGAGGATCTGCATCGCCAGATCGCTCACGGCCTGTTCCTGTTCGTTCAGGTTGAAGTCCATGACGAGCCCCTCACTTCCTGCGCTTCTCGCGGGGGAGCGCCATGCCCGCCCAACCGATGATGTCCCGTTGCAGCTCGTTGGTCCCTCCGCCGAAGGTCAGGACCCAGACGCCCCGATAGAGCTCGTCGATCCGACCCGCGAGGATGGCGCCGGTCGAGCCGGGCCGCAGCGCGCCGAGCGCACCGAACAGCTCGGTCGCCTCCTTGTAGATGACGTGCATCGACTCGGAGCCCCAGACCTTCACCGAGCTGGCGACGGCCGGATTGAGTGCGCCGGTGGTCTGGTTGTAGGCGACCTTCCAGTTGAGCAGGTCGAGGAAGCGGACTCGGGCCCGCATCTCGGCCAGCTTGACCTGCACCCACTCCTGGTCGATGACCCGGCCACCGTCGGGGTGCTCGGTGTCGCGAGCCCAGTCGATGATCTGGTTGACCGTGTTGGTGACGCCGCCGGCCGCGCACAGCGAGACCCGCTCCTGGTTGAGCTGGCTGGTGATGAGGTTCCACCCGCCGTGGACCTCGCCGACCACCGCCGATTCGGGCACCCGCACGTCGTCGTAGAACGTGGCGGTGGTGTTGGTCGTGCCCATCGTGATGAACGGAGTGATCGAGAAGCCCGGGTCACTGGTGGGGACCAGGAAGATGGTGATGCCCTTGTGGGCGGGTGCATCGGGATCGGTGCGAGCGGCGAGCCAGATGTAGTCGGCATCCCAGGCGAGCGAGGTGTACAGCTTCTGGCCATTGATGACCCACTCGTCACCGTCCTTCACCGCCTTGGTCTGCAGCGACGCCAGGTCGGACCCGGCGCCGGGTTCGGAGTAGCCGATGGAGAAGAACATGTCGCCGGTGAGGATCTTCGGTAGGAACTCGTTCTTCTGCTCGTCGGTGCCGAAGTGGCGCAGGGTCGGTCCGACCGTGTTGGTCGTGAGGAACGGGATCGGGCAACCGGCCTTCTGCGCCTCGTTGAAGAAGATGTAGTTCTCGACCGGTGAGTAGCCCTTGCCGCCGTACTCCTCCGGCCAGGCCACGCCGAGCCACCCGTCGGCACCGATCTTGCGGATGAGGTCGCGGTAGGGCTCGTTGGCGCTGAGCTCGTCGTTGCGGATCGACGCCTTGACCTCGTCGGTCATCAACGTCGTGAAGTAGTCGCGGAGCTCGGCCTGCAGATCCTTTTGTTCCGGAGTCAGGTCGACATGCATGCCGAGACTGTCTCAGACGGGGTCGCCCACCGCCACTCGCGCCATCTCCCGTCGAGCCGGGAAGTGGTCACCGGTCGCGAAGTGCTGGGTCGACCGTTCGTCCCAGAGGCACAACTCGCCCACGGTCCACCGGTGGCGGAGGCAGTGGTTGGGTTGCACGGCGTGGTCGACGAGGAAGCCGAGCAGGGCGTCGGACTCCGCGGGTTCGAGTTCGACGATCCGACGGGTGAACTGCTTGTTGACGGCGAGATAGCGACGCCCGGTCGTCGGGTGGGTGCCCACCACCGGGTGTCGGGTGTCGGGCAGCAACGTCTTGGCCATCTCGAAGACGTCGACCCCGCCCTTGGTCTTGAACGCCTCGCCCGACCCGATGTCGTGATGGGCGGTGAGCCCGTCGAGCGCGTCCCGCAGTCGGGGCGACAGGCTGTCGTAGGCGGCGTACATCGAGGCCCAGAGCGTGTCGCCGCCCTGTTCCGGCATCTCGATCGGGCGCAGCGACCCGATCGTGGGCGGGGCGAGATCCCAGCTCACGTCGGTGTGCCAGCGATCCTGGAAGGGTGGGTGGTCGGCGTCGTCGACGATGTGCTCGACCATGGCCTCGGTACGGCCGGCCACCCGGGCGAGGGGATGGACGTAGGGCGAGCCGACACGAAGCAGCAATTCGAGATGCTGTGGATCGGTGAGGTCCTCCTGGCCCCGAACGAAGACCACCTGGTGTTCGTGCACGGCAGCGACGACCTCGGCCAGCGTGTCGTCGTCGATCGTGTCGAGCCTCGGGAGTCCGGTCAGGGTCGCGCCGAGCACCGATGTGCACCGCTGCGTCTCGAAGGAGGCCATGGCGGGACACTACCGTCGGCGACATGCGCCTGGGATCCCGTCCGTCGTCGGCAGTCGCCGACGGTGGCCATCTCCTTCTCGTGCCCTTGGGCGCGACGGAACAGCACGGCCCCCACCTGCCGCTCGACACCGACACGCGCATTGCGGTGGCCGTGGCGGACGGGGTCGCACTGCGGATCGAGGGAGCGCTCGTCGCACCGGCGATCGCCATCGGTGCGTCGGGCGAACACGCCGGCTTCGCGGGCACGCTGTCGGTCGGCACCAAGGTCCTTGCCGACATGCTCGTCGAGATCGTCCGGACCGCCGGACCCGAGTTCACGCGCATCGTGGTGGTCAACGCCCACGGCGGCAACGCCTATGCCTTGCGGGCCGCGACGGCGACGTGCGCGGCCGAGGGTCGTTCGCTCGAGGTCTGGTCGGTGCGTCTGCCCGGGGCCGACGCCCACGCAGGACGCACCGAGACGTCGCTCCTGCTTCATCTCGCACCGGAGTCGGTCTTGCTCGACCGGGCCGCGGCCGGCAACACCGCCCCCCTCGAGGAGTTGCTCCCCCCGATGATGGAAGGCGGCGTGGGCGAGGTCTCGGCCAACGGCGTGCTCGGCGATCCCACCGGCGCGGATGCCGCCGAAGGGGCGGCGTTGTTGCGACAGCTGGTCGATGCCGCGGTGGCCCAGATCGCCGACGGGTAGTCGCACTTCGGGGCCGCACCTGCGACGCTGGCGAGGTGGATCGACCCGTAGCCCTCGTCACCGGAGCCGCCCGCGGCATGGGTGCCGCAACCGTTCACCGCCTCGTGGCCGACGGATGGTCGGTCGTCGCGACCGACGTCTGTGCCGACGAACCGGCCATTCCCTACGGCTTGGGCACGCTCGAGGAGCTCGAATCTGTCGCCGCCGCCGGTGGTGAACACGTCACCCCCGTCGTGGCCGATGTCCGTGACCAGGCCGCGATGCGCGCGGCCGTGGCCACCGCCGTCGATCTCTTCGGTCGGCTCGACGCGGCGATCGCGATGGCCGGGGTTTTCGCCGCCGGCGACCGGCTCTGGGAGGTCTCCGACGAAGAGTGGGATGCCGTGGTCGACATCGATCTCCGCGGGGTGTTCCACACCGCCCGTGCGGCCGTTCCGGCGATTCTCGAGAGTCCGGAGCCGTGGAGAGGACGGTTCGTGGCGATCGCATCGACCGCGGCGATGGTCGGTCTCCAGAACATGGCCCCCTACGTCGCCGCCAAACACGGCGTGGTGGGTTTGACCCGGTCCCTGGCCATCGACCTGGCCGGAACCGGCATCACGTCCAACGCGATCGCGCCGGGATCGACCCGCACCGCGATCCTCGAGGCGTCGGCCGCTGCCTACGACACCGACATCGACGAGTTCGCCGAGCACCAGCGCCCGATCGGACGCCTCGTCGAACCCGAGGAGATCGCCGGCGCCGTCGCCTACCTGTGCTCGGAAGCCGCCGCGGCGGTCACCGGTGTGGTGCTCCCCGTCGACGGAGGGATGACGAGCACCATCTGACGCCATCTGACGAGGAGATCCGACCGGGACTACGGTCTGTCGCTCAGCGACGGAGGTACAGGATCAGATGAAGACGCGTGCTGCGGTGCTCTACGGGGCCCATCAGGAATGGCAGGTCGAGGAGATCGAGCTCGATCCCCCGGGCAAGGGTGAGGTACTGGTCAAGACACACGCCGCCGGCCTCTGTCACTCCGACGAACATCTGGTGACCGGCGACCTCGGCACGCCCGACGAGCTCGGCGGGTCGTCGCTGTTCCCGGTGATCGGTGGTCACGAGGGTTCGGGGGTCGTCATCGAGATCGGTGAGGGCGTGACCGACTTCGAGGTCGGCGACCATGTCGCCGTCTCGTTCGTCCCGGCCTGCGGCAAGTGCCGCTGGTGCGCGTCGGGTCAGCAGAACCTGTGTGACCTGGGCGCCGGCACGCTCGGCCCCGGCATGATCAGCGATGGCCGCTGCGGTCATCACGGTCCCGGTGGCAAGGACATCAACACGATGGCGAAGCTCGGCACGTTCGCCGAGCACATGCTCCTGCACCAGGACTCCCTCATCAAGGTCGACAAGGACATCCCCCTGATCCCGGTCGCCCTGGTCAGCTGTGGCGTGGCGACGGGCTACGGCTCGGCGGTGAACCGCGCCGAGGTGACCGCGGGCGACACCGTCGTGGTGGTCGGCTGTGGAGGTATCGGCGCCAACGCGCTCCAGGGAGCCAAGGCGGCCGGCGCGAAGAATGTCGTCGCCGTCGATCTCTCCGAGTTCAAGCGCGAGAAGGCCGCCGAGTTCGGCGCCACCCACACCGCGGCCTCCATGGAGGAGGCGATGGAACTCGTCGGCGGGCTCACCGAGGGCGTGATGGCCGACAGCGTGATCGTCTCGGCCGGCGTCGTCACCGGCGATCTCATCGCCCCGGCCCAGTTCCTGACCCGCAAGGGCGGCACGATCGTGGTCACCGGCCTCGCGCCGATGATGCAGATGGACGTACAGCTCAACCTGTTCGAGTTCGCGATGATGAACAAGCAGATCAAGGGCACGATCTTCGGTTCCGACAGCCCGCGGCGAGCAGTGCCTCGCCTGCTGGGTCTGTACCAGGCCGGTCAGTTGAAGCTCGACGAGCTGGTCACCAAGACCTACAGCCTCGATCAGATCAACGAGGGCTATCAGGACATGCGCGACGACAAGAACATCCGCGGGGTGCTCGTCTTCGACTAGCGATCCGGCCGTTCGGGGGCGGGGCGACACAGCAGCGTGCTGCCCCCGATGGCCAGGAGCCGGCCATCGTCGCTCCATGTCTCGGAGGCAACGCCGATCAGTCCGCCGTGGGCGACCGGAGCTGCGCCCCAACCGAGGAGCCATTCCTCGTCGTTCGCCGGTTGCAGGAACCGGCAGGTCAGTTCGATCGTCGGGGCGACGTAGGCCAACTCGCCGATGTGGGCGTTGGTGGCCGCGCCCCAGGCGTCGAGATCGGTGACGATCAGGAGACGGGTGTCGTCGAGCCAAGGCTCGTCGTAGCGGGGACCGTCGACGAAGCGATACCACCCGGTCTGCTCCGGTTCGGACACGTCGCGGTTGTCCCAGTCGTCGATCCACTCGTTGGGTCGGTGGTCGAGTCGGTCCCAGAACGGGTGATGCCAGGTCTCACCCTGGGCGGCGAGGAGGTCCGCCGCGCTGGCGAGGTCCGAGTGATGGGGCACGTCGGGTCGGCCGCGGTCGGTGTGGTGGTCGAGACCCGCGTCGGTGTCGGTGCCCCACACCGTGGCTTCGAGCACGGGCCGCCCGTCCTGGATCACCACGACGCGGACACACGTCGCGACGCGGGTGACCCTGAGCGTCTCGACCCGGATCGAGATCGGGGCGAACGCGGCGGCCGCAAGGAAGTTGGCATTGATCGATGCTGGTCGGGCCCGGCCGCTGTGGGCTCCCGCTGCCCGCAGGGCGATCGACGCGATGTAGCCGCCCATGGGTCCCCAGATGGCCCACTCCTCCGAGACGGTGGCCCGAGAAGTCGCTGTGGTCGACGGTGCTCGAATCGACGACGACCGCCGTGTCGCGTTGCAGATCTGCCATCGCGCGAAGGTAGCCCTCGACATCGACGGCGTCCTCGCCATTTGTCCCACGACTAGCCTCACGACGTGAGCGGTCCCCTGGTCGTCGAGGTTCTCCGAGGTACCGAGGTCGAGAGCCGCCACGAGGTCGATGTCGTGGCGGTCGACGAAGTCGGCCGGGTGCTCTGGTCCCGCGGCGACGGCGCCCGGCCGGTCCTTCCCCGTTCGTCCTTGAAGCCGGTCCAGGCACTCCCGCTGGTTCGCTCCGGCGCGGCCGACGCCCACGCGGCCTCGGTGGTGCGGCTCGCCCTGTCGTGCGCCAGCCACGGCGGCGAGCCGGCCCACGTCGCCGAGGTCGACGCCTGGCTGGCCGATCTCGGGTGCACGGTGGCCGACCTCGAGTGCGGTGCCCACCCGCCCACGCATCGTCCGAGTGCCGATGCGCTGGTGGCCGCCGGGGGGCAACCATCGGCCGTGCACCACACGTGTTCGGGCAAACATGCGGGTTTCCTGTCGGTGTGTCGCCACCTCGGACTCGACCCGTCCGGCTACCGCACGCCGGGTCACCCCCTCCAGGACGCATGGGTCACCCCGGCGACCGAGGACGCCTGCGGGATCTCGCTCGCCGGAGCGACTCCGGGCGCCGACGGTTGTGGCATACCGGTGTGGACCATGCCGCTCGATCGGTTGGCCGCAGGTTGGGCGTCCCTCGGCGGGCACGACGACGGTCGGCGAATCCTCGCCGCGATGATGGAGGCCCCGTTCATGGTCGGTGGGACCGACCGAGCATGCACCCGGATCATGGAGGCGGCCGAGGGGCGAGTCGCCGTCAAGACCGGAGCCGAGGGCGTCTACTGCGGGCTGGCGATCGAGTCGGGCGCCGCGGTCGCCCTCAAGGTGCGAGACGGAGCGACGCGGGCGAGTGAACCGGCGATCGAGTGGGCGATGGCGGAGTTGGGCGTGGGCCCGCGACCGCGTCCGGAGATCCTCCGCAACGCCGCCGGCACGACCGTCGGCGAGATCCGTATCGGCGACTGACACGTCACTCACGCAGACTGCGAACTATCGGAACCCGCACCCGCACTGGTACGTTCTGCCGCGTTCACTCTCGCCCGAACAGAAACCTCCGAAGGGGACCGTCATGAAGACCAGAGCTGCCATTCTCCGTGAAGTCGGTGCCGACTGGAGTGTCGAGGAGATCGAGCTCGACGATCCGCAGCCCGGCGAGATCCTCGTCAAGACCCTCGCGGCCGGCATGTGCCATTCCGACGAGCACGCCCACGACGGCACGATGCCCGTCCCGCTGCCGCTCGTGGGTGGTCACGAAGGCGCCGGCGAGGTCATCGGCCTCGGCGAGGGCGTCACCGAATTCGAGATCGGCGACCATGTGTCGTGCTCGTTCATCCCCTCCTGCGGCAAGTGCCGGTGGTGCGCCTCGGGCCAGCAGAACCTCTGCGACCTCGGAATGCACCTGATGGAGCCCGGGATGATGGCCGGCGGTTTCCGTCACCACAGCGCGGCCGGCGAGGATCTCACCCCGCTCCTCAAGCTCGGCACCTTCGCCGAACACATGATCCTCAGCGTCGACTCCGCCATCAAGGTGCAGAAGGACGTGCCCGCCGGTCCCGCCGCGCTGGTGAGCTGCGGTGTCACGACCGGATACGGCTCGGCCGTCAACCGGGCTGGCGTCACCGCCGGCGACACGGTGGTCATCGTCGGTGCCGGTGGCCTCGGCCATGCCGCCATCCAGGGCGCGAAGGTCGCCGGGGCCAAGAACGTCATCGCCGTCGATCCGTCCGAGTTCAAGCGCGAGAGCGCCCAGGAGTTCGGCGCCACGCACGCGGCCGAGTCCATGGAGGAAGCGATGGCGCTCGTCGGCGGCATCACCGAGGGCGTGATGGCCGACAGTGTCATCCTCACCCCGGGTGTCCTCACCGGCGACATGATCGCTCCGGCCCAGTTCCTCACCCGCAAGGGCGGCACCATCGTTGCGACGGCGGTGGCCAACGCGATGGCGATGGACGTCCAGCTCAACCTCTTCGAGTTCGCCATGATGAACAAGGAACTCAAGGGTTGCCTCTTCGGCTCGGCCGCTCCCCGCAAGGAGATCCCGCATCTCCTGTCCATGTACCAGGCCGGTCAGCTCAAGCTCGACGAGATGATCACCAACACCTACACGCTCGATCAGGTGAACGAGGGCTACGCCGACATGCTCGCGAACAAGAACGTTCGCGGCGTGATCATGTTCGACTGATCCGGACGAGGGCCGACAACCAATGAGTTCACTCGACGACGCCGCGGTGCTCGACGCGCTCGACGACGCGCTGGTCGGTCGTCGTCGCGAACTCGAACTGCTCGTCGCCGCCCTTGCGGCGGACCGCCACGTACTCCTCGAGGGGCCACCCGGCACCGGCAAGTCGACCATGCTGCGCGAGGTCGCCAATGCGGCGGGGACGGGCTTCGTCTTCGTGGAGGGCAATGCCGAACTCACCCCGGCGCGACTGGCCGGCCAGTTCGACCCGGCCCGGGTGCTCGAGGAGGGCTATGTGCCCGACGTGTTCGTCGACGGTCCGCTGGTCGAGGCGTTGCGGGCAGGTTCCCTGCTCTACGTGGAGGAGCTCAACCGTGTCCCAGAGGAGACGGTGAACCTCCTGATCTCGGTGATGTCGGAAGGAGAGTTGCATCTCCCCCGCATCGGTCGCATCGCGGCGGCCCCCGGATTCCGACTCGTCGCGGCCATGAACCCCTTCGACAATGTCGGCACGGCCCGCGTGTCCGGTGCGGTCTACGACCGGATGTGTCGTATCGCGATGGGCTACCAGAGCCGTGACGACGAGGCCGACATCGTCGGTCGGCGGGCCTGCCAGTCCGGTGACCTCATCCTGGTGCGCGCCGTGCTGGTCACCCGGGGCACGCGCAACCACAGCGACATCCGGGTCGGCTCGTCGGTTCGCGGCGCGATCGACCTCGTGGAGGTCGCGACGCAGCTCGCCGGGATCCGCGGTGTCGACGTGACCGACCCCGAGGTCGGCCTCGATGCGGCGCTCGTCGCACTCTCGGGACGGATCCGGCTCCACGAGGGTGGCGACACCGACCCCGAGGACGTGATCCGCGATCTATGGAACCAGGTCCTCGCCGCGGAGAACCCCGAGCCCTCCCTCACCGACCAGGAACGCGACGATCAGGGAAAAGTGGGAGCCCCCTAGGGGGCGACCCGGGCGCGCCGCTCACCCTCGAGGGCGATGATGCCCAGGAGGCCCTGGCCGAGGAGAACCGCCGGACCACGCCCCGCGAGCAGCTGCGCCGTGACCCGGCGTTCGACGACGTCTCGCCCGATGTCGGTGAGATCGATGAGCAGGCGCTGGCCCAACTGGTCGAGGAGGACGCCGACCACGCCCTGTCGCTGCTGGCCGAGATGACCGCTGCCACCGACCCCACGCTGGCCTCGCTCGCCGCCCGACTGGCCGGGCGCCTGCTGCTCGACGTCGCTCGGGTCGGCCCGTCCGAGAGTCGCGGGATCGGTCGGCTGGTGACCGGCGCGGCCGACCGGTTCGACGGCGACCTCGACGTCGACGCGAGCCTCGACGCCCTCCTCGATGCCCGGGCCGGTGGGCGGTCGCTGGTCGCCGACGAACTTCGCGTCCGTCACTGGACCAAGCCCGCCATGGCGCTGTCGTTGCTGGTCGACCGCAGTGGCTCGATGAGTGGTGATCGGCTGGCGACGGCGGCAGTGGCCGCGGCGGCATGTTCCTGGCGTGCGCCCTCCGACTGGTCGGTGCTGGCGTTCTCCGACCGGCAACTCGCGCTCAAGGCCCAGGACGACGAGCGCGCCGCCGCAGTCGTGGTCGACGACCTGCTTCGGCTCCGCGGTCGAGGGACGACCGACCTCGACGCGGCCTTGCGCAGTTCCGCTCGGCAACTCGAGCGGTCGAGAGCAAAGCGCCGCGTCACGATCCTGCTGTCGGACTGTCGGGCCACCGCCGGTGTCGATCCGGTGCGCTCGGCGCGCGGCCTCGACGAGCTCTGTGTGATCGCGCCGGCCGATGATGCGGATGACGCGAGGGAGTTCGCCCGCTCGGTCGGCGCGACGTTCGCCTCGGTGAAGTCGGCGCTCGAGATCCCCGCGGCCCTGGCCGCGGTCCTCGCCTGAATCTCGTTTCCGAACCCGGGCTAGCGAGGGTCGGCCTGGGGTCCGCGGACCAGCCGGCCGGGATGTTCGCCGGTGAACTCGTCGTCGACGACGGTGACGGTGCCCCGACACACGGTTGCGCCGTAGCCGTGGGCTCGCTGCACATAGCGGTTGGCGCCGGTCGGCAGATCGCCGACGAGGTGGGGGAGTTCGACGCCGAGTCCGTCGACGTCGATCACGTTGACGTCGCCTCGGTAGCCCGGCGCGATCAGCCCGCGGTCGCGGAGTCCGTAGAGTTCCGCGGTCTGGCGGGTCTGGCGGTGGACAACCCATTCGAGCGGCATGTGGGCGCCCCGCTCCCGATCACGGGCCCAGAACTGCAGCATGAACGTGGGCATGCCGCCGTCGGCGATGGTGCCGCAGTGGGCGCCCGCGTCGGCGAGGCCCATGCGGGTGTGGGGATGCTGATGGAGCTCCCAGAGATGGTCGAGGTTGTGGTTGCTGTAGTTGAACAGGGGGAAGTAGAGGAGGCCGCGCCCGTCCTCGGTCATCAGGTGGTCGTAGGCGATCTCTGCCGGTGTCCGAGTGTCATGCGCGGCGAGGGGGCCGCACGCGGCCGCCGGGTCTGGCTCGTAGTCGGCTTCGCCCGCGAAGGGGTAGAGCTTGTCCCACGTCCGGGTGACCGACGTGATGAAGTCGCTCCACACGGCGGGGGCCTCGGTGGTGAGCGCCGAGCGCACGTCGTCGCGGCGCAGGTGGGCGAGACGCTCCTCCTCCGGCAGCTGACCGATCAGGCCCCACGTGGGGCACAGCATGAAGGGATTCACCGTCGCGGACCACGACTCGAGGATGCCCACCGGGCGGCCCGAGACCTGTGCCAGGACGTTGAGCCCGTCGGCCTGGGCCTCGTCGAGCAGACGCAGGTCCTCCCGCCAGAGGTCGGGCGCGTAGTCGGGTTGGTTCAGGTTGAAGACCACCGGTTGACCGGTGACCCCGGCGACCGCGCGCATCCATCCGAACGACTCCGGGACGTCGGCGTGGTGGGACGCGGTCTGGAAGACGCCGTGGCCGACCCGCTTGATCGCGTCGGCGATCGCGAGGAGTTCGGTGTCGGTCGCGAACGTGCCGGGGACCAATTCGCCGTCGACCGACTTGTGCAGCGGGGTCCGTGAGGTCGAGAACCCGAGGGCGCCGACCTCGAGCGCCTCCTGCACCAGCATCGCCATGCGGTCGATGTCGTCGTCGCCCGCGTCGCCGAGTGCCCGCTCGCCCATCACGTAGGCACGAAGGGCGCCGTGGGGGATCTGGGCGCCGAGGTCGAGCACCCAGGAGCGTTGCTGCAATTCGTCGAGGTACTCGGGAAAGGTCTCCCAACCCCACTGGATGCCGTCGGTGAGGGCCGCGCCGGGGATGTCCTCGACCCCTTCCATGAGCTCGATGAGCCAGTCGCGGCGGGCGGGCTCGACCGGCGCGAAGCCGACGCCACAGTTGCCCATGACCACAGAGGTGACGCCGTGCCATCCGGACGGGGTCAGCTCGGGATCCCACGTGGCCTGCGCGTCGTAGTGCGTGTGGGTGTCGACGAACCCCGGCGTGACCACGCGGCCCTCGGCGTCGATCTCGCGGTGGCCGGCACCGATGTCGGTGCCGACCGCCACGATCGTCTCGCCGTCGATGGCGATGTCGCCGGGAGTGGCGGGAGTGCCGGACCCGTCGATGATCCGACCGTTGCGAATGACGAGATCGTGCATGGCCCGAGCGTAGGCGGTGACCGGGGGTACCGTCCTGTGCATGGCCGACCTGCTGCCGCCGTCGGGCATCCGCCTCGTGGCCGACGAAGGGCTGCGTCGACTCGACGAGGGGCGAGTGCTCGTGGGCGGTTCTCCTCTGCGCATCGTCACGTTGTCCGAGGCCGGCGCGGCCGTGGTCGAGGCCTGGGTCGGCGGGCGTCCGCTCGCCGCGGTGCGATCGGCGAGAGTCCTGGCTCGTCGGCTGCTCGACGCCGGCATGCTCCACCCGGTCGTCACGCCGGTCGACACCCCGGTGCCGGTCACGGTCGTCGTGCCGGTGAAGGACGACGCCGACGGTCTCGCTCGGCTGTTGCCGACGATCGGCAGCCCGACGGTGATCACGACCGTGGTGGTCGACGACGGGTCGGGTGATGCCGACGCGATCGCCCGCGTCGCCCGAGCCCATGGCGCGACCCTCGAGCGTCGTGAGACGAGCGGTGGCCCAGGGGTGGCCCGCATGACCGGTCTCGATCGGGTCGAGACCGCGCTCGTCGCGTTCGTCGATGCCGACGTCGAGTTGCCCCTGGGCTGGTGGACCGCGCTCTCGCCCCACTTCGACGACCCGGCGGTGGTCGCCGTCGCCCCGCGCGTCGCCAGCGCCCCCGGTCCCTCCCTCCGCGAGCGCTACGAGGCGGTTCACTCGCCGCTCGACCTCGGCGCCTCGCCCGCATCGGTGGCGCCCCGACGGCGGATGGCCTACGTGCCGAGCGCCGTGTTGACGGCCCGCGTCGATGCCGTCCGCGCGGCGGGAGGCTTCGACCCCGACCTGCGCACGGGAGAAGACGTCGATCTGGTGTGGCGGCTGGCCGACCGAGGGGGGACGGTGCGCTACGCACCAGAAGTCCGAGCGCAGCACCGACCCCGTGGATCGTGGTTGGCAATGGTTCGACAACGTGTGGACTACGGGGCGTCGGCTGCCGCCCTCGCCGAGCGGCACGGCGCGGCGGTCGCGCCGGCGCGGTGTTCCCGTTGGAGTCTGGGCGCCTGGGGCCTCGTCGCCCTCGGCCGACCCCTGTCGGGCCTGGCCGTGGCTGCCGGTTCCACGGCGGCGCTGGCCCGTCGACTGTCCGGTCTTCCCGGTGGCCGTCGTGAGGCGTTGCGAATCGCCGGGTGGGGCAATCTCCACGCGGGAACCGGTCTGGCTCGCGCGGTGTCGCGGGTGTGGTGGCCGGTCGCGTTGCCGCTGGCCCGGTTTCGGCCCCTCCGCCGTGCGGTGATCGGCGCGATGGTCCTCCCCGCGGCGGCGGGGTGGGTCCGTGGGCTCAGACCGGCCGGTCCCGTTCGATCCGTTGCGCTGCGAATCGCCGACGACATGGCCTACGGCATCGGCGTCTGGCGGGGTGTCGTCAGCCGGCGAGACCCCCGTGCCCTGCTGCCGGAGTTGACCGAGTGGCCGGGCGGGCGCGGGCCCGTCGAGACCGATACGGTCGCGACGCGATGAGCTCACTGATCCCCGAACGTGTGTCCAAGCTGCTCGACCGGTGTGCCCGGGAGGTCGACGAGGGGCGGATACCCGGCTGTCAGGTCGCCGTCGGCTTCGAAGGCGAGGTCGTGGTCTTCGAGGCGTTCGGTGATCTCACGACCGACCACCGGCTCCACACGTACTCGGCGATCAAGCCCACGGTGGCGCTCACGGTCCTCGAACTCGCGGCCGAGGGCTTGCTCGATCTCGAGGCGCCGGTGTCATCAGTGCTTCCCGGCTTCGCGGCCAACGGGAAACACACGATCACGCTGTCGCAGGTGCTCCTGCATGCCGGCGGCTTCCCGCACGCCCCCCTCGGCGTCGACGACTTCGGCGATCGGACCCGACGTCTGGCCCGCTACGAGTCGTGGCGAACCACCTGGGAGCCGGGGACGGCATTCGAGTACCACGCCTCCGCCGCCCACTGGGTGCTGGCCGACTGCATCACCGAGGTGACCGGCCGTCACCATGCCGACGTGGTGACCGAACGGGTGATGGAACCCGCCGGCTGCGGCCGCTGGCTGGGCATCGCGCCCGAGGACCAGCACGACATCGCCGACGTGGTGTCGGTCGGCGAGGCCCCCGACCTCGAGGCGATGGCACAGCAGTTCGGCATCGAGGAGATGCCGACCACGGAGGTCACCGACGACGCCCTGCTCGGGTTCAACGATCCGGCCGTGCGGGCCGCGGGTCACCCGGGCGGAGGCGGCATCGCGTCCGCCGCAGACCTCGCCAGGTGGTACCAGGCGGTGCTCCACGACGACGGTGGGTTCCTGCACCCCGAGGTGAAGCGCGACGCGCTCGAGGTCGTACGCCAGAACCACACCGACTGGCTGGGGGTGGCCGCCAACCGCACCCACGCCTTCACCCTCGGCGGCGACGACGGTCAGATCGTGATGCGTGGCTATGGCCACACGACCGGACCGGCGACGTTCGGACACGGCGGCGCGAAGGGTCAGCGGGCGTGGGCCGACCCCGACACCGGCATCTCTCTCGGATTCATGACGCACGGGCTCGACCGCGATGATCTCGTCACCGCTCGTCGCGGCGCCGGCGTGTCCTCGGCGGCCGGAGCCCTCACCACGCCGATCTAGGACCCGGTCCGGACGGGGCCGACGCGGGCGTCCCGTTCGATCGCGAGCCACAGCGCGCCCATCGCGACGGTGGTGAGCAACACGACCGGTGCGGCGACTCCCGCGTCAGTCCGTTCGGCCAGCACTCCGATGGCGGCGGGAAACGCCGTGAACCCGATCGCCGTCGCGCCGATCTGGTACCCGACGGCCTTCGAGGTTCGGGCCTCGCCGAGGTACACCGCGGTCCGGCCCATCACCACGGGGAACATCGCAGAGAAGGCGAACCCGGCGACGGGCAGCGCCAGCCCGCCCGCGTCGCCCGGGTCGAGCCACAGGAAGGCCACGGCCAGCGCCGCGGCGACGGTCGAAGCCCGGAGCGTCCGTTCCGGGTGGAGTCGGTGTCCGACGATCGCGAGCACGAATCGGCCGCCCATGAGCCCTCCCCAGTACGCCGCCGTCAATGCTCCGGCCGCGAGGTCGGAGTAGCCGCGGGCTTCGGTGAGCAGCGTGTAGCTCCAACTGCCGATGGCGACCTCGGCACCGACATAGACGGCGAACCACGCGATCATCAGGCCCTGGAGCCGGGTGGAACCGGTGAGGTCGGCGTCCTGGTCGACGATCTCGGGCGTGGTCGTCGCTGCGGCGAAGCCGGCGTGGTTGCGGGCCACGACGATCACGGCGAGGGCGGTGACGGCGACGCACACCACATAGGGAGCGCGCCAGCCGGTGCCGTCGGCGATCAGCGCGGTGGCCAGGATCGGCCCGGCGAAAGCCCCCACCCCGTACGAGGCGTGGAGCATGCCCATGGTCCGTGGCCCCTGGGTCAGCGCCATCCAACCGTTGACGCCGGCATCGGCGAGTCCCCATCCCGTGCCCAGGCCCAGATAGCCGAGGGCCACGATCCACCAGCCGGGAGCGGCGGCGACGAGGGCGAGCGCCGCCACGGCGCCGGCCATCGATGTGGTGAGGAGGACTCCCATCGGGAACCGTTCGACGAGATGCCCCGACGCGGCTCCGCCGGTTGCGTAGCCCACCGCCGTCGCGACGATCAGCCAACCGAGGCTGGCGTCGCCACGGCCGAAGTCGTCGCGCAGGTTCGGCCAGACCGTGCCGAAGACCCCGTCCGGCACGCCGAAGACCACATAGAGCACGAAGGCGGCGAGCACCGAACGACGGATCGCCGTGGATGACTGCATCATGTCGAAGGGCTGGTCAGCGACCGCGCTCGGCGAGGTACCGGGCGGCCACGGCGCGGCTCTCGTCGTCGTGCATCGCCACGACGAACTGGTCGGCGTCGGACCACGCACCGGCGGTCGACACCAGCGCTTCGGCAGCCGCGTCGACGGCGTCGAGGGTCGCTCGCAGCGTGTAGACCGACTTCCCGGCGAGGTCCTCGGCGAGCGCCGCGGCCTCGTCGTCGAGGTCGCCGTCGGCCACGATCCGGGAGACGATGCCTCGCGAATGCGCCTCGTCGGCGGTGAACGGCCGGCACGACAGCACGAGGTCACGGGTCGCCGCCGCGCCGATCTCGCGGACCAGCCGGGGGATACCGCCCCACGTGAGGGGGATGCCCAGGTCGACCTCGGGGATCACGAACCTGGTCGAGGCGGCCGCCAGCCGGAGGTCGCACGCCATGGCCAACAGCACGCCGCCCCCGATGCAGTGACCGTGCACCGCGGCGATCGTCACCGCCCGCATGCGTTCGATCGCCTCCACCATCAGACGCCCGGCATCGGCTCCGTCCCGTGCCGATCGGTCGCCCGCCCCCGAGAAGCCGGCGAGATCGGCGCCGGCGCAGAACGCTCGGCCGGCCCCCGACACGACGACGACGCGTACCTCGGGACGGGCATCGAACCAGGACGCCGCCTCGGCGAGTTCGTCCAGGCATCCGGTCGACAACGGGTTGAGCTTCTCGGGTCGGTTCAGTGTGAGACGGCCGACGCGATCGACGGCGGCGACGGTGAGCGTCTCGAAATCGGGAGTGTGGTCCATACGCGACGATGCCACGCCCCTGAGAGGAGCGTGGCACCGACGCATGCGACTGGCGAGTCGCGGCTCGCCACCTCGACCCTCCCGGCTGGAAGGGTCAGGACATGATCCGGGATCTCAGGCTATCCGCAGGGTCTCCTCGGCGTCGGCGTCGATCACTTCGTCGGCCGCGGTCGGCTCGAGGATCGACAGGTCGCCGGTGATCGCTTCGACGCGGGCCCAGTCGGTCACATCGGCGTCCTCGGTGAGGAAGACGATCTGCTGCTTCTCGCTCGAACGGACGAGCATCTCCAGCAGCGGTGCCTTCAGCTCGGCGTCGAGCCCGTTGAGCGAGTCGTCGAGGACCAGGGGAAGGTTCTCGCCGCCGGGACCGATGCCCCGGACCTCTTCCAGCTTGAGCATGAGGGCGTGAGCCAGGGCGGCGACCTGGTCGTTCTCGGTGTCGATCGGCAGCGGGCCCGTCTTGAGCGCATCGACGTCCTTGTTGCGCTGCGACGCCTCTTCGATCTCTGCGCGGTGTTCGTAGGCCCAGTCGACGACGATGTCGCCGGCGTGCTCGAACCACTCGGCCAGTGCTGCCTCGTGGTCGGCGCCGGCCTGGATGAGGCGTTGACGGGTGGCCTGGCTGTCGAGGAGCCCGTTGACCCGCTGCAGATGGAAACCGAGGTACGACTGGGCGCCCGCCTCGGCCAGCGCGTCCTCCTCTTCCTTGCGGGCCCGCTCCATGCGCTGGTTCTGCATGAACGACAGGGCCGTCACCGAGGCGGCGAGGATCAGAAGGGCCATCGCGAGCGTCCGACTGATCCACATCACCGACGGGACGGCGAGGATTGCTGCAGCCGCGCCGACGAAGAAGGAGACCTTGCGTACCTGCTCGGCTCGGGCCTGGGCTTCCTCGAAGTTGGCGTGGCGTTCCTCGATGCGGGCCACCACGGACGCGTCCTCGGGGGCGGACCCGGAGGCGTCCGCCTCTTCGTTGAGGATCTGTTGCGCGGCGGTCACCCGATCGGCCAGCCCCCACAGTCGTGCGGGTTCGACGGCCGCGAGCCGACGGATGATCTGGTCGTGATGGGTGCTGGTGGTGAGGTCGGTCGACGTCAGCCGCAGGCGGCGCTTCGCCGAGTGTGCATCGAGACCGGCGACCCGCAAGAGGTCGATCTCGCCGTCCGCGTCGGCGAACCGGGTGCTCACGTCGGCCGAGGCCTCCACGTCGATGACGCGGGCGCGGGCTCCGAACGGCCGGAAGACCGCGAAACGGTTGCCGTTGTCGGCGACGATCTCGGCGTGTACCCCCGCCCGACTCGAACTCAACGAGCCGACGAGCTCGGTGATGAGCCCCTCTCGCTCGAGCCGACCCACACCGCCGATGACGGTGAGTCGGGGATGGAACTCCAACGAGAAGGTGTTCTCGTCGGCCTCAATGACAAGCCGGTCGAATCGCATGCTTGTCCTACGGCGCGCCGGAGGCCCGACTTGAGCCTTTCGACCCAATCGGCTGGTCCGTTCCGACCATGCGGCAGTTTTGACGGGCAAGCGGGTTGGAGGCGGGGCAGTACCGTGGCATCATTGCCGACGCTTCCTCGGGTCGTTTCTCCCGTGGTCGCAAGCTCCCTTAGCTCAGTCGGCAGAGCGTCTCCATGGTAAGGAGAAGGTCGTCAGTTCAATTCTGACAGGGAGCTCCACGGATCGGTTCGCCGGTCCGAGGTTGGCGACGTAGCTCAGCTGGTGAGAGCGCTCGACTCATAATCGAGAGGTCGACAGTTCGACTCTGTCCGTCGCTACGCATGGTCGAGGTTCCTCCCGCGTCCGAACCCGCTCGCCGGGGGCTGCGGATCGTCACCGATCCGACACGTAACCTCGGCGCGCCGAGCGGGTCGAATCACTCGGCCGCGTCCATGGACGATCTCGTGCAATGGGCCGTGGCCGGCGAGCGTGAGGCGTTCGACGAGATGGTCCGCCGGACCCATCGCGATGCCTACGGACTGGCGCTGCGCCTGACCAGCGACGAGGAGGATGCGAGAGACGTGGTGCAAGACGCCTACCTCCGTGCCTACCGCAGCATCGACCGGTTCCGGGGCGACGCCCAGTTCTCGACCTGGCTCTACCGCATCGTGGCGAACTGTGCGGCCACCACCACGGGCAAGCGGCGTCGGCATCGCCACGACGAACTGCCCGACGAGGCGCTCATGGTCGATGCCCGTCCCGAGAACGATCCGGCCGCCCAGGCTGCCGTGGGCGATCTCCGCCAGCAGGTCGACGATGCCATCCGTGAGCTCCCTCCTCGCCTTCGTTCGGTCGTCGTGCTGCGCGATGTCTACGACCTCCCCCATGATGCGATCGCCGAAGAGCTCGGCATCTCGGTGAGCGCGGCCAAGGTCCGACTGCACCGGGCCCGTCGCCGACTACGCGAACGGGTGTTCCCACTTCCGGGAGAGGCGCGGCATGCGATCTGATCTGTCCTGCGACGACGTCCTCGACGCCCTTTCCGGCGCCGACGACGAGTTCGCCACCGGCGAGGTCATGGACGAGGCCTCCCGGACCCACGTGGGCCAGTGCCTTCGTTGTCAAGCCGAGGTCGCCAACCATCGCCGGCTCCGTCGTGTCCTGCGTTCCCTGGCCGATTCGCCGGTGCCGGTCGACCCGACACTCGAGCACGAGATCCTCCTCACCCTCGACGAGTTCGACGGCCGGCAGAGCCGTCGGGTACCCGGCTACGCCGCAGCAACGCTCGGCGGTCTGGCGGCCGCGGCCGGCGTGATCGCGTTGGCCACCCGCCAGCGGCGAGGCGCACGGTTGGTCGGCTGACCCCACCACGCGGGGGTAATTATTCGGAAGGCCAGTGATATCGTTGTCCACCGTTCTCAGGGGCGTGGCTCAATTGGTAGAGCATCGGTCTCCAAAACCGAAGGTTGCAGGTTCAAGTCCTGTCGCCCCTGCATGACGGTGCCGTCACACGGTGGCGCCGCTCGTTGATCTGATCCAAGGATTTCTCTCATGTCGATGAACCGGCAGCAGAAGCGAATGCTGCAGAAGCAAGGCGAAGTCGATGCCGACGGCCAGCCGGTTCGCGCGCGACGTCAGCCGCCCGGCGGTGCAGCGCCCCAGGAGCGCACCAGTCCGGTGCAGTTCCTGCGTGAGGTGCGGGGCGAGCTGCGCAAGGTCGCATGGCCGTCGCGCTCCGAGACGATCAACTACTCGATCGTCGTCCTGTTCACCATCGTGGTGCTGGGCGCGATCATCTACGGCCTCGATTGGCTGTTCTCCACCTTCATCCTCGAGCTCTTCGAGGCCTGATTCCCATGACGGACGATGCAGACATGAGCGACGAGAACATGAACGAAGAGACCGACGGTGACGCGGCCGAGGCCGTGATCGCCGAGGCAGAGGAGATCGTGGCCGAGGCCGCCGAGCAGGTCGAGGCCACCGACGACGCTGCGCCCATCGGCGCCGGCCTCGCCAACGAGTGGACCGGTGCGGCCACCGACGCACCGGCGGCCGACGTGGTCGTCGACGAGGACGAGCTCCTCGAAGAGGAATACGTCGAGGCCTACGTCTCGCCCTACGACCGACCGGGCCGGTGGTTCGTGCTCCACACCCAGTCGGGCTACGAGAAGAAGGTCAAGCAGAACCTCGAGGCCCGAATCGCCTCGATGAACATGGAGGAGCGCATCTACGAGGTGGTCATCCCCACTCGTGAGATCCCCGAGTTCAAGAACGGCAAGAAGGTCATGACCGAGAAGAAGCTCTTCCCGGGCTACCTCCTCTGTCGCACTTCGCTCGACGACGACGCCTGGTACGTGATCCGCAACACCCCGGGCGTGACCGGCTTCGTCAACCAGGGTGGCAAGCCCTCGCCCATGCGCCGCAAGGACGTCGAGAACTTCCTCGGCGTCGAGGCCGACCGCACCCAGGAAGCCACCAAGAAGTCCAAGCCGATGTTCGAGTACGACATGGGCGAGACCGTGCGGGTCAAGGAAGGTCCGTTCGCCGACTTCTCCGGTGAGATCATCGAGATCAACGAGGATCAGCTCAAGGTCAAGGTGCTCGTCAACATCTTCGGGCGTGAGACCCCGGTCGAACTCGAGTTCGCCCAGGTGGCCCGTCTCTGATTCCCCTCCCGCGCGGGTTGTCGCGCGGGTCCCCTCCGTCCAGACTTACAGGTCCCTTCTTTCGCGGGACCCTCTCTTTAGGAAATCCTCATGGCCAAGAAGCAGGTCGCTGCAACCGTCAGAATCCAGATCCCGGCCGGTCAGGCCTCCCCGGCGCCGCCGGTGGGCACCGCCCTCGGTCCGCACGGTGTCGCGATCATGGACTTCTGCAAGGACTACAACGCGAAGACCGAGGACCAGCGAGGCCAGATCGTTCCGGCCGAGATCACGATCTACGAAGACCGTTCCTTCTCGTTCATCCTCAAGACCCCTCCCACCGCCTTCCTGATCAAGAAGGCCGCCGGGCTCGACCTGGCCGCCAACCACCCCGGTCGCGAGACCGCCGGGTCGATCACCGATGCGCAGGTCGAGGAGATCGCCACCATCAAGATGCCCGACCTCAACGCCATCGACATGGCGGGCGCCAAGCTCCAGGTCGCCGGCACCGCCCGCTCGATGGGTATCGAAGTCGTCGGCAACGCCTGACGGCGGCAACGCCTGCGGCGTTGCTCGGAGTTCGGCTGGCGCCGAACTCCCCATTCGCTGGATCGAGATTCGATCCACCTGCTGACACCGGAACACCTCGCCGGGTCGCAGTACACAGAGGGAGCCACACATGGCGCAGAGCAAGCAGTACCGAGACAACGCCCAGAAGTACGACCGAGATCGCCTGCACTCCGACGAGGAGGCCGTGGCGATCGTCAAGTCGTTGGGCACCAAGAAGTTCGACGAGACCGTCGACGCGGTGATCCGCCTCGGTGTCGACCCGCGCAAGGCGGATCAGATGATCCGGGCCACCGTGGCGTTGCCCGCGGGCACCGGCAAGGACGTGCGCATCGCCGTCTTCGCGCAGGGTGAGGCCGCCCAGGCGGCCCGTGACGCCGGCGCCGATCACGTCGGTGGCGACGATCTCGCTGCCGAGGTCGAGAAGGGCATGACCGACTTCGACCTGGCGATCGCGACGCCCGACATGATGCCGACGGTCGGCAAGCTGGGCCGTGTCCTCGGTCCTCGCGGCCTGATGCCCAACCCGAAGACCGGCACGGTCACGCCCGACGTCGCCAAGGCGATCGGCGAGTTCAAGGGTGGCATGGTCGAATACCGCACCGACCGGTTCGCCAATGTCCATGTGCCGATCGGCAAGGCGTCCTTCGACGAGTCGGCGTTGCTGACCAACCTTCGTGCGCTCATCACCGAGCTCGAGCGGGTGCGCCCTGCGTCGGCCAAGGGTGACTACATGCGCAAGGTCGTGCTCAGCACGACGATGGGTCCCGGCGTGCGCGTCGACCCGAAGCGGATCGTCACCTCCTGACCGGAGGAAGTCACCGATCGGCGCTCTACGATGATCGCCACAACTGAGATCTTTGTTCACCGAAGACATCCGGTGCGCTCCGCGGGGAGCACCAATGGGCCAGCAGGCTCGCCGGACGAGGAGAGCTTCCTGACTGCCACAGTCTCTTGTGGTTCGCCTGGGCGTTCGCCGAAATCGGTGGGCGCCCAGTTCGCATTTTCGGATGGGAACGTGAACCAGGAACCAACGTTTCGGCGGGGTTCCGCGAGTCCGGCCACATGTGCCGGAATGAAGAGGAGGTGACAGATATGGGAGACCCGAGACCCGAGAAGGTTGCGGTCGTCGACGAGGTGAAGCAGATGCTCGCCGATGCCGACGGCGCAATGCTGACCGAGTACCGCGGCCTCGACGTGGCGGCCCTGGCCGATCTCCGTCGTGCGCTCCGCGATGCCGGCGGTGAGTACAAGATCTACAAGAACACGCTCGTGCGCCTTGCGGCGCGTGATGCAGGACTGGAGATCGACGACCTTCTGACCGGTCCGACGGCCATCGCCTTCGTGGGCGACAAGGCCGACGGATCTGCCGGTGACGTCGCGGCCGTGGCGAAGGCCCTCAAGGACTTCGCCAAGACCAACGATGCGCTGGTGATCAAGGGAGGCGTGGTCGACGATCAGCTGCTGAGCGCAGACGATCTGAAGGCCCTGGCCGAACTGCCGTCTCGCGACGTGTTGCTGTCGATGCTGGCCGGAGCGCTCCAGGCGCCCATGGCCAAGTTCGCCGGCCTGCTCGCCGCGGTGCCCCGCGACTTCGCCTACGGCCTGCAGGCCCTCATCGAGAAGGGTGGCGGCCCCGATGCGGCGGCCGACGCGCCCGTCATCGAAGAGGCTCCGGCCGAGGACGCAGCCGAAGAGGCTCCGGCCGAGGACGCAGCCGAAGAACCTGGTGAGGCCGCCGAGGCCGACGCCACCGAAGAAACCACAGAAACCACAGAAGCCGAGGCGTCAGCCGACGCCGGCGACGATTCCGGCGATGCCGGTGAGGAAGAGGAGGCCTGATCATGGCTACCAAGGAAGAGATTCTCGACGCGATCGGCGCCATGAGCGTCCTCGAGCTGAGTGAGCTCCTGTCGGACTTCGAAGAGAAGTTCGGCGTGACCGCTGCTGCTCCCGCAGCCGTTGCCGTTGCTGCCCCCGCGGGTGGCGGCGATGCCGGTGCGGCCGAGGAGAAGGATTCGTTCGACGTCGTGCTCACCAGCGCCGGCGACAAGAAGATCCAGGTCATCAAGGAGGTGCGCGGTCTCACGTCCCTCGGTCTCAAGGAAGCCAAGGAGCTCGTCGACAACGCGCCGAAGCCGATTCTCGAAGGCGCGTCGAAGGACGACGCCGAGAAGGCCAAGGAAGCCCTCGAGGCTGCCGGCGGCTCGGTCGAACTCCAGTAACACCCGCCCTCCGGGGCAACCAGTAGTCGCGAACCGCGTCGGCCTCAGGGTCGGCGCGGTTCGCCGTTCTGGCGCAGGTGGCGCGCCGCCCGGCGACGGCGGATGGTCGGGCCTAGGGTGCCATCGTGACTGATCCGATTTCCCATGTGAACGTCCTGTCGGTCGATGACGAGTTGATCGTCACCTGGCGTGGCGGATCCGACGAGATGTCGGTGTTCCTCTCCGACGACCCGGTCGACGCCGGCACCGATGTGCGCGCCCCCGACGCCCCCGGACAGGCCCGGCTGCCGATCAACTCCCGTCGACCCTACGTGCACCTGTTCGAGCCGACCCAGGGGTTCGTGGTCGCGGCGGAACGTCGTCTCGCGATGGACGGACCGTCGAACTTCCGCGACCTGGGCGGCTATCCGACCCTGGACGGCGCGTGGACTCGTTGGGGTCAGGTGTTTCGCAGTGATGGGCTGCACGAGCTGTCCGACCGGGATCATGCGCTGATGGGCGAGTTGGAGATCACGACCGTGTTCGATCTCCGCTCCCACGGTGAGGTCGAGCAGGCGCCGGACCGGCTGCCGGACGGGGTGCGTCACGTGCACCTCCCGATGTCGAGCGACGTTGCCCAGGGTCGCTCGATGCTCGAGCGGATCGTCGACGGCGACCTGCCGAAGTTCGACGAGGACGACATGGCCGACGGCTACCTCCGGATGCTGGAGGGGTTCCCGGAGTTCCTGTCCGAGATGTTGCACACCGTCGCCGAGGGCGAGAAGGTCCTCTTCCACTGCACCGCCGGCAAGGACCGAACCGGGATCACCGCGATGACCATGCTCGGCCTGGCCGGTGTCGCCGACTCCTACATCCTCGACGACTACGAGGTCTCGGCCCGCTACCGGGCGCATTCGGTCGAGGGATCGAACTGGTTCGCCGACCGCATCCGCGAGGCGGGTTACGACCCCGACGACTTCCACGCGATGTGGGGTTCGCCCCGACCGGCGATGCGCAAGACGCTCGACGGTCTGCGCGACCGGTGGGGCGACCACGACGAGTACGTCCGCAGCATCGGGGTGAGTGACGACGCCGCAGGCCGTGTCCGGACCCGGTTGCGACACGCGGACCCGGTCTGATCGCCGCGCGTTTCGAGATCACAATCCGGTTGCATGTGGCCGAGCGTCCTTGACCTCGCGGTCCCGAGCATTTACCGTTCGCGATCAATCCGCCCGACTCGATCGGCCCGGATCGTGCACCGCCCGCTACGGCCGGTGCCGGTTCTGGTTGCCCGAGAGTTGCTGCACTGACGCGGAAGCACTAGCGTGCAAAGCAACGTGGTCGTCCTCGCGCCTGTTCCGAATCAATGTCTTCGGTTCTCCGCGCCCCGACGACTGCGTTGTCGTCCTCATCCACGGCCAACTCTGGAGCCAAGGTGACCACACGCGCCGCACATCGCGAACGCTATTCGTTCGGAAATCTCCCCGAGGTTCTCGAACTCCCCGATCTCATCGCCGTACAGCGTGAGTCCTTCAAATGGCTGCTCGACGAAGGTCTCGCACAGACCTTCCGCGACATCAGCCCGATCAAGGACTTCACCGAGACGCTGCAGCTCGAACTCGAGTTCGACCCGGACGACGAGGACCTGCGCCCGCCACCGAAGTTCACGGTGGAGGAGTGCAAAGAGAAGGACATGACCTACAGCGCGCCGATCTTCGTGCGCGCCCGCTTCATGAACGCCAACACCGGCGAGATCAAGGAGCAGACGGTCTTCATGGGCGACTTCCCCATGATGACCGACAAGGGAACCTTCATCATCAACGGCACCGAGCGTGTCGTGGTGTCCCAGCTCGTGCGTTCGCCGGGCGTCATCTTCCAGCCGGGTGAGCGGTTCCGTCTGCGCAACCTGAGCAAGCACCAGCTCGTGACCGGCACGGTCCACCCCTACCGCGGTGAGTGGATCGAGTTCGACGTCGAGCAGAAGCCGGGCAAGGACGTCACCGCGGGCGCCCGTGTCGCCCGCAAGCGCCGCATCTCGCTGTTCACCCTGCTTCGTGCCCTCGGCTACGACGAAGAGAACGAGCCGGGCTTCCTCGACAAGTTCGTCGACTACTTCGACTTCCTCGAGGGCCAGTGGGAGAAGGACAAGGAGATCTCGCCGACCCAGGAAGAGTCGCTCCTCGAGATCTACAAGCGGGCTCGTCCGGGCGAGCCGCCGACGGTCGAGTCGGCCCGTGCCTACTTCCGCAACGCCTTCTTCGAGCCCCGCCGCTACGACCTCAGCCGGGTCGGCCGCTACAAGCTCAACCGCAAGCTCGGCCCCGAACTCGATTTCCTGCAGAAGCAGTTCGGTCTCGACCTCGAGCGTCCCGACGAGGACCAGTCGGTGCTGGCCCAGGCCGAGATGCTGGCCGCCACCACCTACCTGCTCAACCTGGCCAAGGGTGAGCCGGGCTACCGGCTCGACGACCAGGACCACTTCGCCAACCGCCGCATCCGCAGCGTCGGCGAGCTGATCCAGAACCAGGTCCGTATCGGTCTCAGCCGCATGGAGCGGGTCGTGCGCGAGCGCATGACCACCCAGGACGTCGAGGCGATCACGCCGCAGACGCTCATCAACATCCGTCCCGTCGTGGCTGCGATCAAGGAGTTCTTCGGAACGTCCCAGCTCTCGCAGTTCATGGACCAGGTCAACCCGCTGTCGGGTCTCACCCATCGTCGTCGCCTCTCGGCGCTCGGCCCGGGTGGTCTGTCCCGCGAGCGGGCCGGCTTCGAAGTGCGAGACGTGCACTTCTCCCACTACGGCCGCATGTGTCCGATCGAGACGCCGGAGGGTCCGAACATCGGCCTCATCGGCGGCCTCGCCTCCTTCGCCCGGGTCAACCCCTTCGGCTTCATCGAGACGCCCTACCGCGTCGTCAAAAAGGGAAAGGTCACCGACGAGATCGTCTACCTGACCGCCGATGAAGAAGAGGACTATGTCGTCGCCCAGGCCAACGCGCCGATCGACGACAAGGGCAACTTCCTGGCCGATCGTGTGCTCGTGCGGCGTTCGCCGCAGGCTGCGAGCCTCCAGGATCTCCGTCTCCAGCTCGAACAGGAAGTGTTCTTCGGGGCGACCACCGAGATCTCCTCGGTGCCGCCGGAGGAAGTCCAGATGATGGACGTCTCGCCGAAGCAGATCATCTCGGTCGCGACCGCGCTGATCCCCTTCCTCGAGCACGACGACGCCAACCGTGCCCTGATGGGCGCCAACATGCAGCGCCAGGCCGTGCCGCTGGTCCGGGCCGAGGCGCCCTACATCGGCACGGGCATCGAGGGCCGCTGCGCCACCGATGCGGCCGACATGGTGCTGGCCGAGGACGACGGCACCGTCGTCGAACTCGACGGCGACCACATCATCATGGACTACAAGAAGCTGGGTCAGAAGACGATCCGTCTGAAGCGCTTCGAGCGGTCCAACCAGGACTCCTGCATCTCCCAGAAGCCCCGCGTGGCCGAGGGCGACAAGGTGAAGGCCGGTCAACTGCTCGCCGACGGTCCCTCGACCGACAACGGCGAGCTGGCGCTCGGCAAGAACCTCCTCGTGGCCTTCATGCCGTGGGAGGGCTACAACTTCGAGGACGCCATCATCCTCTCGGAGCGACTGGTCAAGGACGACGTGCTCACGTCGGTCCACATCCACGAGCACGAGATCGATGCGCGCGACACGAAGCTCGGACCCGAAGAGATCACCCGCGACATCCCGAACCTCAGCGAGGAGATCCTCGCCGATCTCGACGAGCGCGGGATCATCCGCGTCGGCGCCGAGGTCGGTCCGGGTGATGTCCTCGTCGGCAAGGTCACGCCCAAGGGCGAGACCGAGCTCACCCCCGAGGAGCGGCTCCTGCGGGCCATCTTCGGTGAGAAGGCCCGTGAGGTGCGCGACACCTCGCTGAAGGTGCCGCACGGTGAGACCGGCAAGGTCATCGACGTCAAGGTCTTCAACCGCGACGATGCCCACGAACTGCCCCCCGGGGTCAACCAGCTCGTGCGGGTCTACGTGGCCCAGAAGCGCAAGATCAGCGTGGGCGACAAGCTCGCCGGCCGTCACGGCAACAAGGGCGTCATCTCCAAGATCCTCCCGATCGAGGACATGCCGTTCAACGCCGACGGTCAGCAGGTCGACATCATCCTCAACCCGCTCGGCGTGCCGTCCCGTATGAACGTCGGGCAGGTGCTCGAGGCGCATCTCGGTTACTGCGCCCGTTGGGGTTGGAGCATCGACGGTGAGCAGATCGGCGACGATCCGGTGCGGGGCACCGAGCGCAAGACGCGTCCGACCACCAAGCCCGCCGCCTTCGTGGCGACGCCGGTGTTCGACGGTGCCAAGTGGGACGAGTACGAACTCGCCGGCGACAAGCCGGTGATCGTCGACATCCTGAAGAACCTCAACCCCGAGAGCCGCGACGGCGAGACCCGTCTGATCGGTGTCAACGGCAAGCAGCAGCTGTTCAACGGCCGCACCGGCGAGCCCTACGACAACGACATCATGACGGGCTACGTCTACATCCTGAAGCTGGCCCACCTGGTCGACGACAAGATCCACGCCCGTTCCACGGGTCCGTACTCGATGATCACCCAGCAGCCGCTCGGTGGTAAGGCCCAGTTCGGCGGTCAGCGCTTCGGTGAGATGGAAGTGTGGGCCCTCGAGGCCTACGGCGCGGCGTACTGCCTGCAGGAGCTGCTCACCATCAAGTCCGACGACGTGCTCGGCCGAGTCAAGGTCTACGAGGCGATCGTCAAGGGCGAGAACATTCCAGAGCCCGGCATTCCCGAGTCCTTCAAGGTGCTCATCAAGGAAATGCAGGCGTTGTGCATCAACGTCGAGGTGCTCTCCAAGGACGGTCAGGAAATCGAGATGCGTGAACTCGACGAAGAGACCTTCCGCACGGTCGAGGAGCTGGGGATCGATCTCCAGCGGCCCGAACGTGGATCCGACGAAGAAGACGCTGCCCGTGCCGCCGCTCGTGCGGCTCGCGGCTGAGACCGGGAAGACGAGGGAGTAACAACATGCTCGACGTCAATGATTTCTCCAACCTGAAGATCGGTCTCGCCACCGCGGACTCCATCCGCATGTGGTCCAACGGCGAGGTCAAGAAGCCGGAGACCATCAACTACCGCACGCTCAAGCCCGAGAAGGACGGACTCTTCTGCGAGAAGATCTTCGGTCCGACGAAGGACTGGGAGTGCGCGTGCGGCAAGTACAAGCGGGTGCGCTTCAAGGGCATCATCTGTGAGCGCTGCGGTGTCGAGGTGACCCGCTCGAAGGTCCGCCGTGAGCGCATGGGCCACATCGAGCTCGCCGCCCCGGCCGTGCACATCTGGTACCTCCGCGGGACCCGTTCGTGGCTCGCGTACCTCCTCATGGGCACCGAGCCCAAGGAGGAGCTCAAGGCCAAGCAGCTCGAGAAGGTCATCTACTTCGCGGCCAACCTCGTCGTCACCGTCGACGAGGAGCGCCGTGACGAGGACCTCCCGTCGCTCGAGGCCGAGGTCATCGGCGAGCGCGAGGCCATCGACAAGGACATGGAGCTCGACCTCGCCCGTCGCGCGGAAGATCTCGAGAAGGAACTGGCCGAACTCGAGAAGGACGGCGCCAAGGAGACCGAGCTGAAGGCGGCTCGCCGCCAGGCCGACAAGGACCTGGCCGAGATCCGCGAACAGTTCGAGTTCGAGAAGGAGATCCTCGACCGGGCCTGGGACGAGTTCAAGAGCCTGTTCGGTCGTCAGATCATCGAAGACGAGATGCTGTGGCGTGAGCTACAGGACCGTTGGGGCGACTACTTCGTGGGCGGCATGGGTGCCGACGCGATCGCCCGTCTGGTCGAGGCGCTCGACTTCGACGAGGAGGAGCGCAAGCTCCGCGAGCAGATCGACCCGCCGGAAGGCGTCAAGGGTCTGTCGGCCCAGCGTAAGCAGAAGGCGATCAAGCGTCTGAAGATCGTCGCCGCCTTCAACCGTCGCGACGAGCACGGCCGTCGGATCAACGATCCCCGCGCCATGATCCTCGACGTGGTGCCGGTGATCCCGCCGGAGCTTCGCCCGATGGTCCAGCTCGACGGTGGCCGCTTCGCGACCTCCGACCTCAACGACCTCTACCGTCGTGTGATCAACCGCAACAACCGGCTCAAGCGTCTGCTCGACCTCGGTGCGCCCGAGATCATCGTCAACAACGAGAAGCGCATGCTCCAGGAGGCCGTCGACGCACTGTTCGACAACGGTCGTCGTGGTCGCCCGGTCACCGGTCCCGGCAACCGTCCGCTCAAGTCGCTGTCCGACATGCTCAAGGGCAAGCAGGGCCGGTTCCGTCAGAACCTGCTCGGCAAGCGCGTCGACTACTCGGGCCGTTCGGTCATCGTGGTCGGCCCGACCCTGAAGTTCCACCAGTGCGGTCTGCCCAAGATCATGGCGCTCGAGCTGTTCAAGCCGTTCGTCATGAAGCGTCTCGTCGACGCCGAGTTGGCGCAGAACATCAAGTCGGCCAAGCGCATGGTCGAGCGTCGTCGCCCGCAGGTGTGGGACGTCCTCGAGGACGTCATCAAGGAACACCCGGTGATGCTCAACCGCGCGCCGACCCTGCACCGTCTGGGCATCCAGGCGTTCGAGCCCGTGCTCGTCGAGGGCAAGGCCATCAACCTGCATCCGCTCGTGTGCACGGCGTTCAACGCCGACTTCGACGGTGACCAGATGGCGGTCCACCTGCCGCTGTCGGCCGAGGCCCAGGCCGAGGCCCGTGTGCTCATGCTCAGCGCCAACAACGTGCTCAGCCCGGCCAACGGTCGTCCGCTGGTCACGCCGACGCAGGACATGATCATCGGTGCGTACTACCTCACCGACGAGGTCGCCGACGCCAAGGGTGCCGGCCGTGTCTTCCGCGACGTGCAGGAGCTCGAGGCGGCGTACGAACGCGGCGATGTCGCGATCCACGCGCCGATCCAGTTCCGCACCCCGGAACTGCTGATCAGCCCCGCCAACGGCGAGGCCGCCCAGTACGAACCCACCACCGTGGGTCGTGTCTTCTTCAACGAGACCCTCCCGGCGGCGTACCCCTACGTCAACGAGAAGGTCGGCAAGAAGCAGATGGGCGCCATCGTCGACACCCTGGCTCGCGGCTACGCGAAGCAGGAAGTGGCGATGAGCCTCGATGCCATCAAGGACACCTGCTTCAAGTTCGCCATGCAGTCGGGCCTCACGGTCTCGATCGACGACGTGGCCACCCCGGGCGAGAAGGCCGAGATCCTCGACCGTCACGAGAAGATGGCCGACAAGATCGAGCAGCAGTTCCGCCGCGGCATCATCACCGATGGTGAGCGCCGGCAGATGGAGGTCGAGGTCTGGTCGGAGGCCACCGAAGAGGTGACCAACCGGATGAAGGACGATCTCGAGTCGCAGCAGTTCAACCCGGTCAACATGATGGTCGACTCGGGTGCTCGAGGAAACATGATGCAGGTGCGTCAGATCGCCGGCATGCGTGGCCTCGTGGCCAACCCTCGTGGCGACATGATTCCCCGTCCGATCAAGAGCAACTTCCGTGAAGGTCTGAAGATGCTCGAGTACTTCATCGCCACGCCGGGCGCCCGCAAGGGCCTCGTCGACACGGCGTTGCGGACGGCCGACTCCGGCTACCTCACCCGTCGCCTGGTCGACGTCGCGCAGGAACTCATCATCAACGACGAGGACCCGTTCGAGCGTTCCGGACCCATCGGTGGCATCTGGATCGAAGACGTCATGCCCGACACGCCCAACAAGCGCACCCATCTGGAGACGAAGCTCTTCGGTCGTGTGCTGGCGGACGATGTCGAACTCTCCGATGGCTCGGTCATCGAGAAGGGCACGATGGTCGGTGACGACGAGCTCGAGACGCTCCGCGACGACGAGAAGGTCACCCGTGTGCGGGTGCTCTCACCGTTGACCGACGACTCGGCCTTCGGCATCTCGGCCAAGAGCTACGGCATGTCGCTCGCCACGGGCGGCAAGATCGAGCTCGGTGAGGCCGTGGGTGTCATCGCCGCCCAGTCGATCGGTGAGCCGGGTACCCAGCTCACCATGCGGACCTTCCACACCGGTGGTGTGGCGGGTGCGCAGGACATCGCCGGTGGTCTGCCCCGCGTCGTCGAGCTCTTCGAGGCTCGCACCCCGAAGGGCAAGGCCACCCTGGCCCGCACCTCCGGTGTGATCCGGGTCGGTGAGGACGACGGTCGTGGCCGCGAGGTCCTGATCGTTGCCGACGACGGTGAGGAAGACGCCTACACGATCCCGTCGGGAGCCCGCCTCGAGGTCAGCGACGGCCAAGAGGTGAAGGCCGGCGACGCCATCGTGGAAGGAGCCCGCGACCCGAAGGAGCTCTTGGAGATCAAGGGTGTCCGCGAGACCCAGAAGTACCTCGTCGACGAGGTGCAGAAGGTCTACCGGGATCAGGGCGTGTCGATCCACGACAAGCACATCGAACTGATCGTGCGGCAGATGACCAAGCGGATTCTGATCAACGAGCCGGGCGACACCGATTTCCTGCCCGGCTACCAGATCGACAAGAAGACGTTCGCCGACACGAACCGTCGTGTGGTCGAGGAGGGTGGCAAGCCCGCCGAGGGTCGTCCCCAGCTGATGGGTATCACTAAGGCGTCGCTGGCGACCGAGTCGTGGCTGTCGGCTGCGTCGTTCCAGGAGACCACCCGGGTGCTCACCGAGGCCGCCATCGAGTCGAAGAGCGACTCGCTCCAGGGCCTCAAGGAGAACATCATCATCGGCAAGCTCATCCCGGCCGGCACCGGCATGCGTGAGTACCGCAACATCAAGACCAACGCGCCCGACTACGAGCCGATGGACTACTACAGCAGCGATGCCGAGGAGCAGGACCTCGCCGAGTGGCTTGCGGGCCGCAGCGACGCCGGCGCCGACGTCATCGCACTGCCGGGAGCCGAGGGCTAGACAAGCCCTCCCGATCCTCGCAATCCGAGGCGAGTCGCCCACCGATTCGGTGGTCGGCTCGCCTCGGTTTCGTTTTGTCAGGGCTGGGTCAGAGCAGGACCTGTACGGGCGCGGTGACGAACTCGAAGAAGATCGTCCAGGCCAGGGAGTAGTCGCGGATGCTGACGAAGGCGAAGCCGCCGGCCACGTAGAGGTTGGTGAGCACCGTGCCGCCGATGGTTCGCAGGCGCCCCTCCTTCACGAGGTTCCACGGCCACCACGCGAGTACCGCCATGCCGATGCCGTGATAGAGGCCCCAGGTGACCCAGGTGAGGGCGAGGTCGTGCCAGAGGCCGATGGTCAGCAGGGTGACGATCAGGGCCGCGGATTGGTTGCGGGTGGTGGCGATGACCGGGAAAAAGACGTTGCGGAACGCCCACCCCGACAGTGAGATGTGCCAGCGGCGCCAGAACTCGGCGAGGTCGGGGGCCAGCACCGGCCAGCGGAAGTTCTCGCCGATCGTGTGACCGAACAGTCGGGCCAGGCCGATGGCGATGTCGGAGTAGGAGGAGAAGTCGAGATAGGCGACGAGGTAGGAGAGCACGCAGAAGCGCACGACGTCCCAGGGGTCTCCCGTCGGGTCGGTCACGACCCGGCTCCACAGGCCGCTCTCGAAGACCAGGCCGGCGAGGATGCCGTCGACGATGACGAGCTTCTTGGCCACGCCCACCGTGATGCGCATGGCGCCGTCGCCAAGGTCGTCGCGGGTGATGCGTTCGGCGCGGTTCTTGAAGAAGGTGTCGACCAGTTCGATCGGTCCGGCCACCAGCGTCGGGGGGAAGAGCACGTAGACGAGATAGCGGCGGAGCGTGAGGTCTTCGAGCTGTCCCCGGTGCCATCGCAGTTGGAGGTCGAGCAGTCGGATGAGGAAGTAGCTGGTGCCGAGCGGGAGCACCAGGGCCAACGATCCGTAGTCCTCGAACGACACGAGGAAGATCGCCTTGAAGTTCTTGAGGACGAGCAGGATCAGGGCGGTGACGGCCAGCCACGTGAGGATGAAGCGCGACGATCGTTTCTCGCTGGCGCGGTACCACCGGCCGATCGCGAAGAACGCCAGCAGGATCGCCAGCAGGATGACGGTGAAGCCGAACTGCAGGGCGGCCAGCGCGGTGACCGAGAAGCCGATCAGCAGCCATTGGCTCAGTGCCACCCGGCGGTGGGTCAAGACGATGACCGGGACGAAGGCGAGGGCCAGGAGGAACAGGCGGTTCAACCAGCGTCCGTCGAAGGGGGCTTGGCGGGTCTGGCGGGCGGTGTCGATGCCCTCGACGTCGACGCTCGCGCCGACCGGGCTCGGGTCGATCACCAGCCGGAGACTGTCGCCGCCCAGGGTCGCGTGGCCCCGGCAGGAGAACGCGGCGTCGCAGTCGACCGTGTTGAAGCCGCGATCGCCGATCTCGTCGATGGTGCCTACCCCGCTGACCGAGAAACGCACGACATAGTCGGTTGCTGCGCCCTTGCCCTCGAACTCCGCCTCCCAGGTGCCGTCGGTGTCGACGCCCTCGCGTTCGGGCGCGGCGACGTCGTCGGTCACGACCGACCACACCGCGACCATCAGCGCACCGAGTGTGAGGAGGGTGATGAGGGGCCGGAGCTTGGTGATCACTCGGCCTCGAGTCCGAGGTCGGTGCCGATCAGGGCGGAGAAGACGGCGTCGGTCAGCCGCGGTCGACCGGGGGCCAGAAGGTGTTCGAGATCGAAGAAGTCGTCGTCGCCGAACGGTTCACTGCGCAGGTCGATCCGGGACGAGTCGGTCGTGGCGACGAGGGCCTCGACCGCCGCGTGGTAGTCGGCCCACACCGGTCCGTAGGCCTCGACCGAGAGCGACGTGCGCGGCAGTTCGAGGAAGACGACCTCGGCGCCGGTCGCCCGGATGCTGTCGGCCAGGGCGGTTGCGATCGCGAAGTCGAGGTCGTGGTGGGCGAAGTAGTCGTCCACCCGCGTCTCGGCGACGATCGCTGCGAGCTCGGCCTTCTCCGTGTCGGCGAGCGGCTGGTTGCCGTAGCCGTAGCGAACGGGTCGGCGGATGTCGCGGAACGACGTGTCGGTCAGGGCCCCCCAGTCGACGTCGGTCAGTCGGCCGGCGAAGAGGTCGGACCATGCCGTGGTCGTGTCGCTGGAGAGCCGACCCTCGACCCATTGGCGGAGGAACAACCGGTGCTCGAAGGCCGCGGTTTCGTCCCACGGCGAGAAGGCGACGGACTCGCCGAGGTCGTCGATCCGCCCCGAGATGCCCGACGGCTTCGGTCGGGCCGAGTCGACCGTGTCGGAGGCGACGAGGTCGGCGACGTCGTCCGCCGGGAGGAGCGACAGCCGCGACGCACGGAACTCCTGGGTCAGGGTGTCGTCACCGAACCCGAACCGGCGGGGGTTGATGCCGATCACCACCGTGTCGCCGGCCTCGAGTGGGAGATTGAGGGCGATGCGGGCGGTCTCGGCCATCGACTGGTCGAAGCTGTAGAGCGTGTGGACGTCGGGCACCTGTGGTCCGAGCTCCGCGTCGAGGGCCTGCTGGATCACGCCGTCGGGCACCAGCCCCTCCCGGATCGTCGAGCCGCCGATCATGATGAGTCGGCCTGCCTCCGGTCGTTCGCCCGCCTGGATCGCCACCACCTCGCTGAGCAGGCGGCCGTGGTCGTCGCGTTCGTGGGCCAGGAACGCATCGGCGCTCCAC
>JBDQKM010000002.1:0-48934 GCA_040263275.1 Acidimicrobiales bacterium
ACTGCGACCCGTACTCGTGCTGATGATCGAGCACCATCCGCACCGCACGCTCACGCATCTCCGCCGGATACCTGCCCGGCCTTCTCTGATCTGACATAGCTCCATCCTTCTCAAGGATCGGAGCCTCCACCAGACCCGGGGCGATTCACTGTGTTGGACCGCTCGGCGGGCTTTGTGGTGTGATTCGCCTTGTGCCTGTTGGCGTTGGGCTGAGGGGTGAGCGAAGGGTTTGCGTGGCGGTGCGACGTTTGAAGCTGGTTGCGGCTGTTGTTGGTTTGGTGGGTTCGGGCGCAACGGCGGGGTTTGCGTCGAGTTCGTTTACGGACGTTGAGCAGGACCGCTACTTCGCCGATGCGGTTGATTGGGCGTTCGATAACGGCGTAACGACGGGAACATCGGCGGCAACGTTTTCGCCTGAAGATCCAGCAACTCGTGCTCAGAGCGTGACGTTCTTGCACCGCTACGACGAAAACGTGGTCCAACCCGCCATTGACGACCTGACGAGCGATATTGCTGGATTGGACACGTTGGACGAGCTGACGTGTGGTGCGACGCAGGTGGTGATCAACGACGACGGATGGCGCTGCGCCTCTCTGCGTCTCACCCGCTCCGGCCAAGCCACGCCCGCCGTAAACAGGGTCTACGTGGCTGAGGGCGGCATTGACACGTCGGTGGCGATCGGCGTCAACGGCAACCCGATCATCAGCTACCACGACTGGACCACCGACGATTTGGAGTTGTACGTCTGCGCTGACGGGAATTGCACCGCTGGCGTGAGCGAGGTGCTCGTCGCAGGCGCAATTCCCGATTCCACATCAGTGGCGGTTGGAACCGATGGGAACCCGCTCATCGCCTACCACAACGAGTCCGACGGTCATTTGGATTTGTACGTGTGCGCTGACGCGCTCTGTACCTCTGGCACGAACCGAACGCTCGTGGAAGACGGCTCTCCTGGCAACGAAGCATCGATGGCGCTCAACGCTGACGGCAACCCAGTCATCGCTCACTTCGAAAGCGACCTAGACGATTTGCAGCTGTACGTCTGTGGCGACCCGGCATGTGCCTCTGGCACGGACCGAAAGCTTGCCGACATTGGCAGTGGCAGTGATACGTCGGTGGTGGTCAGCGCTGACAACAACCCTGTCATCGCTTACGTTGACGACTTTAATGACGATTTGATGTTGTACGTGTGTGGCGATTCGGCTTGCACCTCTGGCACGAAGCGAAGGATCCGAAACGGCGGAGCGACAGCCGTCGGTGACAACACGAAGGTTGCGCTCAGCGCTGACGGCAACCCGATCATTGCTCATCTCGATACCTGGAATGACGGCACGAACATTTCAGGTCTGGACTTGTACGTGTGCGGCGATGCGGCCTGCACCTCGGGCACGAACCAAAAGCTCGTCAACGTCGATGGCGTTGACTTCAGCCTTGTCGTCGGGTCTGACGGCAACCCGATCATCACCTACTTCGACAACGACCAAGACGACTTGCGCATGTACGTATGTGCCGACGGGTCTTGCACGACTGGCATGAGCCACGCTCTCGACACCGGCGGCAACGTCGGCCGCGACTCGTCGGTAGCGATCGGTGTCGAGGGCAACCCAGTTGTCAGCTACTACGACGCCGACAACGAAGATTTGAAGATGGCGCTACCACAATTCGCCGTCACCGGCATCGCCTTCGACTAGAGCTTTCTTGAAGTTCTCGTGCCGGTAGCCACCGTGGTCACGCCGTGGTCACAGAACCACCCAACACGCCTGATCACCTTGGGTCATCTCACGATTGCCTGCGGTGGCCTGACACCACGTTTCGCCTGTATTTGCGGCCCAATTAGGAGTTCCAGGCATGAGCGGTCACCGGGCCGGCATAAGTTCAAGTCCCCCCTCCGACACCATGTGATGTCGCGAGACATCGGAAACTCTCGAACCCTCAGGTTCGGGGGTTTTTCGGTTTTCCGGTGGGTTGGTAGGTGCGGGTCGGGTCGAGCTCGAGTTGCCGGAGGAGCTCGCCGGTGGCGGTTGCGATGATGCGAATGTTGCGGTCGGCGATGAGCATCGTGATGGCGGTGCCGGCGTGGGCTCGGCCGTGTAGCCGAATCGATACGGCCGTCCCGTGCGGCGGTCGTCGATCTTCGGGAACTCTTGGATCCGTTCGTCGATGAGGGTCTGCTGAGTCGTCGATGCCGACGCGTCGATTTCCCAGCGCCACAGCTGCGGCGGGTAGGGGTCGCCCGGGCCGGTTCGGTCGACGTCGAAGATGCGGTCGAACTGGACGACGTCGACGACAACGCCGCTGTCAGTGTCGTAGGCGTTGAGTCCGTGGAAGACGAAGCAGGGATCGATGTCGAACCAGCGCACGGGGCTGCGCAGGTCACGGCGATCGATCAGCCCGACGCGGGCGGCACCCTCTCGGTTCCAGGCGTAGGGGAACAGTCCGGGGTCGTCGTCCGCGTACTCGAGGGGGAGATCCCAGACCACGATGTGCTGCTCGGTGATCGCGACGTCGTGCAGCGCACGTGGTCCGAGCAGGTCGATGGGTCGCTGGTCGAGGAGAGTGCCGCTGCGGTCGATCCGGTAGAGCGTGCAGGTGGCGTCGTAGTCGCCGCCGTAGCCGACCGCGAACACCTCGCCTGTGTCGGGGTCTGTGTGCGGGTGTGCGGTGAACTCGGTGACCCCGGCTCCGAAGTCCTGACGACGCACGGTCCGCAGGTCATCATCGAGCACGTATGGCTGGCACGTTTCAGTCATCGCCAGCAGATCGCCGCCGACCACCATCGCGCTCGTGTTGGCAATGTCGACATCGGCCCCGGTCGGGACTGTCGGTGCCTCGCCGAGCGCCTGGCTCACCTCGGGCGTCCGTACCCAGCGGTTGACGAACCGGCTCGGGCGGCCGGCATCGAGGTCGATCGCGTGCGTCATCCCGGTGCCGGCGAACCACTGGTAGGTCTCGTCGACCGGCCCGACCGGATTGGGGCCCATGCGAACCAGCCGGCCCGAGATCGGGGGCAGCACCCCCTCCGTAACGACGAGGTCGGCGACGTCGAGTTCGTCGGCGACCGGGGCTTTCGTGCCACGGATCCATGTGCTCATGGCGACACCATAACGATGTTATAGGGAGGCTGGAACACTGTTATGGCGCCGTTTCAGTACCATGTGATCATGCCCGACGTGTCCGCACCCGAAGAACCGATGCGCGACCGCGTACTCCGCGTCGCCGACGAGCTCCTCGCCGGCGAGGGCCCAGACGCACTGTCGCTGCGAAGGATCGCCGAGCTCGCCGGCACGTCGACCCAGGCGGTGTACACCCAGTTCGGCGGCAAGCCGGGCCTCGCAGACGCGATGTACCGCTCGGGCTACCGGCGACTCGCCGATGAAATCGACGCCCTGCCCGACATCGACGACCCAATCGAACGGATGCGGACATACTCCTTTGCGTACCGGCGAGTCGCGCTCGCCGGCCCCGAGCACTACAAGCTGATGACCGGCCGCCCGATCGCCGACTACGACCCACCGCCCGACAGCGTGCGATTCGCCGCATCGACCATGGAGCCCCTCGTCGACGCCGTCCGCGCCGCGTGTGCGGCAGGCATCCTCGACGGCGACCCGCGCACGATTGCGATGCGGCTCTGGGCCGCAGGCCACGGGCGCGTCAGCCTCGAACTCCACGGACTCCTCGAAGTAGACGACGACGAGGCGAATGAGTACTTCGATCGCCTCGTCGACGCCCACCGGCCCCGCTGAGTCCGACAGGAGGGAGGACGAAGGATTCCCGCGGGCGGCCGCACGCGCCGTGTCGTGGAGGCCGAGGGCTAGCTTCTCCTCATGGAGTACGAGGGCCTCATGCGCAAGGCGTTGGCGGAAGCGGAACTGGCGATTCCCCACGGGGATGTTCCCGTCGGGGCGCTCGTCGTCGTGGAGGGTGAGGTGATTGCGTCGCGCCACAATGAGCGTCAATTGACGACGGACCCCTCGGCGCACGCTGAGGTGCTCGCGATGCGAGACGCCTGCCAACGGCTCGGCACGTGGCGGCTCGACAACGCAACCCTCGTCAGCACACTCGAGCCGTGCACCATGTGTGCGGGAGTGGCAGTGAACGCACGAATCGAGAAGGTCGTCTTCGGCGCCGCCGACCTCGAAGCAGGAGCGGTCGGTTCGGTCTACAACTTCAGCTCAGACCCGCGACTACGGCACAACTTCGAGGTTCACCACAACGTGCTCGGCGAGGAGTGCGCGCGGTCGCTCAAGTCGTTCTTCGCAGACCTCCGAGCCGCTCGCCGCGCCGCATCCGCCGAATAGCGCACCGGTCCGAGACCACTTTCGGTCGACGGCAATTCGATGACCCTCCGGTGGTCCTGCGCCGCTGGATAGGGTCGTCGCATGAAGGGACTCGCAGGACGCAGGGTCGTGGTGACCGGTGGAGCCTCGGGCATCGGACTGGCGACCGTCCGTTTCCTGCAGGACGAGGGTGCCGGCGTCGCCATCATCGACCGGGACGCAGAGGGGGCCGAGGCGGTCGGTGTGCCATGGGTACAGGCCGACCTGGCCGACGCCGACGGGTGGCGGAGCGCGGTGGTCCAAGCGGCCGACCGGCTCGGCGGCATCGACGGTTTGGTGAACAACGCGGTGTCGGTTGTCGGGGGTCCCGCGCCGCTCGCCGAACAGAACCTCGACGACTTCTCGGCGACGCTGGCCAGGAACAGCACCAGCGTGCTGGCCGCCAGCCAGGCGGCTACGGAGTTGATGAACGGGCCCGGAGCCGTGGTCAACATCGCGTCGCTCCAGGGAACGAATGCCTCACCCGGTCTCTATCAGTACGGCGCCGCCAAGGCTGCGGTGATTCACCTCACCAAGTCCCTGGCCCTCGAGCTCGCGCCACGGCACATTCGGGTGAACGCCGTGGCTCCGGCGATGACCCTTACCCCTGCGGTCATGCGCGGGGTCAGCGCGGAGCGCCGGGCGGCGAGCATTGCGGCGATTCCACTCGGCTACGCGGGCGAACCGGAGGACATCGCCGGGACGGTCGGCTTCCTCCTCAGCGACCTGGCACGCTTCATCACGGGTCAGTTGCTCATCGCCGATGGTGGCCTCAGTCTCACCACCGCCCGCCCGCATCGCGGTGAGTTGCCCTAGAAGGCACCGCCGGCCGCGTGCTCAAGGAGCACCGGCGAAGTCGGCCCCAGCACAGCGCAGCGGTCGGGGTCTCCGATCATCCGAAGCGCCTCCCACTCGTAGTCGCCACGCTCGCCCCCGACTGCTGCGGTGACTCGATAGCGCCGGAGATAGTCGATGGACCCGGGAGATGGGGGCAGGACCGCGACGACGCCACCGGTGAATCCGACGGGGATGGTGCCGGGTAGCGGCTGACGGTCGTTCCACGCGTCGCGCAGATCAGAGTCCTGCATGCCCTCGAGTGAGGACGTTCCCCAGAACAGCGTCAACTCGGTGGGCACCGTGACGACGAAGAACTCCGCATCGAACGAGCCCTCGAGCAGCTCGACGTCCACGATCTCCACGGGGGCCTGTGCTCTTTCCACGGTGAGGACCTCCGTGATCACGTCGCCGTTGCCGGGGTCGCTGCAGCTCACGATTCGAGAGCGCCCGAGGTCGACCCCGAGGGTCTGGCGGAAGCCCTCGGACAGCCCCGAGCCGCCACAGGCCGAAAGCGCCACGGCGAGAACCATCATTGCTCGGAGACGCCGCACCCCGTCGACGGTACCCGCGCCGACTCACGCGCGCGGGTGCGGCGACCAGCCCTGGTCTCCGACGAGCGGCACGAACCGCACCGGCCCCAGGTCTTCCTCCACCAGGTCGTCGCCGCGGCGACGCACCCGGATGAGCCGCTGGACTCGGGTCTCCGGACCGACCGGGATTACGAGGGTGCCGCCCTCGGCGAGCTGGGCCACGAGCGCCTCGGGAACCGAGGGCCCACCGGCAGTGACGATGATGGCATCGAAGGGCGCGCACTCGGGAAGCCCCAACGTGCCGTCGCCATGGACGACGTGGACGTTGTCGTAGCCCAGGTCGACAAGACGCGACCGGGCTCGATCCGCGAGGGCGGCGAGCCGCTCGATCGTCCACACCTCGCCGGCGACGGTGCTCAGCACCGCGGCCCCGTACCCCGAACCGGTGCCGATCTCGAGGACCCGACTCTCGGGTCGCAGTTCGACGGCCGCAGCCATGGCTGCGACGACGAAGGGCTGCGAGATGGTCTGGCCCTCGCCGATGGGCAATGCCGAGTCGTCATAGGCGAACTCGGCCAGGTCGTTTCCGACGAAGCAGTCCCGAGGCACGGTCCGCATGGCGGCAATGACGGCGGTGTCGTCCACGCCCCGCTCGACGATCTGACGATCGACCAGCCGGTTCCGGGCTGTCTCCGTGTCTCTTCCGGGTCGGCCCATGTCCGCAACCTACGGCGGTCGGTCGTACCCCGAGAGGGCCGAACGTCCTCTCGTCCACCACGCCGTTCCGGCTGGCGGCTTGGGCTCCTAGTCCAGACCGAACCACTCACGTACATGGGCGATGACGAGCCCTTCGTCTTTCGGCGAGTGGTTGCCCGGCACCCACTGGCTGGTGACGGGCCCGGAGATGTGCGGCGTGTGCTCGGCGAACTCGGCGGGCGAGCCGAACGGGTCCCGTTCACCCGAGACGAACAGGCACGGGGCGCTGATCTTCTCGAAGTGCTCGACCCGCAGGTTGTCGGGCTTCCCAGGCGGGTGGAGTGGGTAGCTGAGCAACACCAGGGAGTGGACGGCAAGGCCCTCGGCGTGGGCGACCGAAGTGCTCCGCCCCCCGAAGCTTCGGCCACCGAGCGCAACCTCTGAGGTGGGTACGCCGAGATCAGCGGCCAGCGTCTCTGCCGCCTCGACGATCTTGGCAACCGCCCGCGGGACCGATGTCGTCCCCAGCGTCAGCCGGACGACCGCCATCTCGGGCAGGCATTCGTCGAGGGAGACGAGCGTCGAGTGATCTCGGTCGGCGCTCGCGCCCGGTGTGAGCACGAGGCCAGCGGGCGCAGAGGGCATCGCCGGATCGTAGCCACCCGGGTGGGTCAGACGATCGTCAGCGGCGAGGTGCCGGCGGCGAGGTCCGTCAACGACCCCAAGGGGAATACGGCCTCACCTTGCGCGTACGGGAGTCCGAGACGGCGGACCACCTCGAGCTGCGCGGCGTTGTCCACCCCTTCGGCCGCCAGGCTCAGCCCGAGGCTGCGAGCGCCATGATCGAGCGCGGCCAGCATCGTGGTCAGCCGGTTGTTGTCGGGCGCCTCTCGCACCAGCCCGGGATGGAGCGCCACGATGTCGATCGGCAGGGCGAGCAGGTCGCGAAGCGACGACTGGCCGCTCCCGAACTCGCCCAGGACGATCCCGACACCAGCGGTGCGGAGCGCGCCGATGGACTCGACGGCGGCGAGCGGGTCGCGGATCGCGACCGTTTCCGTCAGGATGAGCTGCAGGCCCCCTGGCTGGATGTCGTGGGCAACGACGATCGAGCTGATGTCGCCCACCAGGTCGCCCCGGACCAGGCGGCCGGCAGCAACACGGACGGTCACACTCGCCGAGGCGAGCACGGGATGCTCGCGCCGCTGCAGACGTGCTCTGGCCGCCTTCTCGACGATCGAACGGGTGAGGGCATCGCCCAGGCCGATCTCCTCGGCCATCGCCAGGAGCCGCGGGGCAGGGACCGCCTCTCCTGCCCGGGACGACCAGCACGGAGTGATCTCCACACTGGCGATCCGACCGGTGGCCATCTCGACCACCGGCTGACCGACGATTTCGAAGGTTCCGGTGGCGATCGCGCCCCGGAGTTCGCCCTCGAGCGTCGTTCGCTGTTCGAGCTCGACCGCGAGCTGCTCATCGAACCGCACCACCCGCTGCCGCCCCATCCGCTTCGCTTCGTACAACGCGTGGTCGGCCTCGCGGAGGAGCGCGGACGTGGACCAATCGTCCTCGTGCACCACCTTCACGCCGATCGACGCCGAGATGTTGGCCTCGTCGTCGCCGAACGCGACCGGCCGATCGACGGCGGCGAGCACACGGTCGGTCACGACATCGACGTCGACACCGTCGTTGGCGAACACGACGAGGAACTCGTCACCGCCGAGACGGGCGACGATGTCGCCGGGCCGCATCGCGTGCTCGATGCGACGGGCGGTCTCGACGAGCACATGATCGCCGGCCTCGTGCCCGAGACGGTCGTTCACTTCCTTGAAGTAGTCGAGATCGACGAACATCATGACGAACGGGTCTCCACCCCGGAGCCGTTCGATGCGTTCGAACGCCCCGCCCGGTTGAGCAGACCCGTCATCGGGTCGTGGCGAGCCTCCGACTCGGCGTCAGCGGCCAGTTCCGCGATCTCGACGCGCACGTCCACGAGCTGACGAAGATGGCGGCCGGTCGCGAGGAGGTCGCTAGTCATGAGGACCAGGAAGACGACGACACCGGCTGCGACCGCGGGTTGGCCGACCACGAGGAGGGCGGTTGCGACCAGGAGGTACAACGGCGCCTGCACGCGGATCGAGAGGCCCGTCAAGATCGAGAGACCACCCATCGAGCCGGCCCCGATGCCGAAGGCCAGGGCGAGACAGAGCCAGCGGTAGACCTCGTCGGAGCCGAACGCACCGATGTCGAGCCAGGGGAGGAGGCCCCAGACCACGCCCGCGAGCACGTTCGTGTCGAGCACGACGCCGGACCAGGGGAGCTCGGTCGACGCTCGTTCGGGGTCGAGTGCGGCCACGGCCTGAAGGGCCGCGAGCACCAACACGAGGGCGAACCACGCCCACAGTGGGGTTCTGGGTACGTGGGACCACAGCAACGAGAGTCCGACGAGGCCCGCCACCACGTTGCCGATCGGGGCGACATGGGCGCTGCTCTCGAAGAAGGCGACCTGCTGTTCGGCGCTGCTCGTCCGAAGATCCTCGGCGCGCTGGGACGCGTCGATGGTCGGATCTGCAGCGGACATGTCGTTCAGCTTCGGTCGCTCTGTTCTCTGCTTGAGCCGTCGTCGCCTCTTGGCTGCCCCATCGTGGCGCGACCCTGTGGGTGCCGACGAGAGGCGCCTCGCGTCGCTAGTCTGCCCTTCGTGCTCGATCTTCTCGCTGTCGCCGCCGGATCTGCCGACGGGGGTTCGGGCTCGCTCACCCTGCTGATCGTCTATGTCGTCTTGGCCATCGGCGTCTCGTTCGCGTGTTCGATCATGGAAGCGGTGCTGCTCAGTGTCTCGCCCGCCTACATCGGGGCCCTCGAAGCGACCAAGCCCGCAGTGGCCGAACGGCTCCGCGAGCTCAAGAACGACGTCGATCGTCCCCTGGCTGCGATTCTCACGCTCAACACCGTTGCGCACACGATCGGTGCGGCCGGTGCCGGCGCAGAGGCAGCCGGCTACTTCGGCAGCGGCGCGATCGGCATCTTCTCGGCCCTGCTGACCCTCGGCATTCTCGTCATCAGCGAGATCATTCCGAAGACGCTGGGCGCGGTCTACTGGCGGGGGCTCGCCCCGATCGTGGCGCGCATGCTCAAGCCGCTCATCTACCTGCTGTACCCGCTGGTGTTGATGTCGCAGTGGTTCGCGCAGCTCCTCACCCGCGGCGAGAAGGAGAGCGACGTCAGTCGCGAAGAGTTGGCAGCCCTCGCCGACATCGGCGCCGAAGAGGGCGTGTTGGGCGACGGCGAGGCTCGGCTGTTCAAGAGCCTGCTCCGATTCGAGAGCCTCCGCGTCTCCGACGTGATGACGCCTCGCACCGTGGTCGTCGCCTACCCGGAGACCGCAACGGTGCAGCAACTGGTGGAGGCGAAGCGGCCCTTCTCCCGCTACCCGGTCTACTCGGACAATTGCGACGAGATCACCGGCTATGTCCTCCTGAGCGATGCGTTGGCCGAGGTCGCCGACGACGCCCACGACACGCCGCTCATGGCCCATCGGCGGGATATGCCCGCAGTCCCTGCGGGCCGTTCGCTGTTGGCCGTGTTCGAGGACCTGGTCGAGGAGCGAGTCCACATCGCGCTGGTGCTGGACGACTATGGCGGCACCGCCGGCATCGTCACCATGGAGGACGTGATCGAGACGCTGATCGGCCTCGAGATCACCGACGAGACCGATCGCGACGAAGACATGCAGGCGCTCGCCAGGGAGCGTTGGCAGGCCCGCGCCGCACGGCTGGGCCTCGTCGACGACGAGGAACGTGATGCCGCAATCCGTTGGGGCCTCACCGGCGAGAAGCCGCCGCAGCCCGACGGCTGATCGGATCAGTACCCCTCGATCACGCCGGTGGCGTAGGCGCGCTCGATGATCTCGAGGCCGAGCAGCGAGAAACCGAAGTACACCACCGACCCGCCGATGACCGCCCACCCCCAGCTGTATCCGAACACCAGCCCGACGACGCCCAGCAGCCCGAACACCGGTGCGGCCAGGCCACCGACCCCGAACCCGATCTTCACAAACGACGTCGTGACCGGCGAGCGTCGCCACAGCCCCAGCGACCAGGCCAACGTCGACGAGACCGACAGGGCTACAGCGAGCCAACTCATCGTGTCGATCCAGCGATTGGCGAGACCGAATGCGGTGCTGCCGAGCAGCATCAGGGCCGCCAGGACGTTGACGTCGCCGGCCGCTGCCTCTCGGCGCTGCTCCTCGGTCAGGTCGTCGCCCACGGTCGGCAACCTACTCACCCGTCAACCGCCTCCGGCGGAGCGCACCCCCGGGAATACCGCCGTGCCAGAGACGTTGGAGTGGTCACGCACATCCACCGCCGGGTCGCATCGACGACCCTGGACCACAAGAGGAACCCGACATGAGCTTGCACCTGGGCGACACCGCTCCCGACTTCACCGCCGCCACCACCGACGGGGAGATGTCGTTCCACGACTGGAAGAAGGGTTCGTGGGCGGTCTTCTTCAGTCACCCGGCCGATTTCACGCCGGTGTGCACCACCGAGCTGGGTCGCACCGCCGCCCTCGAGAGTGAGTTCGCGAAGCGCAACACCAAGGCGATGGCGCTTTCGGTCGATCCCATCGAGGACCATCGCCAGTGGGCGCCCGACATCGGTGAGGTCAGCGGCACGGCGCTCAACTTCCCGATCGTGGCCGATCCGGACCGCAAGGTCGCCGAGCTCTACGACATGATCCACCCGGGTGCCGGCGACACCTCGACGGTTCGGTCGGTGTTCATCATCGATCCCGACGACAAGCTCCGCCTGATGCTGACCTACCCGAAGTCGGTGGGCCGCAACTTCGACGAGATCGTGCGAGTGATCGACGCGTTGCAGGCCACCGATCGCGATGCCATCGCCACGCCGGCCGACTGGCGCCCAGGCGACCGTGTGATCGTGTCGCCCGGGATGTCGACCGAGGACGCGAAGGCGACCTTCCAGAACGTCGAGGAAGTCAAGCCCTACCTGCGCTACGCCGACGCCCCCTCGTCCTGAGCGCGAGGGCTGTCGGCCCGATCGACGAAGACGATCCGAATACCGTCGACCGGCCAGAAACGGTCGCCCACCTCCAGGCTGAACACGTCGACAGGCGGCCGAATCCGCTACGGAGCCGCGTCGAGCGGCCCGAAGTCCTCCCACCGCGGCTGCTGCGGTTCTGGAGCCGACGCCTCGGGATGAGGCGAGACCAGGCGCTCGTCGTCGGCCGATTGGGCGTCTGTGCCGCCCTCGCGAGGACGAAGGACTGCGGCAGCCAGCGCCGTGGTGATCGGCACGGCGGCGACGAGACCGATCGACCCGCAGAGCGTGCGGACGATCTCGACGGCGATCAACTCGGAGTTCGCCACCATCACGAGGGATTGGTCCGAGACGGCGAAGAGGAGCAGGAGCGGCATGCTCGCGCCGGCATAGGCCAGGAGGAGGGTGTTGACCGTGGACGCGATGTGGTCACGCCCGACCCGGATGCCCGAGGAGACCAACTCCGCAGTCGGCAGGTCCGGGCTGCGCCGTCGCAGTTCCGCCACGGTCGAGACCTGCGTGACGGTCACGTCGTCGAGCGCGCCCAGGGCACCGATGACGGCGCCGCCCAGCAGCAGGGCGCTGAGGTCGAGGTTTTCGGCGATGAACGGGAGGATGAGCGCCTCCTCGGTCGCCAGCCCCGTGAACCGGGCGAGTTCGAAGAAGACCCATGACAGACCCAGCGTCAGCGCGAGCGCGGCGAGCGTTCCCGCGAGCGCGACCGTGGTGGTCGGCGTGAACCCATGGGTCAGATACAGCCCGACGAAGGCGATCGCCGACGCGGCGACCACGGCGACCAGCAACGGATCGTTGCCGTCGAGGACCGATGGGGCGACGAACGAGACGAGCAACACCAGGGTGATGGCCATCGACACGAGCGCGAGGAGACCGCGGAACCGGCCGAGGCCGATCACCACCAGTGCGAAGAGGCCGGTGAGCCAGACCAGAGAGGCCCGGCGGTCGCGATCCACGAAGAAGTAGAAGTTGGTCGACTCCTCGTAGCCGAGCACGACGCGGTCGCCGGGTGACAGGTCAGGTACCGAGCGGTCGAACTCGATGTTGATCTCTGGCAGGGCCACGATGGCGCCGGCTTCGGGCCCGTCGTCGACGATCAGGGTGATGGTGCGACACGCCTGCGGGTTCTCCTCGATCGAGTAGCTGCACGGCCCTTCGCTCACCGACTCCACCGTCGCGGCCAGCCGATCCGAGACCAGGCCGATCTGGTCGGCGTTGGCGATCGCCGTGCGCCGCCCCTCGCCGGTCGGCCAGAGCGCGATCACCGCCACGATCGTCGCCACGGCGGCCACCGCAACCCCGGCCAGCACGATCCGCAGGATCGGGTCGGCCGTCCACTCCCGCCAGCCACCGGTCAGACCGTGCGTGTGACCGTGCGAATGACCGTGCGAGTGACCGTGGTCGTCCGGGTCGTGCGTCTCCATGGCGGCGAGGTTAGGGCGGCGGCATCCCGTCGCTGGGGAGTGCCCGTGCCTCAGGTCTAGAGTCCGGAAATGACCCGAGTCGTCACCGAGACAGCGCTTGCGATCGAGGGACCCACCGGCATCGTGCCCGGCGTGCTCTGGCAGCCGGTGGGCCCGGGTGTGACCACCCCACTCGTGCTGGCCGGCCACGGTGGCGGATTCGGCACCAACGGACACAAGCGCGTCGACTCGATCGTCGGACTGGCCGACCACCTCGCCGCCGAGCACGGCATCGCGACCCTCGCCATCGACCAGCCCGGATGTGGCGACCGCGAGGGCGCCGAAGCCGAACAGCAACGGCGTCGGTCGCTCAGCGTCGAAGAGGCGATCGCCTCACTGTGGACGCCCGAGTTGGTGCAGTCGATGACCGACGACTGGACCGTCGCGATCGCCCATGTCCGGGCCCAGCACGGCGTCGGTGACGCCGGCATCGGCTACTGGGGCCTGTCCGGAGGCACCACGTTCGGCCTGCCCTTCGTTGCGGCCACGCCCGACATCGACGCGGCGGTCCTCGGTCTCAACGGCGACGTGCCGTTGATGCGGACCCACGCGCCGTCAGTGCAGTGCCCGGTCATGTACATGATGAACCTGGACGACCGGTTCATGACCCGCGAGAGTGCGCTGGCCCTGTTCGACCTGCTGGGCAGCGGCGACAAGCACCTCGCCGGCTACCCGGGCGACCACGGCGAGGACCTCGACCAGGCGCTGCCCGAGTGGGGACGCTTCTTCGCCCGGCATCTGGGCTGAGCGGCGACGTCCGTTTCCCGCGTCCACACGGCAGGCTGAGGCGTGGCTTCCACCGTCGTGTTCTTCCACGCCCACCCGGACGATGAGGCGATCTTCACCGGCGGCACCATGCGACTCCTCGCCGATGCCGGGCACCGCGTGGTGCTCCTCGTCGCTACCGGCGGCGAGGCGGGGGAGCCCGGCGATGCCCTCGCGACCGAGTCCCTCGCCGACCGGCGACGAGCCGAGACGGAAGCTGCGGCGGCGCTCCTCGGGGTCGACCGGATCGTGCACCTGGGTGGGGAGGACTCCGGCGTCGACGGGGCGAACCGCAACGGCTTCTGCCGCGTGAAGCCAGGCGTCGGCGCCGCTCTCGCGGAGGCGCGGCTGGACCATGCGGGCATCGAACCCGACGCGCTGGTCATCTACGACGGCGACGGGATCTACGGCCACCCCGACCACGTGGCGGTCCACGAGGTCGGGCATGCGCTAGGGGGCCGCCTGGGTGTCTCCCACGTCTACGAATCGACCGTCGACCGGGAGTACCTCCACTTCGTGGAGTCACACCTCGTGGTCGAGGCGGGATTGCCCGAGTGGCCGCTCGACCTCGGACTCGCGGCATCCAACCTGGGGCGCCCGACCGTGCTGATCGACACCGAGATCGACATCCAACCGGTGCTCGAGGTGAAACGCGCCGCGATGGCGGCCCACGGCAGCCAGATCCCGGCATCGTCTTCGGCCCTCCAGCTGCCATCGGCGCGCTTCGCCGACGTCTACGGTCTCGAGTGGTACGTCCGCCACGGACCTCCGGGGCCCCTCGAGGCGCTGCGCTGATCAGCGTCGCCGAAGGGCCGTAGTCTGGATCCATGAAGATCTTCCGGGTGGTCGTGCGAGGTCACTTCGACGGCCTCGGCGACGGCGATCGCCGGATGCTTCTCGACCACGCCGCCGACCACGACATCATGCGTTCGGCATTCACCCGCGAGGGCACCTTCACCTACGACACCCAGCTCGTGGCGTTCAACTACCGCTACGAGGTGCGCCACACGGATCCGGCGCCTGATGAGGACGCGATAGGCGGCGCTGCGATCGAACGGGCCCGAGCCGACCTGACCGTCCGCGGCCTCACGGCCAAGCACCTGAGGGCGACCGTCACCGACATGGCATCGGTCTGGAGCTGAGCACCTCGGGTTGAGGTGCACCAGGGGTCACCCGCTCGCAGCCCCGCCGGAGGGCAGCGAGCCACCGGCCTCGAGCCATCGGGCGAAGACGGCTTCGGCAGCGCTGGGGTTGTAGACGTCTTCCTGGTACGACCACTGGCCGTCGCCGGCATAGTCGAGGATCGTCACGCAGCCGAACCGGAACTCCTCGTTGCCGCCCGTGGGATCGGGAAGACACTGGGCCGGGTAGAAGACGACGCGGTTGCCGTCGAACATCGACCACTCGACCGGGAAGTACATCTCCGCCGGCGCCTGGGCCATGACCGACGTGATACCGCGGCGGATCGCCTCGCGGCCCTCGAACCGCCCGAGGTGACACTCGTTCCAGATTCCGTCCACCGTGTGCAGGTCGGCCCACGCGTTCCAGTCGCCACTGTCGCCGACCGCGACGAAGTGGTCGAACGCTTCGCGGACCTCATCCAGCTCGAACTCCATGGAGCCGACGGTAGCCGAACCTGCACTCGCGGCCCTGGTCCCGATGCCGTGTCAGAGTGAGAACATGGAATTCGACATCGCCCAGACCGACGCTCTGCTGTCCACCACCCGCGCGGTGCGCAAGCGACTCGACCTCGACCGCGACGTGTCCGACGAGGTCATCCTCGAATGCCTCCAACTCGCCGTGCAGGCACCCACCGGGTCGAACCAGCAGGGCTGGCGTTGGATGGTCGTGCGAGATGCCGAGAAGAAGGCTGCCCTCGCGGATCTCTACCGCCGCGCCGGGGGCGACTATCTCGCCGCCGCTGCCGCGACGCCCGACCTCACCACCCAGGGCGGCAGAGTCGGCGACTCCGCCGCCTATCTCGCCGAGAACCTGCAGGACGTCCCGGTGATGGTCATCCCGATGATCATCGGCCGGCTCGATGATTTCGTCTCCGCCGACAAGGGGAACGGCACAGCGATCACGAACGCGGCGGCCGGCCTCCTGGGTTCGATCATCCCGGCGATGTGGAGCTTCCAGCTCGCCCTGCGATCGCGGGGCCTCGGCAGCTGCTACACCACCCTTCATCTCGCCCACGAGCAGGAGGCCGCCGATCTGCTCGGAATCCCCGCCCACATGACCCAGGCCGGTCTCCTCCCCGTCGCCTACACGAAGGGCACCGACTTCCGCCCGGCGAGCCGGCCGCCCGTCGAGAAGATCACCTACCTCGACACCTACAAGCAGCCGATTCGCTGACGGATCACGCCATGTCGGTCGGGCCGAGTGGGGCACCGAGCTCGACGCGGCCGGCCAGCTCCGCGGCTCGGTCCCAGTCGAAGATCACATGCCCCTTCAGGGTCTCGACGTCGCGCTGGATTCGCTGCAACGGTTGGTCCGAGAAGTAGGGCCGCGCCCCCGCCCCCTCGGCGATGTCGTTGACCACCCTGCGGGAATCGCGCACCGTCGCGGCGGCGATCAGGCGCGAGTGGGCCCGCAACCGCTCGTCGACACGATCCTCCACGGCCGCGACTTCGAGCGCGACGGTCGCGGCCCGCCAACGGGACTCGATCGCCGCCAGATCGGCCACGGCAGTGGCGAGGCGAATCTGGGCTGCGGGTTGCTCACCGGCCCGATCACCGAGGGTGTAGGCCAGTGTGCGCTCGGCGAGCTGGGCGCGATACAGGTCGACGGCGCGGGCTGCCGCGCCCAACGCGGGCGTGGCGGCCATCATCGCAAGCACGGCGATGGTCGGCATGCGCTCCAGACCGTCGCCCGCGATCGGCACCTGTCCTCGCAGCATCGTGTCGGACGAGAGCGTGAGCGCCTCCGGGACGAAGACCCCGTCGCACCGAACCGTGTGGCTCCCGGTCGCGGCCATGCCGGCCGTGTGCCAGACGTCGTCGACCTCGACGTCGGCGCGGCGGAGAAGCGCGAACCGCGCCTCGAACTCCGGTCCGTCGACCAGGCCGTGCACCAGCACCATCTCGGCATGGGCGACGCCGGTCGCCCATGGCCATTCACCGCTGACGAGGAACCCTCCGTCGGTGGGCACGAGCGTGCCCGACGGCGAGAGGGGAGCCGGAGCGAGGACGTAGGGCCGCCCGGGCGACAGGACGTCTGCGGCTCCGGGCAGCTTGGCGACCAACCAGCTGTGCATGACCAGGAAGCTGATCGTCCATCCCGACGCCGGGCAGCCGTACGAGAGTCGGCGGGTGATCTCCAGGAGATCTCCGAGGCTGCCACCGGCACCGCCGAGCGACGTGGGGACCACCAGCGGCCACAGGGGTTCGCACTCGGCGAGGGTCTCGTCGAGCAGCTGACGCCGCTGCTCGGCCTCGGTCGCCCGTTCGTCGAGCCGCACGGCCAGCGTGTCGGCCAGGTCGAGGAGCTCCGCTCCGCCGGCCGCGCTCATTGGAGGTCCTCGACGACGCGCATGGCATCAGCTGAAGCCCCCTCGGGCGCGGCGACCTCCGTGATCGGGTCGTCGACGTCGTCGTACTCGAGCCGGAGGGCCCGGCTCATCGTGGCGTGCATGTCGTAGGTGCAGGTGATGTAGGTGAGCTCGAGGATCTCCTCATCGGACAGGTGCTCGCGAAGTGCATCGAAGACCGCGTCGGGCACGCGCCCGCCCTCGAGCACGAGCCCGTCGGTGTAGGCGAGCACCGCGCGTTGCACGGGAGAGAAGCAGCTCGCCACCGCCCAGCCGGGGATCGCCTCGATCTGCTCCTCGCGGAGTCCCACCTCGCGGCAGGCCTTGACGTGTTGGGAGAACACGAAGCGGCTCCCCCTCGCATAGCCAGCGCGGGTCTGGCCCAGCTCCCGGAGCTGGGGATCGAGCCGTCGTGCGGGGTCTCGGTACAAGGCGAAGCCACCCACGATGTGATCGAAGAGGTCCGGCACGAGGGCGGTGACCGTCCACCAGTCACCCGGGGTACCGGTCTCCGTGCCGGGTTCGGCGACCGGGTCCCGTTCGCCGAACAACATCGAATAGAGCGCCTGGGCGAGTTCGTGGGCGTCGTCGCGGCCGACCTGGCCGAGCCGCGGCATCAGGCTGACTCCGGGACGTGGAACTGGATCGATGGTTCGTCCGTGCTCATCGGCGGGTCCTGGTGTTCGAGGAGTACGAGCGCCTCGTCGGCGTCGACGGCGGTGAACGGCGTGGTCAGCGTCGCGAACTCCACCGCGATCCCGTCAGGGTCCTCGGTGTAGATCGAGACGATCCACCCGTGGTCGATCTCCAGCACGGTCAGGCCGAGGTCGAGCCACCGTTGGCGCTTGGCGGCCAGATCGTCGAGGTCGTCGGCGGTGAACGCCAGATGGTTGGTGAGCACGTCGAGGCCGAGATCGCGACAGATGTCGGTGGAGAAGCCGTCGGCGCTCGGATCGTTCGAGAGGTCCCAGAACGCCATGAGCTGATCGTCATCCGGTCCGGTCGAGTAGAAGACGTGACGAGCGAAACCGCCTTCCTTCGGCACGATCTCGGTCTTCACCAACTCGAACCCCATCGCCTCGGTGTAGAAGCGATGTGTCGCGCGGATGTCGCGCACCGCGAGCGCAATGTGGCTGACACCCATGGTCAGGCCTCCTCCTGTTCGTATCGATGCAGCGCCCTGTCGTAGTCGGACCAGCCCACCAGATCGCGCAGGTCGTCGAATGCGACCCGCTGGGGGCCGGAGCTGCCGTCAAGGAGGGCACGGGCTGCATCGTTGGTCGCCGCCGTGCCGTGCAGCAGTAGTGACACCGGGTAGAGCGCGACGGAGTAGCCCAGATCGGAGAGTTCGGCCGGGGTGACCCACGGTGTCCGACCGTCCTCGACCAGGTTCGCGACCTTGTGGCCCGGCGTGACCTCGCAGTACCGGGCCATCTGTTCGACGGTTCGGGGCGCCTCGAGGAACGTCAGGTCGGCCCCGGCAGCGGCGAAGGCCTCGACCCGGTGGAGGGCTTCGTCGAAACCCACCGCCGCGGCGGCGTCCGTGCGCGCCATCACCAGCAGGTCGAGGCCGTGCTCGTCCCGGGCGTCGACGGCCGCGAGGACCCGGGCAACGGCCTCCGCGCGATCGACCACCCGCTTCCCTTCGGTGTGACCGCACTGCTTTGGCCACTCCTGATCCTCGATCATGATGCAGGCCGCGCCGGCGCGGGCGAAGCCGAGCACCGAGCGTTGGGCGTTGAGCGGGTTCCCGTAGCCGGTGTCGGCATCGGCGATCACGGGGAGGTTGGTGGCGCCGGTGATCGTCGCCACCTGACCGACCATCTCCCCATAGCTCATCAGACCGACATCGGGCAGCCCGAGTCGGGTTGCGGCGACGGAGAATCCGCCGGCGAACATCAGCTCATGACCGGCAGCCTCGAGCACTCGGGCCGACAATGCGTCGTAACAGCCGGGCGCACTCGCGACGCCCGGGCGCTCGAGCATTCGCCGGAGGGCGGGTGCGCCGCCGCCGGATCGAGGGAAGAGGTCTGGCATCAGACCCCAGCTTGGCCCACCGTCGGCCGCGCTGGGTAACCGTGCAGCGCTCCCCGCGGCCCGGGCATGTAGTAGTTCTGACTGTCCTCCGCCGAACAAGGGAGCACGAATATGCGCATCGAAGTCGACCAGGGCGTGATGACGCTCACCAACGACGATCCGCCGATCAACCGAATGAGCCTCGGCTACATCGACGAGATCGAGCGCGTGCTCGGCGAGGTCAAGGGCGACGACCAGGTGCGGGCATTGGCGTTCACCGCCGACGGCGACGACAACTTCAGCGTCGGCATGGACCTGAAGCAGCTGATGTCGGACGAGGGACGGGCCCGGGGGTTCGAGGCCGTGCTCGACCAGCGGCGCCGGGTGCTCCGAGCGATCGAGGACCTCGGCAAGCCGTCGGTCGTCACGCTGTTCGGCTACTGCCTCGGTGGCGGCCTCGAGCTGCCGCTGGCCTGCACCTTCCGTCTCGCCGCCTCGGCAGGCGCCAAGATCGGGCTTCCGGAGACCGATCTCGGCACGGTGCCGGCCTGGGGAGGAAGCGTGCGCCTCACCCGTTGTGTCGGCGCCCCGCGGGCCCTCGACATGATGCTCAGGGGACGCCTGATCGACGGCGACGAGGCATTGCGCATCGGTCTCGTCACGGAGGTGCACCCGATCGAGGAACTGAAAGCTCGGGCCCAGGAGTTGGCGCGCGAACTCGCCCGTGGCCCGCGCCTCGCCATGGCGGGCATCATGGACACGGTGCTGGCCACTGTCGACGGGACGCTCGCCGAGGGACTCGACGCCGAGCGAGATGCCGTGCGGCGGTGCCAGGGGACCGCCGACCAGATCGAGGGCGGCATGGCGTTCCTGCAGAAGCGCGACCCCGTCTTCGAGTAGGAGCGTTTCGGCACCGACCGGTTGGCGTCCATTCGCCCCGAAGGACCAAGCTCACGACATGACCGACACCCCGAACGGCGCCCAGGCCCTCATCCGCACGCTGGTCGACTCCGGCGTCGACGTCTGTTTCACCAACCCGGGCACCTCCGAGATGCACTTCGTCGCAGCACTCGACACGGTGCCGGAGATGCGCGGCATCCTCGGCCTGTTCGAGGGCGTCGTGACCGGCGCAGCCGACGGCTACGCCCGTATGGCCGGGAAACCGGCGGCCACCCTGCTGCACCTCGGCCCGGGCCTCGTCAACGGCCTCGCCAATCTCCACAACGCCCGGCGCGGGCGCACCCCGCTCGTGAACATCGTCGGTGACCACGCCACGTACCACAAGCAGTACGACGCGCCCCTCGAGAGCGACATCGACTCCATCGCAGCCGGGGCGCCCGGTTGGTTCCGGCGGTCGACGTCCGCCGACGAAGTCGCCGCCGACGCCGCCGATGCGGTCGCCGCAGCCCTGGCGCCTCCCGGCTGTGTCGCGACCCTCGTGCTCCCGGCCGACACCTGCTGGCTCCCCGCAGCGGAAGGGCCTGCGGCTCCGGTCGCGCCCACCGCGCCCGAGCGGGTCGCCCGCGAGGACATCGACCGGGCGGCAGAGCTCCTGCGGTCGGAGGCCAAGTGCGGGTTGTTCGTGGGCGGTCGGGCCCTGACCGCCGACGGCACGCGAGCTGCAGCACGCATCGCGGCGGCGAGCGGAGCCACGCTGATCTCGGAGACCTTCCCGGCGCGCCAACGTCGAGGCGCCGGTATCCCGGGCATCGACCGCCTGATCTATCTCGCCGAGTTCGCCCAGATGCAGCTGGCCGGGATCGAGCACCTGATCCTCGTCGATGCCGTGGAGCCCGTGTCGTTCTTCGCCTACCCCGACAAGCCGTCGACGATCGCGCCCGACGGCTGCGAGATCATCACCCTGGTCGACGGTCGGCACGACGCTCTGGCCGCGCTCGACGCGCTGGTCGATGCACTCGAGGCACCCGACGTCGCCGGCCCCACACCCGGCCGGCCCGACCGGCCGAGCGGTCCGCTCGACGTCAATTCCTTCGCCGATGCGATCGCGGCGACGCTGCCCGACGACGTGATCGTGGTCGACGAGTCGAACACCTCCGGCCTGGGCCTGCAGGCCGCCACGGCCGGCTGCCCGCCGCACGACTGGCTGTGCCTGACCGGGGGCTCGATCGGCATCGGCCTCCCCCTGGCCACCGGAGCCGCGGTCGGCGCGCCGAGCCGCAAAGTCCTCGCGGTCGAGTCCGACGGATCCGCGATGTACACCTTCCAAGCCCTGTGGACGATGGCGCACGAAGCCCTCGACGTCGCGGTGGTGATCGCCAACAACGGTCGCTACTCGGTGCTCGACATGGAGCTCGACCGGGTCGGTGCCGAGGCCGGAGGTCCGAAGGCCCGGGCCATGTTCGACCTCACCGGACCCGACATCGACTTCGTCTCACTCGCCCAGGGACTCGGCGTGCCGGGAGAGCGGGTCGAGTCCGCCGACGCGCTGGCCGACGCGCTCGATCGAGCGTACGCAACCGAGGGCCCATATCTGATCGACGCCGTCCTCCCGCCGATGGCGTTCTGAGCTCGACGTGGAACTCCGCCACCCCGCACCGTTCACGCCCAAGTGGCGGGGCCGATGGATCTGGTTCGAGCGACCAGCCATCGTGACCGAGACGGCCACCCGCCCGGTACTGAGAGACCCGAGCAGTCAGGTCGGGCTCTTCCGGCGAGCCCTGACGCTCGATGAGGTGCCGGAGAGCGCACCGACGCGGGTGTGGGTCGACGGGCGGTACCGGCTCACGGTGAACGGCACCGAGCTCGCGCGCGGGCCGGTGCGCAGCGACCCGCGGCGCGCCCACTACGACGTCGTCGACCTGGCGCCCCATCTTCGCCCCGGCCCGAACGTCATCGCTCTCACCGTGCGCCACTTCGGCACGGCCACGTCGTGGTGGATGCCGGCGCCGCCCACCTACACACTCGGTGCCGGCTGCGTGGCCTTCGAGGCGCGGATCGGCGACGATTGGGTGCTCAGCGATGCGGGCTGGAACTGCCTACCGGGTGACGCCTGGCAGAACGTGCCGGTGCCGGGCGATGTCGCCTCGTTGCCGCTCGAGTCGTTCGATGCCCGCCGGCATCCCCACGGATGGGAGCGCCCGACGTTCGACGACGCCGGATGGGGGAGTGCCATCGAGATCACGCCGATGCACACCGGCGCGAACAGCGAGCCGCGACCCTCCAGCGACCCGTTCGGGATGCTCCGTCCCCCCGTTCGCGTGGCCATGCCCGACGGCGACCGGCACCCGGCTGCACTGACCGCCACCAGCCGCCGAGCCGGCGGTCCGGCAGTCGACGACCCGGTCGAGCAGGTGCTGGCCGACGAACGCTCAGCCGCCACCGGCGAGGTACTCCACCACCGCTACGACCTGGGCCGAATCGCGGCCGGCAACCTCGAGCTGACGATCGGCGACGCCGCCCCTGGCACCGTCATCGACTTCGCCGCGTCGGAGCATCTCGACGACGATGGACACCTGGCGCCGCTCGGCCAGCACGCAGGCCTCCGCTACATCTGCTGCGGCGGAGCCGAGGAGCGCTTCGAAGGGCTCGACATCGTGGGAACCCGGTTTCTCAACGCGTCGATCCGGGTGCCACAGGCTGGGCCGGCGCCCGCACTCGACGTCATCGTGCACGATCGGCATCGGCCACGACCCGACGGGGCGCACTTCGAGTGCTCCGACCCGGAGCTGCAGACGATCTTCGAGATCGGCCTCCGAACCGTCGACCTCTGCGCCCTGGATGCCTACGTTGACTGCCCCACCCGTGAGCAGCGGGCCTGGACCGGCGACTCCGTGGTCCACCAGTCGGTGGATCTGGTGACGAACCCCGACTGGTCGATGGCGCTGTGGCATCCCGAGCTCGCCGCCGCGCCCCGGGCCGATGGCATGTTGGCGATGGCGCCGGCGTCGGACTTCGCCCACGACGACCGCTTCTTCGTGCCCGACTGGTCGCTGCACTGGATGCGATCGGTTCACAACCTCTACCGCTACACCGGTGACCGAGCGCTGATCGCAGAGCTGCTCCCGGTCGCCGAGCGAACGCTGCGGTGGTTCGAGTCGTACCTGGCAGCCGACGGCCTCCTCGAATGGGTCGACGGTTGGCTGCTCCTCGACTGGGCGAGCGTGTACTCCCACGGGAAGTCCTCGATCCTCAATGCGCTGTGGGCCCGAGGCCTCGACGATTTCGCCGAGATGGCCGAGTGGCTGGGAAACAACGGCAGTGCCGACTGGGCGCGGGCACGGCGGGCATCCGTGGGGGCGGCGTTCGATCTGTTCTGGGACCAACAGCGGGGGCTCTACGTCGACCATGTGCTCGACGGCGTCCCTCAGGCCCCCGCGTCACAGCCCGCCAACGCCGCCGCCCTCGCAGCCGGACTCGTGCCAGAGCATCGGATCGCCGGCATCGTCGCGGCGATCACCGACCGCACACGTCTGCGCCAGCACGCCTGGTACATGGACACCGTCACCGTCGAGGGGCAGTCGTCGGGCGCCCTCTACATGGCGATCGGCTACCCGGAACCCGACTGGGACACCGACACTGAGATCGTCGAGTCCGAACCCTTCTTCCGATATGTCGTCCACGATGCCCTCGCCCGGGTCGGCCGGGCCGACCTGATCGCTGACCTGTGTCGCGACTGGCAGCGCTTCGTCGATCGCGGCGAGACCACCTGGCCCGAGAACTGGGCCGGCGGGACGCGCTGTCACGGGTGGTCGTCAACGCCGACGCGCGACCTCATCGTCCACTGCCTCGGCATCTCCCCGGCCGAACCGGGCTTCGCCGCAGTCAGAGTCGCTCCCGCGCTCGGGAGCCTCGAGTGGGCCCGGGCCACGGTTCCCACGCCCCATGGGTTCGTCACCGTCGAGGCCCACGCCGACGGGCGGGTCGAGATCGACAGTCCCGTCCCCGTCGTGCGCGACTAACGAGCGAAGATCTGAGCGTCGTCGGCGAAGGCCTTGAACTCGAGGGCGTTGCCGGCCGGGTCGAGGAAGAACATCGTCGAATGCTCGCCGACCTCGCCCGCGAAACGGACGTGGGGCTCGATGACGAACTCCACGTCGAGGCCGCGAAGGCGTTCGGCCAGGGTGTTCCACGCACCGACGGACAGCAGCACGCCGAAGTGGGGGACCGGCACGTCATCGCCGTCGACCGGGTTCGTCGCCCGTCCGGCCGGGGCCGCGTCGACCTGGTGGATCACGAGCTGGTGGCCATACATGTCGAAGTCGACCCAGCGCTCTGCCGATCGGCCCTCGGCGAACCCGAGCACGTCTCCGTAGAAGGCGCGTGCGGCGCGGAGATCGGTCACCGGGATGGCCAGGTGGAAGCGGGAATCGGGCATGACGACCCCACTGTGCCATGACGCAACGACCGACGGGGGTGTGACGTGGGTCGCCTCGGTTTGAGCCCAGGCGCTGCAGGTGTGACGCTCTGGGGGTGAACGACACCACGAATCTCGACCGTGAGGCGATCCACGCCCGCTATCGGGCCGAGCGGGACAAGCGGCTCCGGCCCGACGGCAACGAGCAATACGTCGAGGTCACGGGCGAGTTCGCCCGGTTCGTGGAGGACCCGTATGTCGAGCCGGCCGAACGAGAGCCGCTCCACGACGAGGTCGAGTTCGCGTTCGTGGGCGGCGGCTTCGCCGGACTCGTGACCGGTGCAGCGTTGGCCCGTGCCGGCTTCGACGATGTGCGCATCATCGAGAAGGGCGGCGACTTCGGGGGCACCTGGTACTGGAACCGCTATCCGGGCGCCCAGTGCGACACCGCGGCGTTCGTCTACCTCCCGCTGCTGGAGGAGACGGGCCACATGCCGTCGGAGAAGTACACGCACGCACCGGAGATCCTGGAGCACTGCCAACGGATCGGCCGCCACTTCGGTCTCTACGACAACGCCGTCTTCTCGACCGAGGTGACCGACATCGAATGGGACACCGACACCGCCCGGTGGATCATCCGAACGGACCGGGGCGACGAGATGCGGGCCCGCTACGTGGCCATGGGGATCGGTCCCCTGCACCGACCGAAGCTGCCGGGCATCCCGGGGATCGACACGTTCGAAGGCCACACGTTCCACACCACGCGGTGGGACTACGCCTACACGGGCGGCGATCCCTCCGGCGCCCCCATGACCAACCTGGGTGACAAGCGGGTCGCGATCATCGGCACCGGGGCGACTGCGGTCCAGTGCATACCCCATCTGGCCCGCGACAGCCGGGAGCTCTACGTGTTCCAGCGGACGCCGTCGTCGATCGACGTCCGCAACAACCACCCGATCGACCCGGACTGGTTCTCGACGCTCGAGCCAGGCTGGCAGAAGGAGTGGCTGATCAACTTCACCACCCTGCAGACCGGAGGATTCGCCGACGAGGACCTGGTGAAGGACGGGTGGACCGACATCTCCCAGCGCATCCGCGACCGGGTGCTCGCCGACGCCGGCGACTTCAGCCCCGCGGCGATGGAGAAGGCCTACCACGACTCCGACGACGAGAAGATGGAGGAGATCCGGGCGCGGGTCGAGCAGATCGTCGCCGACCCCGCCACGGCGGAGGCGCTCAAGCCCTGGTACCGCCAACTCTGCAAGCGGCCCTGCTTCCACGACGAGTACCTCGACGCCTACAACCGACCCAACACGCACCTGATCGACACCGACGGCAAGGGCGTCGAGGCGATCACCCCACGCGGTGTCGTGGTCGCCGGCGTGGAGTACGAGGTCGACTGCATCGTCTTCGCCAGCGGATTCGAGGTGGGGACCGAGTGGACTCGCCGGTCCGGCTTCGACGTGACCGGCCGTGACGGCCTCACCCTCTCCGAGCACTGGAGCGACGGCATGCGAAGCCTCCACGGTCTCCAGATGCACGGGTTCCCCAACGCCTTCGTGGTGAGCCCCGCCCAGGGCGCGAATCTGATCTCCAACATCCCTCACAACCTCATCGAGGCGGGCGAGACGCTCACCGCGATCCTCACCCATGCCGAGGATGCCCGCGCCTGCGAAGTCGAGGCCTCGGCCGAGGCGGAGCAGGCCTGGGTCGACCTGCTCCTCGCCGGCATGCGCCGCTTCGGCGGTGCCGCCGACTGCACCCCGGGTTACTACAACAACGAGGGTCAACCCGAGGGCAGAGCGGCCCTCGACGGGCTCGGGTATCCCGGTGGCCCCGTTGCCTACTTCGACTACATCGCCGAGTGGCGCTCCGACGGAGCGTTCGAGGGAGTGGAATTCCGATGAGCGTGCCCGAACACTTCGACGTCCTGATCGTCGGCGCCGGTATCTCGGGCGTCGGCGGCGCCTACCACCTCCAGGAGCAGCGCCCGGGCTCGTCGTTCGTCGTGCTCGAGAGCAAGGAGACCTTCGGCGGTACCTGGGAGACCCACAAGTATCCGGGCATCAGGTCCGACAGCGACCTCTACACCTTCGGCTACCGGTTCAAGCCCTGGACGGGCACGCCGATCGCCACCGCCGATGAGATCATCCGCTACATGGGCGAGGTCATCGACGAAAACGATCTCGACCGCCACATCCGCTACGGCCACCTGATCACCTCGGCCCGGTGGAACAGCGACGAGCGGCGGTGGACCATCACGGCGACCGGCCCCGACGGCGACTCGGTCGTGTTCACCGCCGGGTTCCTGTGGATGTGTCAGGGCTACTACCGCCACTCCCACGGCTACACCCCCGAGTGGCCGGGGATGCAACGCTTCGCCGGGCAGATCGTGCACCCGCAGACCTGGCCCGACGATCTCGACTACGCCGGGAAGCGGGTCGTCTGCATCGGCTCGGGCGCCACCGCAGCCACGCTCGTGCCGGCGATGGCCGACGAGGTCGAGCACATCACGATGCTCCAGCGGTCGCCGACCTTCTTCATCACCGGGCGCAACGCCAACGAACTGGCCGACACCCTCCGCGAGCTCGACATCCCGGAGGAGTGGACCCACGAGATCGTGCGGCGCAAGATCCTGAAGGACCAGGGCGAGTTGACCAGCCTCGCGCTCGATCACCCCGACATGGTGCGCGGCGAGCTGTTGAAGGCGATCAGCGACATCCTCGGCGACGACTACGACGTCGACACCCACTTCAACCCGAGCTACCGGCCCTGGCAGCAACGCATCGCGTTCGTGCCCGACGCCGACCTCTTCCAGGGCATCAAGTCGGGCCAGGCATCGGTGGTCACCGACGAGATCGAGTCGTTCACCGAGACCGGGATCGCCCTCACCTCCGGTGAGCACCTCGAGGCCGACATCATCATCACGGCCACCGGCTTCGACCTCAACGTCCTGGGCGACATCGACTTCGCCATCGACGGCGAGCCGCTCGACTTCTCCTCGACCGTCACCTACCTGGGGGCGATGTTCACCGGCGTCCCCAACCTGGCCTGGGTATTCGGCTACTTCCGCGCCAGCTGGACCCTGCGAGCGGACCTGTTGGCCGACTTCGTGTGCCGCCTGCTCGACGAGATGGACGAGCGCGGCGCCACCCGAGTCGTGCCCGAGCTCGGAGCCGACGAGGCCGACATGGAGCTGCGCCCGTGGGTCGAAGCCGACAACTTCAACCCCGGCTACCTCACCCGCAACATGCACCTCATGCCCAAACAAGGCGACCACCAACCGTGGATCCACACCCAGGACTACTGGGTCGACAAGGACCTGCTGCCGGCCGTCGACCTCGGTGACGGTGCCCTCCGCTTCGACTGACGCTTCCACCACCCCCGACGGAGCGGTACCGTGACGGCATGACCGATCTCCAGAGCCGTGCCGATCTCGGTGGTTTCGAACCCGAGTACAACGACGTGAGCTTCCCGTTTCCCGAGCCCCGGGAGACCATCGAGGAGGAGCGGCTCTATCGCAAGCAGCGCCTCGCCGGCGGCTTGCGCATCCTCGGCCGGCTCCGTCTCGCCGAAGGTGTCGCCGGCCATGTGACGGTCCGCGACCCGGAACACCTCGACCACTTCTGGGTCAACCCGTTCGGGAAGAACTTCAAGTACATGACGGTGAGCGACCTCATCTGCGTCAACCACAAGGGCGAAGTGGTCATCGGCGACCGGCCCGTGAACACCGCCGCCTTCGCCATTCACTCCGGCCTCCACGCGGCTCGCGAAGACGTGATCGCCGCGGCCCACTGTCACTCGATGTACGGCCGCACCTTCTCGGCGATGGGCAAGCCGCTCCGCATGCTCACCCAGGACCACACGATGTTCTACAACGACGTGGCGATGCATGCCGACGGCGGGGGAGCAGTGGTGCTCGACCCGGCCGACGGGGCCCGGATGGCCGAGTCGCTGGGCGACAAGAAGGCCCTCATCCATCAGAACCACGGGCTCATCACGGTCGGCGGCTCCGTCGACGCTGCGATCTGGTGGTTCGTGGCGCTCGAGCGCTGCTGCCAGACGCAGCTGGTGGCCGAGGCCGCCGGCGAGCCGATCGACATTGCCGACGAGCTCGCCCAGGCGGGCTACGAGCAGCAGGGGAGCGACCTCGGCGGCTGGTTCCAGTTCCAGCCCTGGTGGGAAGAGCTGCTCCGGGAAGAACCCGACTTCCTCGACTGACGTGACCCTCGACGTCTCGGCGGTCGACGGCGTCGGGTGGCTCGTCTTCGACCGGCCCGAGGCCGGCAACGCCATCAACGCGCAGATGTTCCGCGACCTGGAGCGCGCGTGGCGTGATCTCGAGGCCGACCCCGAAGTACGGGTGATCGTCAACACCGGCAACGGCCGGGCCTTCCAGACCGGCCTCGACGTGATCCAGCTCGCCCGCGACAAGGCCGCACTGCGTGAGAGCTCGCGACAGACCCGTGACTTCGAGCTGCGGATGACCGGTTGGCACTGTGGGGTCACGAAGCCTGTGATCGCTGCCGTGAACGGCACCTGTGCGGGCGGCGGCCTGCACTTCGTGGCCGATGCCGACATCGTCATCGCGGCCGAGGACGCCACGTTCCTCGACCCGCACGTGAGCGTGGGGCAGGTCTCGGCCTTCGAGACGATCGGGTTGCTCAAGAAGGCGCCGATGGAGTCCGTGACACGGATGGCGCTCATGGGCCGGCACGAGCGCATCGATGCGCGACGGGCCCGCGAGTTGGGGATCGTGAGCGAGGTGGTCCCCGCCGACGAACTGCGGCCTCGCGCCCAGGCGCTCGGCGAATCGATCAGCCACCACGAGGCGGACGCGCTCGCGGCGATGAAGACGGCCCTCTGGAAAGTGTTGGAGCGCCCCTAGACCCTCAGGTCGGGATGTCCTTCCAAGCCACGTCCTTGTCGACCCGCGGCTCACCGGGAAGCCCGAGCACGCGCTCGCCCAGGATGTTGCGCATGATGTCGGAGGTGCCGCCCTCGATCGTGTTGGCCTGACTGCGCAGGAACGACTTGGAGAGGGACTGGGCCCCGCGGCTCAGGCCTTCCTCGCGGGTGAGCGAGTAGCCGGGCTCGTGCATCATCCCGTCGGCGCCGAGCAGGTCCATGCACGCGATCCAGATCCGCTGGTTCAACTCGGCGCTCGCGAGCTTGCCGACCGAGCCCTCGGGACCGGGATTGCCCACTGTTGCGTTGCTGCGGGCCCGCAGCGTCGTCAGGCGACCGACCTCGGCCTCGATCCAGAGTTGACTCACACGATCGCGCATGATCGCCCGCTCGGCGACCGGGAGTTCCGGGCCCCGCTTGTTCCACAGATCGACCAACGTGCCGATGTTGCCCGACCCGCGCGGCGCCGTGCTGCCCCCGAGCGCCACGCGCTCGTTCATCAGGGTGGTGGTCGCCACTCGCCAGCCGTCGCCCACGTCGCCGAGCAGATCGGAGTGGGGGATGCGCACATCGGTGAAGAAGACCTCGTTGAACTCGGCCTCGCCGGTGATCTGGTAGAGCGGCCGGATCTCGACCCCGGGGGCCTGCATGTCGAGGATGAAGTAGGAGAGGCCCTTGTGCTTGGGCTGGTCGGGGTCGGTGCGCACGAGGAGCATGCCGTAGCGCGAGATGTGGGCCACGCTCGTCCACACCTTCTGCCCGTTGACGACCCACTCGTCGCCGTCACGGACGGCCCGGCTCGAGAGGCCCGCCACATCGGAGCCGTGGCTCGGCTCCGAGAACATCTGACACCACCAGTCCTCGCCGGTGAAGATCCGCTTCAGGTACTTGTCGTGGTGTTCGTCCGACCCGTAGGTCAGCACCGTCGGCAGGCCCATGCCGATCCCGATCGTGTTGGTGGCCAGCGGGTGGAAGAACCGTCCGGCGGCCCGAATCGTCTCCTCGACCGCGCCCTGCAGTTTCGGCGACACGCCGAGGCCGCCCTTGCCCTCGGGGAACTGCACCATCGCCAGGCCGGCATCCCACAGGGCGCTGCGGAACGCCACCTCGTCGGCATCGACCCCGACCTCGTCGATGACCGCCTGTGTGCGGACCCTGATGTCGTCTTCTGTGAGCGTCATGGCCGCGGACGCTACCGGCTACTCCCTGGGGTCGTCGATCTCGACGCGGGCGAGGGCCGGCAGGTCGGTCTTCATCATGTCGAGCGCGACGGTCTCGAGGAAGGCGCGAGGCATGACGCACTCCGCGCACTCGGCGGTGTCGAGGACCAGCCGCAGGGCGACGCCATCACCGCTGGTCGCGCTGACCATGATGTCGCCGCCGTCGGCCGCGACGAGTTCGCGCACCGCCGCGAGCGCGGATTCGGCTTCAGTCATGGTGATCATCGGGCGTTCGCTCCTTCGAGGTCGTTCGTGAGTCCTTCGTCGTTCGCCGGCCGACTCCTCGACAGGAACGCACCGGCGTCGGCCAGGATGAACTGGCCGGTGATGCAACGAGCCAGGTCGCTGGTGAGGAAGGTGGCGAGTCGGGCGAGCTCGTCGTGCTCGACGCCACGGCGCAGCGGCGTCGACTGCGCGATCTGCTCCACCCGTTCGGGGGTGAAGGCCGCGGCGACGGTCTCCGTCATCGTCGTTCCCGGGGCCATGGCGTTGACACGGATGCCGCTCGGGCCGAGTTCGACGGCCATCGACGTGACGAGATGGTTCACCGCGGCCTTCGCCGCGGCGTAGATCGAGTTGTAGGGCGACGGCCGCGTCGTCTCACCCGACGTGACGAAGAGGATGACGCCGCCGCCGGCAGCCGCCATGACCTCGGCCTCGGCCCGGCCGCAGAGGGCCGCCAGGGTGAGGTTCTGATCGACGATGTCGCGCCAGTCCTCACCCCGGTACCGCACGAAGGGTTTCGGGGACCGACCCGGCGGGATCATCCCGATGTTGTTGACGGCGATGTCGAGGCTGCCGAGACGTTGGACCGTGGTCGCCACCATGGCATCGACCGCGTCGTCGTCGCGGCAGTCGGCCACCACCGGCACCGCCCGACCGCCTTCGGCTTCGATCTCGGCCACGACCGCCGCGGCGTTCTCGGCCCGGAGATCGTTGACCGCCACCGCGGCGCCCGCCCGAGCGAGCCATCGTGCGACTTCCCGACCGATACCGGCGCCGGCCCCGGTCACCAGGGCCACGCGACCGTCATGGTCGATCGTGATGCTCATCTCACTGTCCTCCCGTGAGGAGACGCAGGGCCTCCTCGACCGCGCCGTCGGCCCACGCCTCGACGACCGAGGTGTCGGTGCCACCCAGGGGATGTTCGACCTGCACGATGCGCGCGTCGGGCTGCCCCAGTGAGGCCGCGACCTGGTCGGTCAGGGTCCTGAACTTGGTGGTGGTCACCACCACCGTGGGGATCCCGGCGGCTTCGAGTTGTACGGAGTCGTGGACACTCCACGACGTGCAGCTGCCTCAATCGGCCGAGCCGGTCAGGACCAGCTCGACCTCCTCGCGTAGTCGTGACATCACGTCGTCGGGCGCCGCCAGGGCTGCGTTCTTGGTCTCGACCCGCGTGACGGTCGCCCCGGTCCGCTCGGCCAGTCGCTCCGCCATCCGGCCGAGCAGCACGCCGGCGTTCGGCTTGGTGTTGTCGAGGATGCCGATTCGTCGGCCGGCCAGGACGGAAGGGCTCGGGGCCAGATGGACCGGCTCGGGGCCGATCTCACCCGCCGGGGTGTAGATCCTCATGCGTTTGCTCCTGTCATTCCGGTCTCAGTTCGCCTCGACGGCGACGGTCACGCTCTTCGTCATGCCCCAACTCGGGATCACGCTGCTGTGCTTGCCGGGGCCACCGACCACCAACACCTTGATGTGGTCGGGGTGGGCCGTCATGGGCATCAGTTCGTCGTCGGCCAGCGTCTGCTGCCACGGCTCCCACGCCCGCAGGTCGAAGGCGCGACGGAGCTCCCCGGCGGGCAACCGGGCGCGTTGATGCAGGTAGGACGCAACGTGACGACGCGTCCACCCGGCGGAGGCACACGCCGCAGCATGTTCTGGGCAGAGCGTCACGAAGTACTCGCCCTGGCTGATCGGGGCGTTGTTCTGTCCGGTCGAGCTCATGGCCGACGCGATCTTGTCGAGGATCGCCTCGGGCGTCGAGGATTCCATGTCGTGCGCATTGTGTGGCGCCTCGCCACAGTGGACGCTGACCGCCGACGGCGCTTCGACGCCGGCGTCGGCCGCATAGCTGCCCCACGGCGACTCGGCGAGGTTCTCGGCGACGCAATAGGTGTACTTCGCCGGTCCGCCCTGGGTGGCCACGTCGCCCGGACCGGGCACGGCGCCGGCAATGTGCATCAGGATGAGGCGGAGGGCCCGCCCTGTTGCCGCGTTGGCCCGGTTGCCGGGCCCGAACGCGCCGATCCCGCCGTTGAAGCCACCCTCCTCGGCCACCCGACCGTGAACGACCAGGAGCGGGGCGACGGGATGGGTCGTGGCGTTGACCCCACGGAGATTCACCTCGGGCCGGGCCAGTGCCCGCACCGCGGCCACCAGCACCGGCTGATGCGCTGGGGTGCACCCGGCGAGGACGGCGTTGACGGCGATCATCCGGCGTGTGGCGAGTCCGGATCGCGGCGGCAACACGGCGATCACCTCGTCGGGGTCGTGTTCCCCGGAGCCGAGCATCTCGGCCACTCGCTCCTCGGTCGGGGGGATCATCGGCAGACCGTCGCCCCACCCGAACGACGCGTAGAGCTCGAGGAGACGGACCGGGTCGTCGTGATCGAGTTCGAGGAAGGTCGCGCTGTCTGTTGCCATCAGACACCAGTCTGATACCGTTCGACAGGAAACGCAAGCGAAGGAGCGTCGATGGCCGCTCGTGCCGGGATCCGACGAGATGACGTGATCGCCGAGGCGATACTGATGATCGACGAGGGCACCCGCCCCGCCGACCTGAGTCTCGGGGCCCTCGCCCGGCGACTGGGGATCCGGCCCCAGTCGCTCTACGCCCACGTCAACGGGACCGAAGGCCTGGGTCGTGCCGTGGCCGTTGCCGGCCTCGGCGCCCTCGCCGCAGCCGTCACCGCCGCCGGCATCGGCGTCAGCGGCACCGATGCGGTCGCGGCGATCGTGCGGGCCCACCTCGACTTCGCGTCGCGTCGGCCGGGCCTCTACGAGGCTGCGATCCGACCCCCGGGGGACGACCCCGAACTCCTCGCAGCCGTCGAGGCCGTGTCGGCGCCGCTCGAGCAGGTCCTCACGGGGATGGGCATGGGTGGCGACGACCGGGTCCACTGGACCCGGCTGTTTCTGTCGTCGGTCTACGGCTACGCCGCGTTGGGCAACGCCGGCCGATTCGCCCTGCCGGTGTCGACCGACGACACCGAAGCCGCGCTGATCGAAATGCTGACGCGCCGGCTGGTGGTCAGCGCTTGAGCAGACGCCAGGCCGCGGGCAGCAGTGAGCCCGCCAGCAGGGCCTTGAGAAGATCGCCGACCACGAACGGCGCAACGCCGTAGGCGATCGCACTTGCCTCGTCGACACCGGCGGTCACCGGGATGCCGAGGTCGTAGGCCAGCCAACCGGCGCCGAGCGTGTAGATGATCACGCTGCCGGCGAGGAACGCGGTGATCGAGGTGGAGAGCTGACGGTCCTGGCCGCGCTCGGCCAGCCAGCCGACCGCGTAGGCCGCCACGATGAACCCGACGAGATACCCCGCCGTGGATCCGGTGGCGACCTCCCAGCCGCCCTCGCCGTCGGAGTAGAAGGGCAGGCCGATCGCACCCATGGCGACATAGAGCAGCTGCGACGAGGCACCGAGTTGCGACCCGAGCGTGCCGCCGGCGAGGAGCACTGCGAACGTCTGGCCCGTGATGGGGACGGGCGTGAAGCCGAGCGTGAAGGACACCTGCGCGGCGCCGGCAGTGAGGAGGGCGAACCCAACCACGGCCACGATGTCGCGGACGACCGATCGAGGGATCGTGTCGATGAGGGTGGTCCGGGCGGGAATGGCCCCGATTGCAGTCACTGGTCAGCCTCCGAATGGCGGGCGCGGGATCGAACGGCGCCACCCTAGCCAGGTCGGCCCGAGGTGACGAAGCCGACGGTTCAGTCGAGTTGCAGCCCGGCGAGCCCGCCGGCGCCCCGCCACTCGTCGAGAAGGGCGAAGAACTTCATGTTGCCCTTGCCGTAACTGCCGTTCTGCGCCGCTCGGGCCGTGGGCTGACCCTCGTTGTTGTAGTAGCCCGGCGTGCAGCTCTCCTGAAACGCCGCGGTGTCGCGGGCGCTCGCGATGATCTCGGCGACCCACGCGTCCTCGGCCTCCACCGTCGCCTCGACGCGTGTCGACCCCGATGCGTGCATCTCCGCGAGCACGTGGGCGATGTGGCTGCTGACCTCGTCGAGCATGTGGGGATAGTTCGCGGTGAACCCTCCCTGGGTCTGGCTGACGATGAAGCAGTTGGGAAACCCGTGGCTGAAGATCCCGTGGAGTGTGCGGACCCCGTCCTCCCACTTGGCCGACAGCGTGACGCCGTCGACGCCGGTCAGGTCGCATCCCGACCGTCGGGTGTAGCTGGTCCCGACCTCGAAGCCGGTGGCGAAGATCAGGCAGTCGACCTCGTATTCGGTCCCCGCGACGACCACCCCGCGCTCGGTGATCTCGTCGACGCCCTTGCCGTCGGTGTCGACGAGATGCACGTTGGGACGGTTGAAGGTGTCGAGGTACTCGTCGTGGAAGCACGGCCGCTTGCAGAACTGGCGGTACCACGGCTTGAGCGCCTCGGCGGTGTCGACATCGCGTACGACCCGGTCGACCCGCTCGCGGATCTCGTTCATCTTGGCGAAGTCGGCGAGCTCCATGGTGCGGCCGAGGCTCGCGGCGGAGAAGTCGCTCTGGGTCTGCTTCGCGATCTCGATGAACTTCCCGATGATGCTCGTCCACCCGTCCATCACCAGGTCCCGGTCGGTGAAGCCGCCCGAGACGAGGGTGTTGAAGTTCTCCATCCGTTCGCGGTGCCAGCCGGGAGACAACGAGGCCACCCATTCCGGGTCGGTGGGGGCATTCTCCCGCACGTCGATCGACGACGGGGTCCGCTGGAACACATGCAGCGACTCGGCGGCGGCGCCGACGTGTGGCACACACTGCACCGCAGTGGCGCCTGTGCCGATGATCCCGACCCGCTTGCCGGCGAGTCCGGTGAGGTTCCCGTCGGGGTCACCGCCCGTGTAGTCGTAGTCCCACCGGCTCGTGTGGAACGAGTGGCCGGCGTAGCGGTCGATTCCCTCGATGCCCGGGAGCTTCGGTCGGTGGAGCGGCCCGCTCGACATGATCACGAATCGGGCCCGGATGGCATCGCCGCGATTGGTGCGGACCGTCCAACGCCGGGCCGGCTCGTCCCATTCGGCCGAGGTCACCTCGGTCTGGAACAGGGCGTTGTCGTAGAGGCCGTAGTGCTCGCCGATCGTGCGGCTGTGGGCGAGGATCTCCTTGGCCTTGGTGTACTTCTCCGCCGGCATGAAGCCGGTCTCCTCGAGCAGCGGCAGGTAGATGTAGGACTCGATGTCGCACATGGCGCCGGGGTAACGATTCCAGTACCAGGTACCGCCGAAGTCGCCGCCCTTCTCGATCACCCACACGTCGTCGATGCCGGCCTCGGCGAGTCGGGCTCCCGCCAGGAGGCCACCGAACCCGCCCCCAACGACCACCACTTCGACCTCGTCGGCGAGCGGTGCCCGCTGGATCACCTCGTCGAGGTAGGGGTCCTCCACGTAGTAGGCGAAGTCTCCGGCGACCTCCACGTACTGCTCGTTGCCGTCGTCGCGGAGCCGCTTGTCTCGCTCGATCCGGTATTTCTCGCGCAGGACGTCGGGATCGAAGCCGAGGTCGTCGGCCGGGAGGTCGGTCGTCGTCATGGCGGCGAGTCTCGCGCCGACGACGGCCCTCAGTCGAAGGGAAGGTCGAGGAGCTTGATCGCGTTGCCGCGGGCGATCTTGTAGACCGCCTCGTCGTCGAGATGGCCGAACAGCTCGTGGGCGACCTCCTTCGAGCGAGGGAAGGTCCCGTCGCTGTGGGGGTAGTCCGTCTCGAACAGCACGTTGTCGACGCCGACCTCGTCGAGCAGCTTCATGCCAGCCGTGTCCTTGAAGAAGCAGCTGTAGATCTGGCGGCGGTAGTAGTACGACGGCGGCTCGGGGAGGCGTTCCTCACCCTGGGCCCAGCGGTGGGTCTTGTAGTTGTCGTCGGCCCGTTCGAGGTAATAGGGGATCCAGCCGATCTGGCTCTCGGCGTACATGAGCTTCAGGTCGGGGTGGCGAACGAGCACTCCGGAGAACAGGAAGTCGATCATCGAGGCCGCACTGTTGGCCGAGATCAAGGCCGCGGTCACGAGCGTCGGCGCGTCGTCCGACGGCTTGACGGTGCGGGTGCCCGACCCGATGTGCATGGTGATGACGGTGCCGGTCTCCTCGCAGGCCCTGAAGAACGGGTCCCAGTGGCCCGAGTGGATGGAGGGGAGACCGAGCCAGGCCGGAAGCTCCGAGAAGGCCACGGCCTTGACACCGCGGGCGGCGTTGCGGCGGATCTCCGCGGCCGCGAGCTCGGCATCCCAGAGCGGCACGAGGCAGAGGGGGAGGAGACGACCGCCGGAGTCACCGCACCATTCGTCGACCATCCAGTCGTTGTAGGCCTCCACACACAGCTTGGAGAGCTCCATGTCGTTGCGCTCGGCGAAGAGCTGACCACAGAACCGCGGGTAGTTCGGGAAGCACAGCGACGCCTCGACATGATTGGCGTCCATGTCGGCCAGGCGGGCCTTGGGGTCGTAGCAGCCGGGCCGGATGTCGTCGTAGGTGACACCCTGCATCGTCACCTCTTCGGGCGGCGTGCCGGCGCAGGCGATCATCTCCTTGATCTGGTAGCGGTGGTCCTCGTAGTGCCACCAGGCCGCCATCTTGTCGCCGTTGCCCGGAGTCTCGACCCAGGCACCGTCGACCAACGCCATGTCTCCCTGCGGAGCGATGACGATCCGGGGACCCACGTCCTTGTACTTCTCGGGCAGCCGGTCCTGCCACAGATGGGCGGGCTCGACGACATGGTCGTCGACGCTGATGATCTTCGGGAAGTCGGCCAGTTCCGTCATGCCACGACCATATCTGACGGTGTGTCAGGTTTCGGTGCCGAGCGAGAAAAGGAGGTGCTGCGAGAGGTCGCCGACCTGGCGTACGAACATGATCCGGGTGTCGAACCACCACTCCCCGTCGACCTTGTGGAACGTGTCCTCGTAGCGACCGGTGATGATCGGCTGCAGTGGAAGCTGAGTGGTGGCCTGCAACACGCAGTAATAGCTGCGGCAGGTGGCCCGGTCTCCGTCGACCTCGATGATGGCGTTGCTCGTCACGTGATGGGTCTTCGGCGTGCCGTCGTCGTCGTAGCGCCGGGTGGTGTTCTCGTACATCTTGCGGACACCCTCCCGACCCTCGAACACCGCATCGGGCGTGGGGTCCGGGGCGCCCCAGATCCGGCCATGGGTGAACAGGTCGGCGATGCCCTCGAAATCGCCGGCGTCGATGCGCTCGGCATAGGTGTAGAGCAGGTTCTCGATGAGGCGGGCGTCGTCCATCGGGCCGAGGATACGCGCCTGCCGTAGTCTGGCGCGCATGTACTCCTTGGTGATCCGCAACGGGACGATCTACGACGGCACCGGCAGCGCACCGGTGGTGGGCGATGTCGCCGTCACCGGATCGACGATCGTCGCCGTCGGCGCGATCGACGAGACACTCGTCGGGCCGGAGACCGAGATCGTCGATGCCACGGATCGGATCGTGACGCCCGGGTTCGTCGACGCCCACACCCACTACGACGGTCAGGTCACCTGGGATCCCTTCGTGCAGCCGTCCACATTCCACGGAGTCACCACGGTCGTGACCGGCAACTGCGGCGTCGGTTTCGCGCCGTGCCAACCCGAGCAGCGCGACTGGCTCATCGGGCTGATGGAGGGAGTCGAGGACATTCCCGGCACCGCCCTCCACGAGGGCATCCAGTGGGACTGGGAGTCGTTCCCCGAGTACCTCGACGCCATCGAGCGCCGGGAACTCGCGATCGATGTCGGCACGCAGGTGCCCCATGGCGCAGTGCGGGCCTACGTGATGGGGGAGCGCGGCGCGAACCACGAGCCCGCCTCGGCCGACGAGATCGCGGCGATGAAGCACGTCGTCAAGGAAGCCATCGCCGCCGGAGCCCTGGGTTTCAGCACCTCCCGTACCGAGAAGCACAAGACGTCGTCCGGTGTGCTCACCCCCTCGATCACGGTCCACGAGGAGGAGCTGGTCGGAATCGCGGAAGCCCTCGGCGAGTTGGACGCCGGGGTCCTCCAGGGCATCTCCGACTTCTACGACTTCGAGGCCGAGTTCCGCATGTTCCGGGCCATGACCGAGGCGTCGGGCCGACCGTGCTCCATCACGGTCGAGCAGCAGGACGCCCGCCCGGAGTGGTGGACACAGCTACTCGACGCGGTCTCCGAGGCCCAGGCCGCCGGCCTTCCGATGCGGGGCCAGGTGCCGCCCCGAGCGACCGGTGTACTGCTCGGGCTCACCGCCACCCTCAACCCGTTCTCCTTCCATCCGTCGTACCGCCGGCTCCACCTGATGGAGCTCGACGACCGAGTCGCGGAGATGCGCAAGCCCGAGGTGCGCGCCGCGCTGCTCGCGGAGGAGTCGGCGATCTCCGAAGGCCTCGTCGGCGAGATCATCGGCAGCTGGCACAAGATGTACCGGCTGGGGGAACCGGCCAACTACGAGCCCGCTCCCGAGGAGTCGTTCGCCGGCCTCGCCGAGGCCCGCGGCTGCACCCCGCAGGAGGTCGCCTACGACGCCTTGCTCGAAAACGACGGCCGGGCCCTGATCTATCACCCGCTGTTCAACTACGGCAGCGGCGACCTCTCCTTCGTGCAGGAGATGCTCGAGCACCCCCACACGACATTCGGACTCAGCGACGGCGGCGCCCACTGTGGGGTCATCTCCGACGCCAGCTTCCCCACCACCCTGATCCAGCACTGGGGGCGCGACCGCAGCCGCGGCCCGAAGCTCCCGCTCGCACAGCTGATCTCGATGCAGACGAAGCAGACCGCCGAGCTGGTCGGGCTGCTCGACCGCGGCGTACTCGCGCCGGGGTACAAGGCCGACATCAACGTGATCGACTTCGAAGGGCAGACGCTCCACGAGCCGACGGTCGCCTACGACCTGCCCGCCGGCGGGCGGCGTCTCGTCCAACGGGCCTCCGGCTACGAGGTCACCATCGTGGCGGGCGAGATCGCGTTCCGCGACGGCGAGCCCACCGGTGCGCTCAACGGCCGCCTCGTCCGCGGCGCGCAACCGGCGCCCGCCTAGACCGTCATCAGGGCAGCCGCGCATGCGGCGCCCAGCTCCCAGGCCGCAGCCGTCGCGGCCTCGTCGACCGCGCCGATCGACTCGAACACGGGTTGGACCAGCCGCCACTCGAGGCCGGTGGTGATCTTGTCGAGGGCGAGCGCGGCCCCCGTGGTGTCGGACTCGCCGTGGATCCAGGCGCCGTAGGGGCGGCCCCTGGTGACACCGAGACTCGGGTTGTAGACGACGTCGAAGAAGTGCTTGAGCGCGCCGCTGATGTAGCCGAGGTTGGCGGGCGTGCCGAGGAGGTAGCCGTCGGCGGCCGCCACATCGGCGGGTGTCGCCTCCAAGGCCTCGACGACCACGGCCTCGACGCCGTCGATGCCGTCGGCGCCCGTTCCCTCGACCACGGCGTCGAGCAGCGAACGCAGCCCGGCGCTGGGGGAGTGGTGGACGACCAGAAGACGTTGCACCTTCCCAGCCTGACAGAATCGGGGCGTGCGCCTCGTTTTCGTTCTCGTCGTCGTGGGCGCACTCGCGTCGTGCGGCGACGACGCCTCGGCGCCCACGCCGACTTCCACCACCACGGCGGAGGCGGCACCGCCGAGGGCCGATGCCGGCGACGGCCTGTTTCCCGACGTCGTCGATGCCGCGGCGACGTCGAGCGGCGATGGGACGTGGGACTTCTCGGCCACGATCAGCTCTCCCTACGACTCACCCGATCGCTACGCCGACGCGTGGCGGATCGAGGGGCCGGACGGCTCGGTCCTCGGCGTCCGCGAGCTCCTCCACGACCACGCATCGGAGCAACCGTTCACGCGGTCGTTGACCGGTGTCGCCGTCGATGCGTCGATCGAGGTCGTGACCATCGAGGGGCGTGATCAGGTGAACGGGTGGGGAGGGCAGACCTTCGAGCTTCGGCTCACCGAGGACGGATGACGAAGGTCAACCCCGGTGGCGTCGGTGGTGGCAGGAAGCACATCGGAGCTCGAGCTCGCTGGTGAGGGTGTGGCCGGTCTGTTCGTGGGCCGGGTTGTGGTCGTATTCGAGGAGTTCGTGACTTCCGCAGTCGCGACACGCCCGATCGCGTTCCTTGACGAACCGCTTCTGACGGATGCTGGGGTGGCGGCGGCGATTGGAGACGTCGACGGGGTTCGCCTCGGCGTCGTGGATCATCGCCCGGAGGAACGCGGTGGGGGCGATGCGCTCGACCACGGAGTCGGTGATCGGGCTTCCGTCGTCGAGGGTTGCGCCATCGCCACGCACGTGGAGCACCACCTCGGTCGCGACCTCGCCCGTACCGTGAGCGAGCACCTCCTCGATGGCATCGGCGTACTGCTGGTTGGTCGTCGGCCAGGTCCCATCCGGCTCTCGGCGGGCAGCGGAGCGCATCACGAGCCGGGTGAGTGTGGCGATCAGGATCCCGGCCAGCAACGGCGGCAGGCGCAACGTGAAGACCACCATGCCGTCGGCCTCGGTGCGCCATTTCACGCCGCGAAGGGCGTGCTGATGCGCCTCCAGATCGCCAGGGTCGGCCTGGCCCGTGAACCACACGGCCAGCGCCCGTCCCAGCTCGGACGCCGGCACGTCGACCGCGATCGCCAGCAGGTCGGCCTCGTTCTCGACCGTCGCGAAACGGGTCAGGGTCCGCACCTTCGAGTACGAGACCACGCCGCCCTCGAAGGTCCCGGCGATCGCCGGCAGATCACGAAGCTTGTGACCGATGCGGATCCACTCGCGGGCCGTGCACGTCTCGACGTCGGCGGTTGCCGCCAGCCAATGCGCTGCGGTGGGCGACTCCAGCACCCATTCGGCCGAGTCTGCGAACTCGGCCGCCAGCGTTACCAGCCGGAACTGCGCATCGGCCCACCGCCGGGTCACGTCGACGAGCGCCGACGCCAGCGGACGCGTGCCCGCACCGTCCGAAACCGCACCACTCCCTGTAACACTCTTCCCTGCAACACTCTGGACACCCATCGCCGACCTCCATGCAAATGACTCACGTGGGGGACCGGCCGGAGGGTCTTGCGGGATCACCTGAGCGGAGGACCTGGTCGAGCTTCGCTCGACCGCAGCGTACCCAGGGGGTGTGACACCCAAGAGCCGTGACCGGAACACCGAGCGCCACCACCCCGGACACGCGTCCGCGGGATCGAATCCGGAGCCTGCGCCGACCTCTGGTGGCTACTCTCGGGGCCATGACCGACCTGCCCTCCACTGACGACATCCCCGAGGTTTCGTGGACCCGCATGGAGGAGGGCACCGCTGCCGACTACGCGGTGCTGACGACCGCGGCCGTGGCGCACACCGGCGGCGCACTCGTCGACAACCTCCTCACGATGCTCGACCTGCTGAAGGGACCGAACCTCGGATACCAGATCAACCGCTACGAACACTCCCTGCAGTCCGCCACCCGCGCCTACCGGGCCGACGAGTCGGACGACCTCGTCGTCGGTGCGCTCCTCCACGATGTCGGCGATGTGTTCGCGCCCGAGAACCACAGCGATGCGGCCGGCGCGCTTCTCGCTCCCTACGTCGACGAGCGGACCGAGTGGATCGTTCGCCACCACGGCATCTTCCAGGGCTACTACTACTTCCATCACCTCGGTGGCGACCGCAACGCCCGCGAGCACTACCGGGACTCGCCGCACTACGACGCGTGCGTTGCCTTCTGCGCCGAGTACGACCAGAACTGCTTCGACCCGAACTACGACACCTTGCCCATCGGCGAGTTCGAGCCCCTGCTCCGCGAGGTCATGAGCCGTCCATCACGCTTCGACACCTGACAGACTCGGCGGATGCTCACGCTCTACCACAACCAGAATTGAAGCAAGGCTCGCGGGGCGGTCGCCCTGCTCGACGAACGCGGGGTCGACTACACGATCCACGACTACATCGCCGATCCACTCGATGCCGCGACGCTGACCGAGCTCGTGGCCATGGTCGGCGGTGACCCGGCGGCGATGGTGAGGGCATCCCTCGACGACACCAGCGCCGCGGCGGTGGTGGCCCACCTGGTCGAGAACCCGGCCGACATGCAACGACCCATCGCCGTGCTCGACGGCCGCGCCGTCTTCGGCCGCCCGTCCGAGCTGGTGCTCGACCTCCTCGACTGAGCGCCCTACTGGATCTGATCGAGCGCGGACTCGAGTCGGGCCACCGCAGCATCGACGTCCAGCAGCTTGTCGAGCCCGAAGAGCCCCAAGCGGAAGGTCGAGAAGTCGTCGCCCTCGCCGCACATGAGCGGCACGCCGCCGGCGATCTGTAGGCCGGCTGCGGCGAACTTGCTGCCGTTCTTCACGTCGGGATCGTCGGTGTAGGACACGACGACACCCGGGGCCCCGAAACCCTCGGCGGCGACGCTGGCGATGCCGCGAGCACCCAGCAGGGCACGCACCCGGTCACCCAGCTCCTGTTGGGCCTGCTGCACCACGTCGAAACCGATCGCCTCCGTCTCGGCCATCACCGACCGGAAGGACGTGATCGCGTCGGTCGGCATGGTCGCGTGGTAGGCGTGACCCCCCGACTCGTAGGCGGCCATGATCTGGCGCCATTTGCCCAGGTCACAGGCAAAGCTGGTGCTCTGCGTCTCTGCCAATCGGACCCCGGCCGCCTCGTTCAGCATCACGAGCGCGCCGAACGGAGAGCCCGACCAGCCCTTCTGCGGGGCGCTGACCAGGACATCGATGCCGACGTCGGCCATGTCGACCCAGATCGTGCCCGAGGCGATGCAGTCGAGCACGAACAAGCCGTCGACCGCGTGGGTCGCCGCCGCGACCGTGCGCAGATAGTCGTCGGGAAGGATCATGCCGGCCGACGTCTCGACGTGGGGAGCGAACACCACTGCGGGACGCTCGGATTCGATCGTGGCCACCACCTCGTCGAGCGGGGCGGGCGCGAACGGCTCCGTGGGCCCCTCCGTCGCACGGCGGGCGGCGAGCACGGTGTGCGACGACGGGATCGAGCCCATCTCGAAGATCTGTGTCCACCGGTAGGAGAAGAAGCCGTTGCGCAGCACGAGACAGTGCTGGTCCGTGGCGAACTGGCGCGCCACCGCTTCCATGCCGAAGGTGCCGCTGCCCGGCACGATCGTCGCCGAGTTCGCCGAGTAGACGTCGCGGAGGGTGCGACTCACGTCGGTCATCACCGACTGGAAGCTCTGGCTCATGTGGTTGAGTGCACGGTCGGTGTAGACGACCGAGTACTCGAGGAGACCGTCGGGGTCGACATCGGGACGCAGGCCAGGCATGGATCGCTCGCTTCGGGAGGTGGGAACGGAGCGCCCACGATCCCAGACGCGGGCGACGACTGCCATCCTCAGGCCATCCGCGGCCCGACGCGGGAAGATCCCTGTCCACCTGGGTCACGATGCGGTACGGTCTGCCAGCAATTGTCCGTACATTTATCCAAGGCTCTGAAGGACACGTGACCCGGCTCGGCTTCCTCCTCGACAGCGATTCCTGCATCGGGTGCCACGCCTGCACGGTGGCGTGCAAGAGCGAGCACGACGTGCCGCTGGGCGTGAATCGCACCTGGGTGAAATACATCGAGACCGGCTCGTTCCCGAACGTCAGCCGCCACTTCTCGGTGATGCGCTGCAACCAGTGCGACGACGCCCCGTGCATGTCGATCTGCCCCACCAACGCGCTCTACCGGGCCGACAACGGGGTCGTCGACTTCAACGACGACAACTGCATCGGGTGCAAGGGCTGCATGAACGCCTGCCCCTACGACGCGCTCTACATCAACCCGGCCACGAACACGGCCCACAAGTGCAACTTCTGCAACCACCGCATCGAGCAGAACCTCGAGCCGTCGTGCGTGGTCGTGTGCCCGACCCACGCCATCAAGGTGGCAGACCTCGACGACCCGCTGAACCTCGCCACGAGCATCATCGCCCGCGACGACGTCGCGGTCCGCGCCCCCGAACAGGGGACCAACCCGAAGGTGTACTACCGGGGCGCCGACCAGGCGTCGCTGAACCCGCTCCGAACCGCCATCGCGAACGACGGGATGATCTGGGCCGACACCACACCGGCCCATCCGACCGTGCCACCCGACAGCCATGGCGTGGTCGCCCGTACCACCTACACCACCTCACACCAGATGACGTGGAAGGAGAAGGTGTCGGGCTATCTCGTCACCAAGGCGATCGCGGCGGGCGTGATGCTGGTCGCCGCGCTGTTGGTGCTCCTCGGCCACAGCGACGAGCAGGCTGCGGTCGGCGTGGTCCCCCCGATGGTGGCCGGCGTCTTCCTCGCCCTCACCGGCGTGCTGCTCGTCGCCGACCTGAAGCAGCCCGGCCGCTTCCACTACCTGATCACCCGCGGGAGTTGGGAGTCCTGGCTCGTGAAGGGGGCCTACATCCTCGCCGGCTTCGCTGCGCTCATGGCGGCGTGGTGGGTCGCCGGCCTGGCCGACATGCACCGGACCATCGAGGTCCTCGCCATCCCGACCGCGCTGTTCGCCGCAGGCACCGCCGGCTACACCGCCTTCCTGTTCGCCCAGTGCGAGGGCCGAGACCTCTGGCAGACCCCGCTCCTGCTTCCGACGCTGTTGGCCCAGTCGGTCGCCGCCGGTGGCGCCACGTACGCGATCATCGATCTCTTCATGGAGGTGCCGTCGAGCGACGCGACCCAGTGGGCGTTCCTCGGCGGGACCGTGGTCACCCTCGCGCTGATCTGGATCGAGGCCTCGTCGAAGGGCACACCCCACGTCGAGGCCGCGCTCCATCAGATGATCCGCGGCGCCTACGCCAGCCGCTTCCGGTTCGGCGTCGCCGGGCTCCTCGTTGCCGCTGCGCTGGTGGTCGCCGCCCTGGCGACCGACGCCGGGCCCGGCCTCGGAGCCCTCGCCGGCGTGATCGCGGTCGCCGCCCTCTGGGCGTATGAAGACGCCTTCGTCCGCGCCGGCCAATCCGTGCCCCTCTCCTAGGACCCGCCGATGACCGACCTGCAGCAGTACCCGCCCCACGAGGACTGGCACGACGTCACCTCGCTCAACGCCAAGGCCTGGCCCGACAAGGTCGAGGAACACCACTCGCTGGTGCCGACGACCTGCTTCAACTGTGAGGCGGCGTGTGGGCTGCTGGCCCACGTCAACCACGAGACCGGCGAGATCGACAAGATCGAGGGCAACCCGCTCCATCCCGCGTCGCGGGGCCGCAACTGCGCCAAGGGCCCGGCCACGCTCAACCAGGTCACGGACACCGAACGAATCCTCCATCCGATGCGTCGGGTCGGGGAGCGTGGCTCGGGGCAGTGGGAGCGGGTCAGCTGGGAGGAAGCCCTCACCGACATCGGTGCTCGAATCGGGACGGCGATGGACGAGGGCCGCCGCGACGGCGTGATGTACCACGTCGGTCGACCGGGGGAGGACGGCTACGCCGACCGGGTCCTCAAGTCGTGGGGCGTCGACGGCCACAACAGCCACACCAACATCTGCTCCTCCAATGCCCGCATCGGCTATCAGAGCTGGATGGGCCACGACCGCCCGTCGTCCGACTTCGCCAACGCCGAGGTGATCTTCCTGATCTCCTCGCACCTGGAGGCGGGCCACTACTTCAACCCCCACGCCCAGCGCATCATCGAGGCCCAGGGCAAGGGCGCGACCGTGATCTGTGTGGACCCGCGACTGTCCAACACCGGTTCGAAGGCCGACCACTGGCTGCCGGCCTGGCCCGGAACGGAGCCCTTCCTCCTGCTCACGATCGCCCGGCTGCTCATCGAGCGCGGGACCTGGCAGAAGGACTTCGTGCGTCGGTGGGTCAACTGGGAGACCTACCTCTCCGAGACCCGCCCCGACCTGCCGCTCGAGTTCGACTCACTCGAGACCGCGTTGCTCGACGCCTACGCGGAGTACACCCCCGAAGCGGCCGAAGAGATCTGCGGCGTCTCCGGCGACCAGCTCCGAGAGATCGCCGAGATCATCGGGGCCCACCCGACCAAGTTCGCGTCGCACAACTGGCGAGCGGCCGGCGCCGGCAACCTCGGCGGTTGGCAGACCGCCCGCTGCCTGTTCTTCCTCAACGTGTTGACCGGCTCCGTCGCGACCGTCGGCGGCACCAGTGGCAACGGCTGGAACAAGTTCAAGCCCGCCCAGCCGAAGGGCGCACCGGCGCTGCACGAGTGGAACGAGCTCTCCTGGCCGAAGGAGTTCCCGCTCTCGTACCACGAGATGTCGATCCTCCTGCCGCACTTCCTGAACGAGGGTCGCGGCACGCTCGACGTGTACTTCAGCCGGGTCTACAACCCGATCTGGACAAACCCCGACGGCTTCTCGTGGATGGAGGCGCTGACCGACGAGTCGAAGGTGAAGTGCCACGTGGCCCTCACCCCGACCTGGTCGGAGACCGCCTGGTTCGCCGACTATGTGCTCCCGATGGGAGTCGGCACGGAGCGTCACGACGTCGCGTCGTTCGAGACCCACAACGGCCGCTGGATCGGATTCCGCCAGCCGGTCATGCGCCGCTACGCCGAGATCCGCGGCGAGGAACTCGGACCCGACTCGCGCACGCACGAATTCAACCGCGGCGAGGTCTGGGAGGAGAACGAGTTCTGGATCGACCTCTCGTGGAAGATCGACCCCGATGGGTCTCGCGGCATCCGCCAGTGGTTCGAGTCCGACGAGCGGCCGGGGACGCCGATCACGGTCGACGAGTACTACGGCACGATGTTCTCGCAGTCCGTCCCCGGGCTCGCCGAGGCGGCGGAGGAAGCGGGCAAGACCCCGCTCGAGTACATGCGCGACGTCGGCTCGTTCGCCGTGCCGGGCGACATGGTCACGCCCTACGAGCGCATCGTGGGCGCCGACGCGGTCGCCGACTGCGAGAAGGGCACCGATGGTGTCTTCCGCAAGCCGGGCACGATCGGTGCCTGGGACGGGACCAAGGATGGTCTGGCCGACATCGCCCTCGCCGACCTCGGCGAGGGCTCGCCCGCAGTCGAGGTCGACGGCGAGATCAAGGAGGGTTTCCCGACGCCCTCGAAGAAGCTCGAGCTCTTCTCCACCACGCTCAAGGACTGGGGATGGCCGGAGTATGCAGCGCCCACGTGGATCAAGAGCCACGTCCACCACCAGGACCTCGACATCGCGGGCAGTGAGCGCATCCTTCTGCCCACGTTCCGGATCCCGACACTGATCCACACCCGTTCGGCCAACTCGAAGTGGCTCAACGAGATCAGCCATCGGCACCCGTTGTGGATCCACCCGTCCGACGCGGAGGCGCTCGACATCGAGGAGAACGGGCTCGTGCGCATCACCACCCGGATCGGCCACTTCGTCATCCAGGCCTGGCGAACCGAGGGCGTTCGCCCCGGCGTCGTCGCGGCATCGCACCACATGGGGCGCTGGCGCATCGAGGAGGACAAGGCACGATCCTGGGGCGCCGGGAAGGCCACCATCGACAAGACCGCCGACGGGAAATGGAAGCTGACCCGCAACGACGGCATCCGCAAGTTCGACTCGGACGACCCCGACACCAACCGCATCTGGTGGAACGACACCGGTGTGCACCAGAACCTCACCTTCTCGGTGCAGCCCGACCCCATCTCCGGCATGCAGTGCTGGCACCAGAAGGTGACCGTCGGCCCAGCCGAGGCCGGCGACCAGTACGGCGATGTCGTCGTCGACACGGCCAAGTCCCGCGAGGCCTACCTCGACTGGATGGCCAACACCCGGCCCGCACCGGGGCCTGGGGGTCTGCGGCGCCCTCTCTGGTACGCCCGTCCGCTCAAGCCCGCCGCGCCGATGTACCACCTCGACGACTGAGCCCAGCCTCTAGGTTGTGGGAATGCGCATCGGCTGCCCACGCGAGATCAAGGAGGCCGAGCGTCGCGTCGGCCTCACCCCGACGAGCGTGCGGGAGTTGGTGACCCACGGTCACGAGGTCGTCGTCGAGAAGGGTGCCGGCACCGGGATCGGCGCCACCGACCTCGACTACGCGACGGCAGGGGCAGCGATCGAGGCCGACGTCGAACGCGTGTGGGGGAGCGCCGACCTGATCGTGAAGGTCAAGGAGCCCCAGGCCGCCGAACGGGCTCGTCTGCGCCCCGACCAGGCCCTCTTCACC
>JBDQKM010000003.1:0-44586 GCA_040263275.1 Acidimicrobiales bacterium
GCCCGCGCTGCCGTGGCGTCTGCTGCACCTCCTGACCCTGGCCACGCTCGCCATCACCCAACCCCTGCTCGGGATCCTCGGCGACAATCCGACCTTCTTCACCGCCCACGACTCGAGTCCGACCCAGGTCGTCGCGCTGGCCCTGGCGGTCGCGCTCGTCCCGGCGGCGCTGCTCGGTGCGGTGGAGACGGTGATCCAGCTCGTGCGGCCGCGGCTCACGGCACCCGTGCACCTCGCGTTCGTGGGTCTGCTCGGCTTCCTCGCACTCATCCAGGTCGTCGACGTCGCCCCCGGCCCATGGGTGGTCCCGGTCGTGCTCGGTCTGGCGCTCACCGGCGGCCTGGTCCGGTGGTACGCGATCAGCGAGGCGGTTCGATCCGTGGCATCGGTGTTGGCATTCACGCCGGTGCTGTTCGTCGGCGTGTTCGTCTTCGTGTCGCCGGCCTCGGCGGTGGTGTTCCCCGACGACGTGGAGGCGGTGGAGCTCGCCGAGCTCGTCGGCGGCGGTCTCGCCCTCGACCTCGGGCCCCAGGACACGACGGCGACCGAGACGGCTCGCCCGCTCACCATCGCGGAGCAGGTCGAGCAGCGGTTCCCGCCCATCCACCTGCTGATCTTCGACGAACTCCCGATGGCGTCGCTGCTCGACGAGACCGGTGAGATCGACCGTGCCCGATGGCCGAACTTCGCCCGGCTGGGCGACATGTCGCACCTGTTCTCCAATGCGACGACCGTGGGCTCCACGACCGAGGTCGCCGTGCCGGCCATGTTGACCGGCCGTACCGCTGCGGAGGCCGCGCCGGTCTACTCGCTCTACCCCGAGAACCTCTTCACCCTCCTCGGCGACATCTACGACGTCTCATCGTCGGACCCGCTCGTCGACCTGTGCCCGCCCACGGTGTGCGACGGCGCACCTCCCGAGGCGATCCTCGAGCTGCTGGCCACACCCACTCCGGTCGACGCGACGTCCACGACCATGCCCCCGACAACCATGCCCCCGACGACCACCACGACCCCGGTCGCCACGGGACCCTCGGTCGTCGCAGACGGACCGTCCGACGCACAGGGCTCGTTCCGACTGTTGTTCGACGACGCGATGATCGTGTTCGGCCATCTGGTCGCGCCGGAGGGCCTCGATCTCGGACTTCCCTCGATCGGCGCCGGCTGGGGGAACTTCGGCGGCGACCTGACCATCGACCACCCCGCCGACGAGCCGGTGCCCACCACCGACACCACCACGACGACGACCACGACGACCACCACTCCGCCGTCCACGACGGCCCCGGTCGAGGTCGAGGTCGGGCGGGTGCCCGTGGGCGACGTGGTCGAGGTCGACGCGCAGGCCGTCACCGCGGAGAACACGGCCTTTCTCGACAGCCTCATCACCAACGACGCCAGGGTCGCCGACTTCCGGGCCGAGGTCGCGGCGATGCGAGCGGCGGACACCCCGAGGCTCCACTATCTCCACACCCTCCTGCCCCACGTGCCCTGGCGACTCCATCCCGGGGGCGAGACCTATGTCGACGTCTACCTGGCCGGCTACTTCTCGCGCTGGGACGGTGACGAGACGTCGGCACGAGCCTCCCAGCAACGCCATCTCCTCCAGCTCGCCTTCGCCGACCGGCTGCTCGGCGAATACCTCGACCAGCTCGAAAAGGAGGGGGTGCTCGACCGGGCGACCGTGATCGTGTCGGCCGACCACGGCATCTCGTTCCTGCCCGGCCACCCGACGCGGGGGTCGACAGCGAGAACCTCGGTGGCGTCGCCGGCGTCCCGTTCTTCTACAAGCTGCCCGGGCAGACCAGCGGCGTCCGCCATCACGAGCCGGTGGAGACGATCGACATCGTGCCGACCATCGCCGCCCAGCTCGGCATCGACATCCCGTGGGCCCTCGACGGACACGATCTCTTCGGGCCGGAGGTCGACCGCGAGCGAGGCGTGCTCCACCCGCATGCCGCGCCGATCGTGGAGCCGTTCCAACCGCAGATGGATGCGGTGACCGACGATCTCCTCGCCGTCTTCGGCAACGGCACGACGGGAAACCTCTACGGCCTCGCCGGACTCCACGACCGCATCGGCACCCCGGTCGACGACCTCTACGACCGGTCCACCGCCTACTGCTGGGTCCGCGAGAACCGCGCCGCGACCGACGACGAACCGGATGCCACCGGGTTCGTCTACGGCCGGCTGTGGACGGCACGGGCTGAGCGAATCCCGGTCGCACTGACGGCCGGCGACGTACTCACCGGCACTTCGGTGACGCTCGAACGGTTCGCGGCGCATCAGGTCTACGCACTCGGCGATCCCGCCTTCTGGACCGCCGACGCGGCCGACGCCATCGGACTCCACGAGATCGTCGAGGGCCGGCTCCACCCCATCCCGCGCTGCTGAACGGCCGTGATCCCGCGAGGTGATGGAGGCTCAGTCCACCAGTCCGAGGTGCGCAGCGGCGCGAAGGCCCGCCAGCCGCCCCGTGGCGAAACACGCCTGCAGCAGGTAGCCACCGGTCGGCGCGTCCCAATCGAGCATCTCCCCGGCGATGAAGACGCCCTGACGGGCTCGCAGCATCAGGCCGTCGTCGAGCTGATCGAAGCGCACCCCACCTGCCGTGGAGATGGCCCGATCGAGCGGGGCAAGAGCCTCCACCTCGATCGGCGCGGCCCGAAGGAGCCGGGCTATGGCGAGCGGATCGTCGGGCAGTCGGTTGCCGGTGGCTTCGCGCAGAAGACCCACCACGACCGGCGCGAGGCCGGCGTCGCGGAGCCAGGTGGACTGGGATGCCTTCGGCCGGCGCCGCTCCAGCCGGGCCGCCAACGCGGCTTCGTCGAGGTCGGGCGAGAGATCGAGGTGCACGACGGTCGGGAACACCGCGGCCTCACCCAGCGGTCCCGACAGGGCGTAGACCGGGCCGCCTTCGAGGCCGGACCGGGTGACCACCAACTCGCCGCGGACGGCGAGCCCGGCGGCCGAGGCCGACACGTTCTTCACCGGCGTGCCCTCGAAACGCTCGAGGAAGACGGCCGACCACGCCACCTGCAGGCCGCAGTTCGACGGGCGCAACGGGGCGACGACGATACCGTCGGCGCGCAGATCCTCGGTCCACTCGCCCGCCGATCCGACCGAGGGCCAGCTGGCCCCACCCACCGCGATCACGGTCGCGTCGGCGGCCACCCGCACCTCCGCCGTCGACGACTCGGCCGCTCCCCCGGCGGAGGCGGTGAACCGCAGCTCGTCGCCGTCCCAGCCCGTCCAGCGGTGACGGGGCCGGAGTTCCACGCCGAGCTCGCCGAGACGCCCGAGCCACGCTCGCAGGAGTGGGGCGGCGCGATGGGCAGCCGGGAAGACCCGTCCACTCGAACCGACAAAGGTCGCCTGTCCGAGCCCGTCGGCCCATTCGCGCACGGCCGCCGGCGGGAAGCACTCGAGGGCGGCCCGCAGCGCCGACGGCATGGCGCGATAGCGGCCGACGAGTTCGTCGAACGCCTCGCTGTGGGTCAGGTTGAGGCCGCTGCGGCCGGCCAGGAGGAGCTTCCGTCCGGGCGACCGATGCAGCTCGAAGACCGTCACTTCGGCGCCCGCCGTGGCGAGCACCTCCGCGGCCATGAGACCCGCAGGCCCCGCGCCCACCACGGCGACCGAGGCCTGAGACACGGGAGATCAGCCGGTCTCGACGCCGAGCGCACGCGCGACGAGCACCATCGGGTGGACTGTCTCGACCCCGGCCGCCGCGAGATGCATCGCACATCCGGGGTTGGCACTGGCGACGACATCGGGCGTGGCCCGGTCGATCGCCGCGACCTTGCGGTCCCGGATCTGAACGGCCAGTTCGGGCTCGAACACCGAGTAGGCGCCCCCCGCGCCGCAACACAGGCCTTCGTCGTCGAGCTCCGCGAGCTCACGGACGAAGGGCGCCAGCACGGTGCGGGTTGCGGGGTGGACCCGCTGGACGTGGCGGAGATGGCAGGGATCCTGCACGGCCACCCGGAGGTCGAGCGGGTCGACCTCGGGGAGTCGGTCGACATGGCCGGCGAGCCATTCCTGGATGTCGAACACCCGAGCCGAGAACGCCGCGGCCTCCGCGGTCCCGAGTAGGTGGCCGTAGTCCTTCATCGCCGCGCCGCAACCGGCGGAGTCGACCAGAATCGGACGGTCGTCGCCGCCCAGCGCCGTCATCATGGACTCGGCCAGCCGTCGGGTCTGGTCGGTGAGCCCGGCGTGGGCCTGGAGGGCACCGCAACACGGAGCGACGTCACCCGTGGGGGTCACGCCGAAGCCGGCTGCCTCGACCACGCGCTGCCCGGCCACATGGACGTCGCGCTGCCACGCGTCCATGACACAGCCGGTGAAGAGATACACGTCGGCACCCGACGCGACGTGGGGGACGCGCCGCACCGGCATGTCCCTCGGCAAGCCGAACCGACGGGGCACGAGACGCAGGCGGTTGGCGATCGCGAGGGCCGAACTCCCGAATCGGAGGAGCCGCGGGTGAGCCAGCGGTCGGTAGAGCAGACGCAGCCACCAGGGCGTCATGCGCCGCTCGGTCACCAGGGTCTCGCGGGTCCGCTCCATCAGGTGGCCGTAGGGAACACTGCTCGGGCACGCGGGCTCGCAGGCGCGGCACTGGACGCAACTCTCGAACGATTCGCTGATCTCGGGGGTGATCGGTGCGCCACCGAGCTGCACTTCGCGCATGAGCTGGATCCGTCCCCGCGGGCTGCGGGTCTCGTCACCGGTGACGCGGTACGTGGGGCAGTGCGGGAGACAGAGCCCGCACTGCACACAGGTGTTGAGTTCGTCGGGGAGGAGTCGGAGGTCCATCAGCCCACCGTTCGGCCCGGGTTGAGCCGGCCGGTCGGGTCGAAGTTGTGTTTCACCCGGGCGGCCAACGCGGCGACACCGGCGTCGACCACCCTGTCGGGCTGGGCCTGATCGGACCACGCGAGGCCCACCCCCACACTCACGACGCTGGTGCCGTCGTTGCGGGCCGGGAGCGCGAGCGCGTCGGCCGGGCTCAGCGACCAGCGGTGGGGCGGCAGCGGCGGTGGGCCTTCGACCTCCGTGAATCCCGCCAGATCCCGGAGACGGACGGCGTCGGCCTCGATGTCGGGCCCGTGGCCCTCGAGCAGGACCCAGGTGGTCGTGCCGTCCCAGCGGACGTCGGCCGCCCGGTGGATCGCGGCGAGCGTGACCGACGGATCGGCGTCAGCCGACGACAGCCACCGTGAGGCCGCAGGCACGGGATTGGTCCGGAGCACGAACTCGACCATCAGACCCAGCGTCCCGAGGGAGCCGGTCATCAGCTTGGGCAGGTTGTAGCCGGTCACGTTCTTCACGACCGGTCCCCCGCCGGTGACGAGCTCGCCTTCCGCGCTCACGTAGCGGACCTGCAGCACGGCATCGCGGAGCCGGCCCCGACCCATCACATCGACGGGGTTCTCGCCGACGGCGACCGCCCCGCCGACCGTGCCACCGCGTTCGGGGAGGGCGGTGCGTTGCCCGTGGGCGGAGAGCTCGGCCGCGAGCTCGGCGACGGTGGTGCCCGCCCGTACCTGCACCGTCATCTCCGGAGCCGAGTATGCGACGATGCTCGCCGGCGCGGACACCACCCGGGCTCCGTCGTCGAGCGCGCCGCCCACGCCCCAGCGGGTCCGTCCACCGGCAACGGCGACGGGCCCCTCGGCCCCGACCTCGGCCGCGAACTCGTGGAGCACCGGATCGGTGATCGTGAGCGTGCTCATCCCCACACCTCGGTGGGCACGGACCGCAGCGCCTGGATGTCGGCACAGGAGTGCCCCATCGGGAGCACCTTCCCGGGGTTGGCCCGGCAGACCGGATCGAAGGCGCGGCGCAGCCGGTTCTGGTGCTCGAGGTCGGCGTCGCTGAACAGCTCGTCCATGAACCGCTGCTTCTCGACCCCGACGCCGTGCTCGCCGCTCAGCACACCGCCGGCCGCCAGCGAGGCGCGGAGGATCTCGGCCCCGGCGGCGTGGACGCGCTCGAGGGTCCCCTCCTCGCGGGCATCGAAGAGCAGGAGCGGGTGGAGGTTGCCGTCACCGGCATGGAAGACGTTCATCACCACGACGTCGTGGCGGTCGGCGATCTCGTAGACCTGTTCGAGCACGTCGGCGAGCGCGGAACGGGGAACGACCGTGTCGTGCAGGTAGTAGTCGGGGGCGAGCTGGGCGATGGCACCGAACGCCGTCTTGCGGCCCTTCCACAACAGCTCGCGTTCGTGGTCGGATCCGGCCCGGCGCACATCGGTCGCACCGTTGGCCCGGCCGATCTCCTCGATCTGCGCGGCATCGATGTCGACGCCGTCGTCGAGGCCTTCGATCTCGGCGAGCAGCACTGCGGCCGCGTCGACCGGATACCCGGCGGCCACGAAGTTCTCGACCGCCACCGTGATCCGCTGGTCCATGACCTCGAGGGCGGCGGGCACGATGCCGGCGGCGATGATCGCGCTGACCGTCTCGGCCGCATCGCGAACGGCGGCGAACGACAGCAACAGGGTGCGCACCGCCGGCGGATTCCTCGTGAGCCGCACCGCGATGCGAGTGGAGATGCCGAGGGTGCCTTCGCCACCGACGAAGGCGCCCCGCAGGTCGTAACCGACCGGCTCGGCCTCGAGACCGCCGAGCATGACGACCTCACCGTCGGCCAGCACCACTTCGACCGCCACGACGTGGGCGTCGGTCACGCCGTAGGCGAGACAGTGCGGACCGCCCGAGTTGTTGGCGACGTTGCCGCCGAGGGTGCACACCGCCTGGCTCGAAGGGTCCGGGGCGAAGTGGTAGCCGAGTGGACGGAGGTGCTTCGAGAGGTCGAGGTTGATCACACCCGGCTCGACCCAGACGACCCCGTTGGCCTCGTCGACCTCGAGGATGCGGTTCATCTTCCCGGTCGACACCACGATCGGTGCGCCGAGGGGAATGGCGCCGCCGGCCAGGCCGGTACCCGCGCCACGCGGCACCACTGCGGCGTCGTGACGGGCGGCCACCCGCATGATCGCCTGCACCTCGTCGGTGGAGATCGGGAAGCAGGTGGGTCCGGCGACGCCGCCGCCGAACACCGACGCGTCCTTGGCCATCAGGGCGCGCTCTGCGCCGTCGACCCGCACCCGATCGTCGGACAGCGCGGCGCGGAGGTCAGCCACGAGGGGGGCGACCGGCGCAGCCCGGCGGGTGAGTCGATCGAGGAGCCCCATCGGACCCAGCGTACGGCCCGACGGACCCCGCATCGACAGGGCACCCCGGGGCGCGACATGCTTCGGGCATGAAACGGTCGCTCCCGCTGGACAAGGTCGACCTGGTCTCGGGTCCGATCTTCGTCATCACGATGCTCGCCGAGGCGCGAGCCCTGAAGCACCGTCGGCTCCGCGAGCCGGGCGACCTCGACAGCTGGACCAAGGCCCAGCTGTCCGATCCCACCCCGCCGCCCGACGAGCTCGTCCCGGTGGGCTACGAACGGCGGGACACCGCCGCGAGCCTGGCGATGCTCGTCGGGAACGTCGCGGTGAACGCGGCCTACTACGGCCTGTTGTCACGCACGAGCCGGTTCCTCTTCCGTCATCGGGTCGCCGATCTCGGCAAGCGCAAGGGATCGTTCCTGGTGTCGATGGTGATGTGGGACTTCCTCTACTACTGGAGTCACCGCTGGCAGCACGAGAAGCGGATCCTCTGGGCCAACCACGTCACCCACCACTCGAGCGAGCACTACAACCTGTCGACGGCACTGCGCCAGCCCTGGTCGGGCTATCTCACCTCATGGGTGTTCTTCCCGATGCCACTGCTCGGCATCCCGCTGCAGCAGACCGCACGCGCCGGGCAGCTCAACCTGCTCTACCAGTACTGGATCCACACCGAGGTCATCGATCGTCTCGATCCGGTGAGCGAGTCGGTGCTCAACACGCCCTCGCACCACCGTGTCCACCATGGCGCGAATCCGCAGTATCTCGACAAGAACTACGGCGGCATCCTCATCAGCTGGGACAAGCTCTTCGGCACGTTCGAACCCGAGGTGCGACGGGTGAAATACGGCCTGACGAAGAACATCAAGACCTTCAACCCCATCCGGATCGGCTATCACGAGATGACCGACATCGCCCGCGATGTCCGGCGGGCGAAGGGCTGGCGCAACAAGCTCGGCCACGTCTTCCGCCGTCCGGGATGGCAGCCCGAGCCGGTGCCGATCAGCTGAACGCGTCGGCGTAGGCGAACACGCCGGGTTGTCCGCCGGTGTGAAGGAAGACCACATCGCCGGCCGGGTCGAGATCCGGCAGCCGATCGATCAGCCGGGCCATGGCCTTGGCCGTGTACACCGGGTCGAGAAGCACGCCTTCGGTGCGGGCCAGGGTGAGCAACGCGGCGTGGGACTCGACGGTCTCGATGCCGTAGCCCTCGCCGAGCGCGTCGCCGTCGACCGTCCACGCGCCGATCCCGGAATCCGTGTCGACGTCGAGCTGCAGAAGTGCGCCCGTGTCGGCCACCAGCCGTTCGATGGTCGCGGCCGTGTGCGCCTCGTCGGCGTAGACCGCGGCGGCCGTGACGGGGAGATCGAAGCCGGCCGCGGCGAGCCCGACGATCAACCCTGCAGCCGTCCCCCCGGTCGACGAGGCCACGACGAGCTCGAGCGGGGTCACCGCCGCCGCGCCCAGCTGGCCGACGAGCTCCGCCACCGCATCGACGTATCCCAAGGCGCCGATCGGACTCGATCCACCGGGATCGACGAAGTAGCGCCCCGGATCCTCGTCGGCGAGTTGGCCGGCGCGGATCACGGCACCCTCGTCGTCGGCCACGAGATGCACGGTCGCGCCGAGGATGTCGTCGAGAAGGCGGTTGCCTCCCGACCGGTAGAGGTCGGTGGGTCGGTCGACCGCATCGATGAGCACGAGGTCACACGGCAGCCCCACCCGGGCGCAGGCCGCCGCGGTCTGCCGGGCATGGTTCGACTGCACCGCGCCGAAGGTCACGACGCCGGTCGCCTCCTTCTGCCTGGCGTCGCCGAGGAGGTACTCGAGCTTGCGGGTCTTGTTCCCACCGAAGGCGAGCCCGGTGCAGTCGTCGCGTTTCAGCCACACGAGCGGCCCCCCGACCTCGGCCTGGAGACGGTGACAGGGCTCGAGCGGGGTCGGCCAGTGCCCGAGTGCGACGCGTGACACCGCCGCCGCGGAAGCCGCGGATTCGCGTTCGGTCATGCCGGCCGGTCGCCCTTGACCGTCACCCGACGCATGTGGCGACGCTGCCCGGCGTAGTCGTGGAGGGCGTAGTGCTGCACGCTCCGGTTGTCCCACATCACGAGCGTGCCGGGTTCCCAGCGGACCCGACAGGTGAACCGCTCCTTCACCGCGTGACCGAGGAGGAAGCGAAGAAGACTGCGTGACTCGGCTGTGTGGAGTCCATCGATGGCGATGGTGAACGCGCCGTTCACATAGAGCGCTCTGCGGCCCGACTCGGGATGGGTCCGCACCACCGGGTGACGCACGACGCTGTCGGCTCGGTCGGCCGCCCTGGTCTGCATCGACTTGTGCTGCGTCGAGAGTCCGTCCGCGCCGTACTGCGGGCCGGGTGAGTGCACACCGACCAGGCCTTCGAGCATCCCCTTCATCGTGTCGCTCAGCGCGTCGTAGGCCGCGTGCTGGTTCGCGAAGAGGGTGTCGCCTGCACCGTCCGGCACGTCGACGGCGTAGAGGATCGAGCCGAGATCGGGCTCGGGGAGGAAGGTCACGTCGGTGTGCCAACCGCCGCCGAAGTTGAACCTGTCGTCGGGCTCGGTGACCACATCGAGGATCTCCGGATGCTCAGCGTTGCCCGCGACGAACGGATGGGTGTCGAGCTCCCCGAACGACCGTCCGAACCGCATCTGCTGCTCGGGCGACAGATCCTGGTCGCGGAACACGAGCACGTGGTGCTCGACGAAGGCGGCCCGGATCGCGGCGACGAGATCGTCGTCGAGGGCGCCGCCGAGGTCGATCCCATGGACCGACGCACCGAGCGATCCGGACAGCGGTCGGGTGTCGAGGGCAACCATCGCCCGACGGTAGCGCAGGGCAACCGCACTAACCTCCGGCCATGTCCGACCACGACGCGACCACGGCGTTTCGCCGGTTCACCCGGCGGCTCGAAGAGTTGGCCGACCGGGTCGTCGGCGACGAGTTCCCCGACGCGCCGGCCGAACAGATCGAGCATCTGATCGAGCAGATCGCGGGCTTCGTCGAGTGGGAGGTGTTCCACGCCGATCCCGCCCGCCCCGCCTTCCACCGGCACAACGATCTCGTGCACCAATGGGGCGGCCCCAACGCCGACAACGTCTACCACCACGCCCGGATCAGCCCCGACCGCCGCTACCGGATCACCGGCCGGATGCACTCGTGCGACCAGTGGCTCCTCGCGATCCGCAAGGGGTTCATGCACAACGAGGTGTGGGGCACCATGGCCCAGGTCACCGCGTCGGAGCTGGGGATCGGCCCCGGCGACGAGTTCGCGCTGACCCTCGGGGGCGCCGGCACCGGCGAGCGCCACATCGCCCTTCCCGACGGCGTGATCATGGCGTCGTTCCGGGAGTATTACTACGACTGGACGGCCGACGAACCCGCCACGATGGTGATCGAGTGCCTCGACGACCCCGGCCCTACGCCGACCGTGTCGCTCGACGAGCTCGAGGTCCGCCTCGACCGCGCCTTCCGGCAGGTCGAGGACTCGATGGTCTATTGGAACCGCTACATGGTCGAGAACCGCGACGAGCGCGAGCCCAACACCTTCGCCAGCGGTCTCGCGGTGGCCAAGGGCCTGTCGGCCGCCCGCTACTCGTTCAACTTCTGGGATCTCGCACCCGACGAAGCCATCTTCGTGGAGGCCGACGTGCCTCGTGCCGACTACTGGGCGCTCCAGCTCTACCGCATGGGCACCTTCGAGCTGACCGACCCCGCCGGTCGGATCTGCAGCCGCAACCATCGCCAGACCACGCTCTCGCCCGACGGCCGTCTCCGCGCCGTGATCTCCCCGGTCGACGTCGGCGCCGCGAACTGGCTCGACACCGGTGGGCGGGCGACCGGACTCTGCACGTTCCGCTGGTTCTGGCCCCACGACGACAGCGCGCCGACCATCGAGTCACGGGTTGTGAAGGTCGACGAACTCGATGCGGCGATGGGGTCGGCCACGCCCCGGGTCACCGACGAAGCGCGCCGGGCCGAGCTCGCGACCCGTCGGGCCCACCTGGCCTGGCGGTTCCGCACCTGATGACCGACCAGGGCCTGGCGCGCGTCTCGCTGTGCCACGACGCCGCCGTTGCCGCCGGGGTCCCGCTCGACGAGGTCGAGCGGTCGCTGGTCGCGGTGGACGAACCGTTCGAACTGCTGCGGGCGTCGCTTCGCGACGACGCCGCGCTGACCGACGCGGGCCGCGCCTTCACCCATCGCTGGCTCGTCCGGCTGCTCCACGGCCGGGTCGCCATGGCGGCCGAGTCCGAACGCGACCCGTCGCTGGCCGACGAGGCGATCACGGCACCGATCGTCGTCGCCGGCGCTCCCCGCACAGGCACCACGTACCTGCACCGGCTGTTGGCCCAGCATCCCGACCTGAGAGCTCCGGAAGGATGGGAGCTCCTCTTCCCGGCACCGGCGCCGGGGCCGAGCACCAGGGACGACGACCCCCGCATCCTGGCCGCCGACGAGGAGTTGACCTGGCCGCAGCGCCAGCGCGAGGAGATGCTCTCGATACATCGTTACGCCGGGCGCATGCACAAGGAGTGCCTCTCCGCGATGTCGTTCGCCTTCCGGAGCGAGGAGTTCGTCAGCCGCTACCACGTCCCTCGCTATGTCGAGTGGCTGCAGGCCGCCGACATGACCCCGGCCTACGAGATGCACCGCCGCGTGCTCCAGGGATTGCAGCGCCACCGACCCACGCCACGATGGGTGCTGAAGTCGCCCGTGCACCTGAACAACCTGCCGACACTCCTGGCCACCCATCCCGACGCGTCGGTCGTCATCACCCACCGCGACCCGGCCGAAGTGCTGGGCTCGGTCACGAGCCTGGTGGCCAACCTGCGGCGCGCCTTCAGCGACCGGGTCGACGAGGCCGAGATCGCCCGCTACCACCTCGATCTCTACGGCCGATCGCTCGACGCGCTCGTGGACGCGCCCGCCGACTGGCCATTGATTCACATCGACCACCACACCCTGATCAAGGAGCCGCAGGCGACGGTCGACGCGGTGTTGGCCCGGCTCGGGTTGTCGCCGGTCACCCTCGACGCCCGTCCGCCCGACGAGGCGGGCCGCCACGACTACGAACTCGTGGGCGTCGACCCCGACGAGATCGACGCGACCTTCGCCCGCTACCGGGAGCGCTTCCTGTCAGGGTCGGGATCCTCAGCTTCGTAGCGTCTCGGAGTGGCCGTCGACGGCCAGGGCCTGCCCGGAGATCTTGGCGCCGAGCGGGCTCACGAGGAAGGCGATGGTCTGGGCCACCTCCTCGGCATCGACGAAGGTCTGCATCGACACCTGCCGCTCGAAGCCGGCACGGACCTCGGCGGCGGGCCGGCCACTGGCCTGTGACTCGAGGTCGACGACATGGTCCATCCGCGGTCCGGTGATCGAGCCGGGACAGACGGCGTTCACCCGCACGTTGAACTCACCCAACTCCATGGCCATCGTCTTCGTGAGGCCGATGACGGCGAACTTCGCGGCGGCGTACGGGGATCGATACGGGAATCCCATCAGTCCCGCGGTCGACGACACGTTCACGATCGAACCCGATCGCTGCGCCTTCATCGGTGGGATCGCATGTCGGGCGGTGCGAAACATCGACGTGACGTCGACGTCGAGGGTGCGGGTGACGTCGGCGGGATCGAGATCCTCGAGCCGGCCACCCGGGCCGGCGATTCCCGCCATGTTGACCAGCACGTCGATGCCGCCGAGATCGGCCAGCGCCACCCCCATGAAGGCATCGACCGCGCCGGTGTCGCCGACGTCGGCCACCCGACCGTCGATCCCGTCGATCCGCACCACGTCGGCGAGGGCATCGGCATCGACGTCGCACGTCCACACCCTGGCTCCGGCTCCCGCGAGGAGCGTGGCGGTGGCGCGCCCGATCCCGGCACCACCGGCGGTGACGACCACCCGCAGTCCGGCCAGGTCCAGCTCCATGTCGGTCGACGAGACCCGCTAGGAGACGACGATGCCGCCATCGCAGGTGATGACGTCTCCCACGGTGAAGGCGCCGGCCCGTGAGCTCAGGAAGATGGCGAGACCGGCGATGTCCTCGGGGGTCCCGACCCGGCCGCGGGGGTTGGTCCGCCCCAGCGCATCCCAGTCGGTGCCCTCGACATCTCCTCCGGTACCCACACCCGTGCTGAGCATCCACGTGGGGAACGGCCCCGGCGCGATCGCGTTGACGATGATGTTGCGCGGCGCCAGCTGGCCACCGAGCTGGCGGGTCAGCGCGTGGACCGCCGCCTTCGACGGCCCGTAGGAGTACGTCTCGAACGCCGGCGACTTGATCCCGTCGATCGATCCGATGTTGATGATCCGACTCGGGTCCTCTGCCGTCGCCCCGGCCTCGAGCAGCGGGAGCAGCTGCTGGATCAGGAAGAACACGCCCTTGACGTTGGTGTCCATCACCTTGTCCCAACCCTTCTCGGGGAACTCGGCGAGTGGCGCGCCCCACGACACGCCGGCGTTGTTCACGAGGATGTCGAGATGGTCGTCGTTCGCCGCGATCGCCTCGGCCAGGACATTGATGCCGTCGAGCCCCGAGAGGTCGGCGGGCACCGAGATGCATTCGCCGCCGTGGGCGGCCATCAGCCGTTCGGCGGTTGCGTCGCAGGCCTCGGCCTTGCGGGAACTGATGTAGACCTTGGCGCCATTGGCCAGGTAGCCGGCGGCGATCATCTCGCCGATTCCGCGGGAACCGCCGGTGACCAGCGCGATTTTGCCGTCGACGGAGAACAGGTCGTTGATCTTCATGGCCGGACCCTACTCAGACCCCGGAGAGGAACCCAGCGAGCAGCGACGCGCACCGGTCCGGTTCGTCGATCCACGGCGCGTGGCCCGCCTCGTCGAGCACCACCAGACGGGAATCGGGTAAGCGCGAGGCGAACGACCGGGCGACCTCGGGTCCCCCGTTCGGGTCCTCGGCCCCCCACAGGAACTGCACGGGCATCGTCACCCGCTCGAGTTCGGCGTCGGTCAGCAGCATGTCCCGATTCAGACCCGCGACCGGGGTGATCACCCCCGGAGTCGATCGCAGTTCGTTGGCGAGGGTGTCGGTCTCACGGAGAAGGGCGAGGAACCAGTCGAGCATCTCGTCGGAGAACTTCCCGGTTGCGAGGGCGCGACGTAGTCCGATCTGGCGCAGCATCGCGCGAAGCGCCGGGCGGGTCATCGGGATCCGTGGCATGAGGCGCCGCATCCCGGGGACGGCGCCGAGGCGCAGCGACATCGTCACCTTGTCCATCGGTGCCCCCATCGGCCAACTGAACTCGGTGATGCGTTCGATGCGGTCCGGATGCGCAGCTGCGCCACGGAACGCGAAGAGGCCACCGAACGACGTGGCCACCACCGCTGCCCGCTCGATGCCCAGCGCGTCGAGCACCTCGGGGATCAGCCGGTCGGCGTAGGTCTTGACCGCGTCGACCTCGGCCATGCCGGCCGCGCCGCGCACCGGCTCACTGAGACCGCAGCCGGGCCGATCGATGGCGAGGCAGCGGAAGCCCGGGAGCCGCCCGATCAGCCCGGACCAGCTGGTGCCGCCGTTCATGGCGCCGTGCACGAAGAGGACGGGCGGCCCCTCGCCCACAGCCTGGACCCGGACCCGGGGCCCGGTGGCCAGGGTCACGAAGTGCTCGGTCGGGGCGACGCCGGCTCTGGCCCACAACACCGCCTCGGCGGCGGCGATTCGGGGTCCGGACACGAGGCCATGTTCGCAGGTGCCGGGGCGGCCCGCCGATCTAGGGTGACCGACGATGACCGATGCCGAGGACGCCGCGGGCCCGCTGATCGGGCGCGGGCGAGCCGCCGACGTCTACGACCTGGGCGGTGGGCGGGTGCTGCGCCGCAACCGAAACGGCGCGTCGACCGAACGCGAGGCCGCGGTGATGCGCCACGTCGCGGCGCACGGCTATCCGGTGCCGGAGGTCTTCGCGGCCGAGGGCCCCGACCTCGTCATGACCCGCCTCGACGGCCCCACGATGCTGCAGGCCTTCGGGGCCCGGCCCTGGCGCCTTCGACGCTGGACCCGGATGCTCGCCGACCTGCACCTGCGCCTCGAGGAGATCCCCCTGCCCGACATCGACCTCCCGGCCCGGGCGGGCGCAACCGAGACCCTGACCCACGGCGACCTGCACCCCGACAACGTGATCCTGACCGCCGGCGGGCCGGTGGTCATCGACTGGCCCAACGCCTTGGTCGGCCCCGCCGGGTCCGACGCGGCCAACACCTGGCTGCTGGTGGCGACCGCCGACGTCGAGGGCGGTCTGGTGTCGTCGGCTCTGGCCCGCGCCGCCCGCGGCTACTTCGTCCGCCGCTTCGTCGACCAGTGCGGACGCGACCGGATCAGCCCACTCCTGGGCGCCGCGGCCGAGCACAAGCTGCGTGACCCCAACGTGCGCCCTCACGAGGCCGACGCGATGCGGGCACTCGTTGCTCGGGCGGGAACGGGCTGAACCCTCTCCCGTCTCGCGGCCGACTACCGTCCGCTTCGTGCCCGCCGACGCCTCCACCGACGCCGAGCCGACACCGATGGTGATCGTGAGTGGGTGGGTGCTCGCCCGGCCCGACACCACCGCCCAGGTCGAGGCCGCCTGCCTCGCCCACGTGCGACGTTCTCGCACCGAACCGGGTTGCCTACGCCACTCGGTCCACCGCGACGTCGAGAATCCGCAGCGGTTCGTCTTCCTCGAACACTGGCGTTCGCTCGCGGACCTTCACCGGCACTTCGCGGTCCCGGAATCCGCGGCACTCATCACGACCCTGCAGGCCCTCTGCGACGAACTGTCGCCGATCGAGATCCATGAAGTCGTCACGCCCGTCGGTGGCTGAGGAGCGGCGCGCTTCCGCCGGTACCGAATCGGGACCTGCGACCCTTTCTTCGGCCGCTGCCCCCACCCACGCTGAGGGCGGATGAACGACATCGACCCCCACGTTGCCGCCGACTTCTTCGCGTTCGTCCTGTTGGCGGGCGTGGCGATGCTCGTCGTCGCGATCACGCGCCCGCCCTCGCGGCAGGCCGTGGCCGACGATGCCCTGCGGCTCGTGACCGTCGTCGCCGGCGGGGCCACGGTCGGCAGTCTCTACTTCTCCGAGGTCGCCGACTTCGTGCCCTGCGAGATGTGCTGGTTCCAGCGGATCGCGATGTACCCGATCGCCGTTCTCGGCGTCATCGCCTCCTTCCGCCGCGACCGGAGCGTGCTCCCCTATGTCGCAGTGCTGGCGTCGCTCGGTCTCGTGGCCTCGATCTACCACATAGGGATTCAGCTCTTCCCCGAGCAATCGACGTTCTGCGATGTCGCGAATCCGTGCTCGGCCCAATGGGTCGAGGGACTCGGTTGGATGAGCATCCCCCAGATGGCAGGCCTGTCGTTCGCCGCGATCATCGCCTTGACGGTCGTCAGCATTCGCACCCCCCACACCGACACACCCCCCAAGGAGTCGTCATGAATTCGAAGTCAGCTCGCTCGTCGAGCCCGATGCCCGCAGTGTTCCGCTCACCCATGACATGGCTGCTGGTGGTCGTCGTGATCGCCCTGGTCTTCGTCTTCACGTCCTCGGACGACGACGACGGCGCCGACGCCGACCCCCAGACCGGCCCGGTCGAGATCACCGGCACCGTGCTACCCCCCTACACCGAACCCGACACCGCGACCGGGCTCACCATCCCGACCGTCGAGGCATCGCTGCTCGGCGGCGGCGCGATGCGGATCGAAGCGGGCGACGGCACGCCCCGGCTCATCGGATTCTTCGCCCACTGGTGCCCGCACTGCCAGGCCGAGGTACCGATCGCAGGCGAATGGCTCCGCACCACCGCGCTCCCCGGAGGAGTCCAGGCGGTTGCGGTGTCGACGGCGGTCGAGCCGAGTGGCGACAACTACCCACCCTCCGACTGGTTCGCTCGGGAGAACTGGCCCACCCGTGTGCTGCTCGACGACGACGACGGCTCCATCGCCGGCGCCTTCGGTCTCACCGCCTTCCCGTTCTGGGTCGCCACCGATGCGCAGGGCGAGGTTGTCGCCCGGATGACGGGCAACGCCTCGGTGGCCCAACTCGAGGCCATGGCCGTCCTCGCCGCGGCGAGTACCGCACCCTGAGCGGCGACGAGGCAAGATCTCACCCACCGATCACGATCCCGAGAATCGACCAACAGGAGACAGACCGCCATGGACCTCATCGAGTTCGAAGAGAAGAAGCGCTGCACCCGAGAGGAAGCGGCGGCCGTGCTGCGCACCCTCGCCGACCAACTCGCCCGCCACAACGACCTCGAGTTCACCCGTGAGGGTCTGCGCTACACCGTCGACGTCGCCGACGAGGTCGACATCGAGGTCGAGATCGAGATCGGCGACAAGAAGAACGAACTGGAGATCACCGTCACCTGGTAGCGCACTGTCGACGACCCACAGTTGACAATCCTTGTTTGACAATGAGTCCGTCACATTCGTAACCTGATCGCAATCAGAAGGCCGGGGGCCCGCCGCACCCGTCCGAGGAAGGACTCCATCATGATCCTCGCCGCTCTCTCCCTGATTGCGCTCCTCACGCTCGCCTTGGTCGCGAGCATCGCCCTGGTCCTGCGTCACGTGGCGTTCGAACAGCACGCCCGTCGGCACGCGCGTCGCGCCGACGAACCCGCTCTGCCCCTGGCGGCCTGAAACCACAGCAGACGGCGGAGCGCGACCCGCTCGCTGCGATCCGCCCGATGACGACTCCTCCCGCGCCATTCCTCGACGAGCTCACCGCGGCCCTCGGATCCGAGTCGGTCCTCCGCGACGATCCGGTCGTCGTGCGTCCCCGTTCGACGACCGAGGTGGCGACGGTCCTACGAGCCTGCGGAGACCACGGCGTGGCGATCGTGCCGCGGGGTGGCGACACCGGACTCTCCGGAGGGACCGACCTCCCCGCCGATCGTTCGGCGATCGTGCTCTCCCTCGACCGCCTCACTGCCATCGAGGCGGTCGACCCCGAGCGGTGGACGATCACCGCCCAGGCCGGTGTGACGATCCAGTCGCTGCAGGAGGCCGCGGCCGACGTCGACCGGAAGTTCGCTCCCGACTGGGGCGCGCGGGGGACCGCCACCATCGGCGGCGCCATCGCCACCGATGCCGGCGGCAACAATGTCGTCCGCTACGGCAACCTCCGCGACAACGTCATGGGGGTCGAGGTCGTGCTCCCCGATGGTCGGATCTGGGACGGGCGGCGGGCCCTTCGAAAGGACTCCTCGGGCTACGACCTCAAGCAGTTGTTCATCGGGGCGGAGGGGACCCTCGGCATCGTCACCTCCGCAGTGCTCCGGCTCGTCCCTGCCACCCCGCACAACCAGTCGGCCCTCGCTGCCCTCACCGGACTCGACGCCCTCATGCCGTTGTTGGCGCTGGCTCACGAGCACGCGCCGGCGGTGCTGACGGCGTTCGAGCTCATGCCCGACGTGGCGATCGAGCGGGTGTGCTCGCGCTACGCCGTCACCCACCCGATGCCGAGCCGAGCCGAGCACCATCTGCTGGTGACGCTCGCCTCCTCGGAGCCGGTGACCGACATGCTCTCGGCGTTCCTCGCCGCGGCCGACGACGCCGGCCTCATCAGCGACGCCGTCGTCGCCGCGACCGCCGACCAGGAGTCGGCACTCTGGTTCTTCCGTGACGAGATCCCGCCCCCACGGGCCTACCCGGACCACCACACCGTCGGCCTCAAGCTCGACACCGCGGTCCCGATCGATCGCATCAGCGAGTTCATCCGTCGCGTCTCGGCGCTCGCCGCGATGCTGACGCCCGGGGCCCACTGCTACGGGTTCGGTCACGTGGGCGACGGCAACATCCACATGATGGTGCTCCCCACCGACGACGGCGCGGTCGCCGACTTCCTCGAGCGCAAGCCGCAGCTCCAGCAGGCGGTCGATGCCCTGGTGTTCGAACTCGAGGGGACGATCAGCGCCGAGCACGGGCTCGGCACCCTGCTCCGGGAGCGGGTCGCACCCCAGAAACCCCCGGTCGAGTGGGACCTGATGCGCACGATCAAGGCCGCGCTCGATCCCCACGACCTCTGCAACCCGGGAAAAACGCTCCCTCCGGCTCAGCCCTGACGGACCGCGGGGGCGTACCCGATGGTGGTCCGGTGCAACAGCCGCTCGTGGCCGTCGTAGCCCCCGGTCGCCCGATGGAGCACGCACCGGTTGTCCCACATGACCAGCATGTCGGGCTGCCAGCGATGCACGTAGCGGAACTCCTCGCGGGTCTGCCACGCGTAGAGCTCGCCCAGCAGCGCGCCGGCCTCCTCGTCGTCCATGCCCTCGATGCCGACGATGTAGCCGAACGTGCTGTAGAGCGTGGCGGCACCGGTCTCGGGATGCGTGCGGATCAACGGGTGGAGCTGGGTGGCGTAGGCCTCGTCGCTGACGACGATCCTCATCGCCCGCGGTTGCTCGTCGCCCTCGCCGTAGAGCCCGTCGGGCGCGTAGGCACGGCGGGCCGAGTGGACGGCCCGGAGGCCCTCGATCCGTGACCGCAGATCGGGGGGCATCTCCGCGAGCGCGAGCTCCTGGTCGGCGAACTCCGTGTGGCCGCCCACGGGAGGGATCACCTTTCCGTACAGGCAGGTGCCGTCCGGGGGGAACTCCTGGAAAGTCCAGTCGGCGTGCCACGACTCGGCGAATATCGGCGCGGTCTCTTCGGCGGCCCGATGGATGGCGGCGATGTGGGGGTGTCCGTCGATGGCCTCGAAGAAGGGGTCACGGCCGAAGGGCCCGAAGCGGAGCGTGAACCGCTCGAGATCGTCGTCGGTCATGGACTGCTCGGGGAACACCAGCACCTTGTGGTCGAGCCATGCGTCCCGGATCGCGGCCACCGTCTCGTCGCCGAGCGGCTCGCCGAGATCGACCCCGCGCACTTCGGCACCACACGCCTGTCCGCTCGGCCGCACATCGAGAACCATGGTGCGACCCTATGCGACGAGTCGGGCCTCGACCCCGGCCACGAGCACGTCGAGGTCGAACGCGAAGGCGTCGTCGTTGTCGACTCCGGTCACCGCATCCAGGGCCGCGGCCATGGCCGGCCGCTCGACGGGAGCAGCGTCACCGGCCGAGGACCGGGTCGCCGCCGCGACCCGGCCGACCGAGGACTGCCCCGACGGCCCGGTACTCACCGCGATCCGGGCTGCCAGCCACAGGGTGTGACCGGCTTCCGCGGGAGTCAGGCCCGCATCGAGGAGCAGCCCGATGCCGCGTTCGGTGATCTCGAGCTGGGTGACGTCGAGTCCATCGCGGATCGCGTCGACGAGCTCGCCGCCGACGAAGCCGAGCTCGACCCGAAGCCGTGTCGACCACGCCCGGAGCCAGGTCTGCCAGTCGTCGCCGTCGACGGGAGCGACCATGGTGCGACCGATGACGGTTGCCGCGCCGAGGCGCACGACCTCGTCGCGACCGGCGACATGCGTGTACAGCGCCGGGGTGGTGACGCCGAGACGAGCCGCCACGTCGTCCATCGAGAACCGGTCGAGACCGATCTCGATCGCGGTGTCGACCACTCGACTTCGGGAGATCTTCGGCGGTCGTCCCCGCTTCGCTGCGGTCTGGTTCGACATCGCCCGGCATCTTAACTTAATCTCTTCACTAATTCGCCAATGCGGACCACCGCAGCCGGGTCGAACAAGGAAGGGCCTTCTCCCGTGACGACGACCGACGACCTCTACGAGCTGCGCGGCGGTGAGACCTGGCGCGCGCCCTGGGACGACTACCGGCGCCTCCGCGACGAATCGCCGACGCACCGCGTCGCCCACCCGGTCCACGGCGACTTCTACGTCCTGTCGCGGTTCGAGGACGTGTTCAACGCGGCGCGCGACACCACGACCTTCTCCTCGGCCAAGGGCCTGACTCCCGATGCCGAAGGGGCGGCCATGTTCAGCGACGACGCACGGCCGATCGTGATGATGGACCCGCCCGAGCACACCGACATGCGCCGGCTGGTGAGCAAGCCGATGACGCCGCGTCGGGTCGCGTCGATCGAGGAGAGCGTTCGTGCCTTCGTCGACGAACGGCTCGACCGGGTTGCGGCGCACGACGAGTGCGACATCGTCGAGGAGCTCTTCAAGCCCCTTCCCAGCTTCGTCGTGGCGCACTATCTCGGCGTGCCCGTCGCCGATCGCGAACGCTTCGACCGCTGGACCAACGCGATCGTCTCCGCCACTGCGTCGGCCGACTTCGAGACCGCCTCCGACGCCTTCATGGAACTCTTCGCCTACGGCGACGAGCTCATCGAGCGACGGACCCGCGAACCCGGCGACGACCTGGTGTCGGGACTCGTGGAGGTCGGCCCGGAAGTGGCCACCCCCGGGTGGATCATCGGCTTCGTCTTCACGATGGTCACCGGCGGCAACGACACCACCACCGGGCTGCTCAGCGGCGCGGCCGAGCTACTCACGGCCCGCCGCGATCAACGACGGCTCCTGCTCGACGACCCGAGCCTCGTTCGACCTTCGGTCGACGAGTTCCTTCGTCTGACCTCGCCGGTACAGAACCTCGCTCGCACCACCACCCGCCCGGTCGAGATCCACGACACGACCATCCCCGCCGACACCAAGGTGATGCTGCTCTACGGTTCGGCCAACCGCGATGAACGGGAGTACGGCGACGACGCCGGCGAACTCGACGTCACCCGCGATCTCGACCGGATCCTCAGCCTCGGCTACGGCGCACACCACTGCCTCGGCGCCGCGGCGGCCCGACTGCAGGCCGCGGTCGCGCTCGAGCGACTCCTCGACCGCTTCCCCGACTTCGCCGTCGACGCCGACGCGGGCCGATTCGCTCCCGGCGCCTTCGTGCGTCGCTACGAGTCGTTGCCCTTCACGCCGGCGTCGTGACACCGACGGCGGCTGCCGTCATCACCGACCGACCGAATGCGCGCTCGACGTGGGTCGTCATCGCCGCGCCGGCGAGGCCACCGAGTCGGGCTCGACCCTCGGCCCGCAGGCTCGTGATCGTCATCACGGCGGACCCCGCCTCGTCCTCGACGACCGCCACCCCCACCCGATGCTCCCGCATGTGGTCGATCATCGCCTCGAAGCTGGTCGGGGCGATCCGACACGATCGTTCGACCCGGATGCGGAACGGCACGCCGCAAGCGTCGATCTCGGCGAGGGGCCGGCCATCCACTTCGCCGAGCACGAGGACGTCGGCGCGTCGGTTCGACGGGAGGTTCTCGACCGCGACCCCCGGGTCGATCTCGACGACCGCCACCGGCACCTGCCGCGGCGACGTGGTGTCGACCCGGTAGCGAGGCGAGGCCATCAGCTCGTTGTTGAGCTCCCGAAGGCCTTCCTTGGCCTCGGCCCCTCCGCCGGAGGAGAAGAAGCGACGTCCCTGATGCCAGATCTCGACGGTGCGGTCGAGCACCATCAGCGCACCGGCCGTGTGGAGCCGGTAGCCGTACTCCGTGTCCTCGATGCCACGGCGCCCGAGCTCGCGAAGACCACCGACCTGCTCGTGGAGCCGGCGGGGTACGCACATCACGGCTCCGACGGTGACGCTGAAGATCTCCGGATCCTCCACCGTCATGTCGTCGGTGCGGGCGAAGTGGGGGTCACGCCACGCCTGGTCGTTCCACTCGACCGGGGCGACGAGCTCGGCCAACCGGCCTGCTGCCACCGCGGTGTCGACCACCGCGGCACCGACGGCCTCGACGTCGAAGAAGCCGAGCACGGCGGTCACCACCGACGCCGGATCGGCAGCCCACCAACGGGCGAGGCGCGAAACGGCGGTGGGGCCGACGACCACGTCGGCGTCGAGGAAGAGGAGCACGTCGCCGCTCGCCATCGCGGCACCGGCGTTGCGGGCCCTCCCCGCGCCGAACGACGCCGACGCGTCCTGCTGGAGCAGACGGACACCGTCGGGCACGACGAGGGGCGGCGACGAGGCGTCGTCGACCACGATGACTTCCAGTCGATCGCCCGGGTGGTCCTGGCGTTCCAGGGAGGCGAGAAGCCGGTCGAGTTCGACCTGCCCGTCACGGACCGGGATCACGACCGAGACGTGCGGTGGGGTCGCATCGGGGGCGAGCACCAGATGGTGCCAGGAGTTGCCGACCACGACGGGCGGCGCATCGGCCGGATCGACCATCGCGACGCGGGCGCCGCGCATCGGGAGCGCTGCCAGTCGACGAGTCCGCCAGCGAAGACGGAGACGACGCAGGGCCGATCGCAAGGAGGCCGGTCTCGGAGATCCCGATGTCAGCAAGGACACGCCGCGACGCTAGCGGTCGCCCGGAGGGTCACCCGTCGACACCGGCGAAGGGGAGGTCGAGTCCCGGTCGCTGGTCGACCGAGGCGTCGAGGAAGTAGGCGTCGGGGGCGTGCCACGTGTGGCCGCCGGTCGACTCCGGCGGCCGCCGGCGGAGGACGAACTGGAATCCGTGGGTGCGATAGCTCGATCCGCCCTGGGCGAGGATCTCGTCGATCAACAGCCCGTCGACCCGACGGGGACCGGCCGGCCAACCCCCGATACGGCGAAGGGTCGCGGTCTCGAGGAGGAGCGTGCCGCCGGCCAGCGTGGTCGAGTAGTGCTCGGCCCCGGTCGCGTAGCGACGGATCGTCGTGTCGATCGCCTCGAGGTGGACGAACTCGGCCGCCTTCCCCACGATCTGGGCACCCGAGTAGGCCAGCGCCGCCACCAGGTCGGCGAGATGGTCACGGCCGTAGTGGTCGTCGTCGTCCCACTTGCTGACGTATGCGCCATCGGCCCGCCGCCCGAGTCGGTCGAGCATCGTCCCCAGGTCGACCTCGTCGGCGAAGCGCTCCACCACCACGCCCTCCACCGCTCCACCGGCCTCGAGGGTCGACTCGATGTCGTCGGGCCAGTCGTCGCCGTGGAGCCCGACGCACAACTGGACCCGGCAGCCGCGCTGGTCGCGGACCATCGCGACGGCATCGGGCAGGTCCGCCGGCCGGCGGGTGGCGAGGAGCACTGAGATCAGGGGTTCGGGTGCGGTTGACCTGAGCGCGACCCGCCGGAGTTCGACCGAGTGCCGTTCGCGCTCGAGCGAATCGGCCGGGTCGAACGGGGGTCGTTCGATCACCGCCACGAGCTCGGGCGGGAGCGCATCGCGCAGGGCGGCCGACATGGACTCGCTCGTCAGCGGGGCGCCGGCGCGGGCCAGCATCTCGATGCCGGCTGCGGTGTCGGCCCCGAGGGCGGGAGCCAACCGCACCGAACCTGCTCGCCGAGCCCGCCCCACCAGGCGTCGAAAGGGACGCGACATCGGATCGGGGACGATCGCCAACTCAAGGACCGGCCGGCCGGCCTCCTGCGGAAACCCGATGGGGGTGCCGAATCGGCGGGCGCGGTGACGCCAGGCCCGCATGCCGGCGACGGCCCGGGATCGTACGGCGCCGAGCCGGGCCAGCAGCCGGGTCATCAGCGACTCAGACGCTCTCTTCGTAGGCCGCGACCACGTCGACGGCCGGACCCTCCGTCCGGAGCACACCCTGGTCGAGCCAGATCGCCCGGCTGCACGAGTCGGTGATCTCCTTCAGGCTGTGCGAGACCATGATCACGGTGCCGGCCTCGTCACGGATCTGGTTCACGCGTTCGAGGCTGCGGGTGCGGAACTCCATGTCACCCACTGCGAGGGCCTCGTCGATCAGGAGGATCTCGGGCACGCGAAGCGTGGCGATCGAGAACGCGAGCCGGGCCTGCATACCGGAGGAGTAGGTCTGCATCGGCCGGCCCATCGCATCGCCGAGACCGGAGAACTCGATGACACCCTCCATCTCGGCGTCGATCTCCTCGCGGGTCAGACCCATCGCCAGCCCGCCGAGCATCACGTTGCGGTAGCCGGAGAGGGCCGGCTTGAGCGCGGCACCGACCCCGAGCAGACCGGTCCGGCCCCGGACCTCGATCAGCCCACTCGTGAGCGACTGCAGGCCGGCGATCGCCCGCAGCAGGGATGACTTGCCCGACCCGTTGGAACCGACGATGCCCAACGCTTCGCCGGCGTGGACCTGGAACGACACGTCGTCGACGGCATGGACATCGACCGACTGACGACCGCGGAACCCGCGACTGACCATCTGGCGGGCGCTGAAGAAGTTGTCCTGGAAGACCCGGTACCGGATGTCGGCATGGACCACGTTGACGCTCACCGGGGGCGCGGCGTCGGCCTCGACGGTTGCGGGTGCGACCTCAGACACGGGCGTAGCGCTCCTCTGCGGCCCGGAAGAACAGGAAGCCGCCCACACACAGCGCGAAGGACCACACCGTGCCCGACAGCACGACCCACAGGTCGAGGTCGCCGCCCATCATCGCCCAGCGGCCGATCGTGATGAAGCAGTACATCGGGTTGAGGACGAACAACACCCGCACGCCAGAACCCTCGTCGACGTAGGACGTGACGTTGAAGATCACCCCCGACGCGTAGAGCACGAGCCGGAAGAAGAACGGCAGGATCTGGATGACGTCGACGAAGTGGGTGGTCAGCCGGGCGGCGATGAACGACGCGCCCAGATTGAAGACGAACTGGACCGCCAGCAGCGGGACCAGGACCAGCCAACGCGGCGACGGCGTCTCACCCGTGAGAAGGGCGATCACGAACAGCACCGCGAACGACGACAACGCCGACAGCATCTCCGTGACGGCACCGGTGACGGGGAGCATCGCCCGAGGGAACTTGATCGCCCGGAGGAGCCCCTTGTTGCTGACGATCGACCGGGCCCCGTCGGTGGTCGTCTTCTGGGTGAGCTGGAAGATGAACAACCCGGTCGAGAGGAACAGGATGAAGTTGTCGACGCCCCGGTCGACCTTCAGCAGGAGCCCGAAGATGAGGAAGTAGACGAAGATGTTGAGGGCCGGGTTGAGCAGATGCCAGAGGTTGCCGAGGACATTGGTGACCTGGCGGCTGCGCAATTCACTGACCGACTCGTACCAGACGTAGCTGCGCCGTTCCCACAGATCGCGGAGATAGGGCCCGAGCCGCATCGCCGCATGGGCGTCGTGGAGCTCGGGCGGGAAGTCGCCGCGGGAAGTCGCAGACATCCGGGGGAGACTACCAAAGCGACCCTTCACACAAGCCGCCGCGTGCGGCGCGCCACAACCGGGCTCGGAGCGAGCAGACTGGGCTCGTGCGGTTCCGACCACCCAACAGTGCGCGCAGCATGTTGATCATGCTCGCCGTCGGCGGCCTCATCGCGGTGCTCGTTCCCATCTGGCTCGCCGACCGGGCCCGCTCCTGGATCCGGACACGACGTCGGCGGGGGTCGACCGTGCCTCTCGAGCGGGTCGCCCTGGCCGACGGTCGCAGCCTCGCCGAGGTGATGGACGCGGGACGCCCGGTCATCATCACCGACCTCTACGACGCGCTCGACCTGACCACGGCTCCCGACCTCACCGGTCTGCGTTCGCTCGCCTCGGCCGGGACGTTTCGCGTCAAACGCCATCGCGCCGATGCGCCTTACTTCCTCTATGTGGGCGACTACGGCGCCGAGAAGCTCCGCACCGACGAGATGGCGATCGGTCCGTTCCTCGACGATCTCTTCGGCGAGACGACCGACGACGGCGAGGTCTGCACCTACAAGCTGTTCGCCATCGACGAACTCGACGGCCGCATCGGCGGGATCATCGGCGAGATGGCCGAGCAGCTCGAGACGCTCGGGCAGCGGCGCGCCGACCCGGCGGCGAGCGGCATCTGGATCGGTTCCCGCGGCGTCACCACCCCCCTGCACCACGACGCGTGGACCGGACTGCTGTTCCAACCCGTGGGCTCGAAGCGGGTGGCGATGTATGCGCCCGTCGACCGCAGCAACATCTACTTCTCGTCACCGTTCCGACCCACGAGCCGCTGGACCGGACCGCGCTTCCGCCTGCTCGCGTCGGACGTATTCGACGAGCGCCACCACCCCGACCACCACGCACAACGTCGCCAACGAGTACCCGCGTACGGCTCGGGACTGGGTCACGAACATCGGGTTGAGCATCAGCACCGCGCCCGCCGCGGCGCCGGCCAGCAGGCCGAACCGGCGGGCGGCCCAGCCCGCGAGCAACGCGACGGCGAGAGCGCCGTAGAGCACCGGGAACAGACGCTGCCGGGCCTCGCCCTCACCCCCGATGGCCCACCACACCGACTGCCAGGAGGCGAAGATCGGGTGGTTGTTGAACACCGTCGTGTCGGTGAACGGGACGACGGCGGACCCCCGGCTGATCGTCGAGGCGATGGAGACACCCTCGTCGTAGTCGAAACTCCGGCTGATCTCGCCGGCGAGGAGCACGGTGGTCGCGAGGCCGAAGACCGCGGCGAGAAGCTGTTCGCTGTACCGACGCCACCAGACCACGGGTGCAACCTATCCGCGGCGGCGGGGCCGCCATGGCCGAGCCCGCAACGCGGCCCGCTATGGTCGCGGCGTGCCGGACACGTGCAGCTGGATCGTGCTGACCATGGGCGATCGACCCGCCGATGTGGCAACGGCGATCGACTCCATCGAGGCCCAATCGGTGCCGGCGGAGGAGGTCCTGCTCGTCGGCAACGGCGCCGATCCCGGAGCGATCGACGGTGTACGCACGCTGCATCTGCCCGCGAACCTCGGGGTCACCGGCGGTCGCAATGCGGGCGCCGATGCGGCAACGGGCGACATCCTCTTCTTCCTCGACGACGACGCCCGCTGCGCCGGCCCCGACGTCGCCGCGCACGTGCTCGCGGTCTTCTCCGCGCGGCCCGAGGTCGCCGCCGTCTCGTTTCGGATCACCGACGCCGACATCGGGGCCACCGCCCGTCGCCATGTCCCCCGTCTTCGCGCCGGCGACCCGAACCGCAGCAGCGACGTCACCACGTTCCTCGGCGGCGCGTGTGCCATCCGACGCGCCGACTTCCTGGCAGCCGGGGGGTACCCCGACGAGTTCTTCTACGCCATGGAGGAGACCGACCTCGCCTGGGCCCTGCTGGATCGGGGGCGGGCGATCCACTATCTGGCGACGGCCGAGGTCCATCACCCGGCAACCGAACCGGCCCGCCACGGCCACGCCTTCGTCTCGACCGCCCGCAACCGGGTCTGGCTCGCCCACCGCCGACTGCCCCGGACGCTCGTGCCCGTGTACCTGTCGGTGTGGACGTTCCTGATGCTGATGAGGGCTCCGAGCACCCGAGCCCGCCGCGACATCGTCCGGGGACTCCGGGCCGGCATGCGCCGACGGACACCCCGGCCGATCGACCGGATGTCGTGGCGCACCGTCGTGCGGATGACCCGGCTCGGCCGGCCGCCGGTCATCTGAAGATCGAGGGCGCGGCACCCGCAAGGACGAGCCGCTCGATGACCAGCCTCGCCGGGCGAACCGGAGGGCGCGATGATGACCTTCGACTCGTCGGCTGCCACCGATGGCGGACGACGCACCGAACCGGAGCCAGCCCCATGACCCACGAACGAATCGACCCGAGCGGCATCCCGGCCATCGACGACTGGAACCGTCTCCTCGACGGCAAGGTCGCCGTCGTCACCGGCGGTGGGGCCGACGGCATCGGCGGCGCCATCAGCGAACTCTTCGCCGCACACGGGGCGACCGTAGAAGTCGCCGAGGTCGATCCGGACCGGGCCGAGGCGGTGGTCGCCGCGGTGGAGGCCGCCGGAGGTACCGCCCGCGCCCACGTCGTCGATGTCACCACCGAGGACGGTGTGGCGGCATTGGCGGCATCGGTGCTCGACGCGCATGGTGGTATCGACGTGCTCGTCAACAACGTCGGCGACTACCGACCCCTCGTCCGATTCACCGACTCGGGCCCCGAGTCGTGGGAGGCCATGTACCGGATCAACCTCTGGCACATGTTTGCCGTCACCCAGGCGTTCCTCACCCCCATGATCGAACGCGGCGGCGGATCGATCGTCAACGTCCACTCCGTCGAAGGAATGCGAGGGTTCCCCGGCGAACCGGTCTACGCCTCGATGAAGGCTGCGGCCGCGCACTTCACCACCTCGCTCGCCGCGGGCTACGGCCGCGAGGGCATTCGGGCGAACGGGATCGGCGTCGACCTTACCCAGACGCCCCAGGTCGACTACATCGGCCGCTCGGAGGGTCTCCACGACCTGTGGGAGGCGTGGGCCCCCGTCGGCCGTCTCGGATGGCCCGTCGACCAGGCTCGGGTCGCCCTGTTCCTCGCCTCCGACATGTCGGCATTCGTGACGGGACACAACATCCCGGTCGACGGGGGTACGCGGGCGGGCGGTGGTTGGTTCTTCAGCCCCGAAGCCGGGCGCTTCATGAACCGGCCGACCGGGCTCTGAGCCGGCCGAGGATCACGCGGTCGGCGATACCGCCGGCCGTCGTGCGACCCGGGCCGCGAACGCTGCAACCGGCTCGCTCGGGCCCCGGAGCCGTCGGCGAACCTCGTCCTGTGTGAACGCCAGGGTGAGCACGTCAGCGGCCTGGGCGGTCGGACCGAGCACGACGGGACCGATCGACCAGTCGCCGTCGTGGGTGTCGGGCGACATCACCGACTCGCCGACGATCGCGGCCACCACGCGGGCCCCCACCGACAGGAACGGCGCATCGGCGAGCGACGAACGACCGAGGGCCCGACGGATCTGTGAATGGTGGCTCCAACGCTCGAGATACTCGCGCCCGATCGCCTGCCAGAAGGGCGAGCCCTCTCCGGCGGGAGGCGCGAACATCGGCACCGGCTCCCCCATGAGCATCGGGTCGACGGCCTCGTAGAAGGCCGCCGTCTGTTCGCCGCTCCAGCGCAGCAGCTCGATCAACATCGACCCGCTGAGGAATCGGGTGGCCTCGACCCACTGGTCGTTGAACGCGTCGAGCAGCGCCCGGAAGTCGGCCCCCGGCATCTTCTCGGCCACCACGAACAGGCCCGGCAACGCGCGGTCACGCTGTCGGCTCAACAAACTGAGGTCGTCACCGAGGACATGGGAGGCGATGCCCTTCACCGAGTAGGCCGGACACTCGGTGGTCCGCTCCCACTCGTCGGGGGCGAGTCCGGCCAACAGCTCGAGCAACGCGGCTCGCTCGGGTATCAGCACCTCGGTCACCGCCGAGATGGTGTGCCCGTCGACCGGATCCATGGCACGACGGTAGCGGTCCGGCCGGTCGTGGGCCGCCGGTAGGCTCGATGGTTGAGTGAGGTTCGCGAGACGAAGCTTCCCGGCGTCGGAGTACGCCACGAGTTCACGAGCGAGGACGGCACCGACGTGGCCGTCATCGTGCACCACGACGGTCGGCGCGAGCTGGTCGCCTACGACCACGACGATCCCGACAGCTGCCACTCGCTGGTCCACCTTTCCGAGGTCGACTCGACGACGCTGGGGCAGATGCTCGGGATCAGCCCGGTCACCGAGACCGTCAGCGAGATCCGCCAGCTGATCGAGGGCCTCGCCCTCGACTGGACGCAGCTGCCTCCCGATTCGGAGGCCGCCGGCCTGCCGATCGGGTACGGCGAGTTCCGCACGAGGACCGGGGCCTCGATCGTCGCCGTCATCCGCGACGACGTCCCGGTGCCCGCGCCGGAGGCCGATTTCGTCCTCGCAGCCGGCGACGTCGTGGTCGCGGTCGGGCCGACGGCCGGACTCGACACCCTGCGCTCGATGCTCGGCGGCTGACCCGGCCGCCATGAGCGACCCCACATGATCCTCGCGGCGGGTTCCACCGACACCGCCATCGCCTTCCTCGAGGTCGGCGCAGTCGTCTTCGGACTCGGCCTCCTGTCCCGCGTGGCGAGTCGGCTCGGCATCACCGCGGTCCCCCTCTATCTCATCGCCGGCCTCGCCTTCGGCGACGGCGGCCTGGCCGAACTCGACGTGACCGAGGACTTCGTGTCGCTGGCCGCCGAGATCGGCGTCCTCCTCCTCCTCCTCTTCACGCTCGGCCTCGAGTACAGCGACGAAGAACTCCGCAGCGGCCTCCGGACCGGAGTCCCGCCGGGCCTCGTCGACATGGTCTTCAACGCCGGGGCCGGGTTTGCGGTCGGAATGCTCCTCGGATGGGACCCGCTCGCGGCGGTCCTGCTCGGCGGGGTGAGCTGGGTCTCGTGCTCGGGCGTCATCTCCAAGGTGTTCGACGACCTCGAACGGCTCGGCAACCGCGAGACGCCCGTGGTCCTCAACCTGCTCGTGATCGAGGACCTCGCGATGGCGATCTACCTGCCCGTGGTCGCCGCCCTGATCGTCGGCGGGACCGTGACGGAAACCACGATCAGCGTGGGTGTCGCCCTCGCGGTCGTCGCCCTCATCCTGATGATCGCGCTGCGCTACGGGCAACCCCTGAGCCGGCAGCTCGGCACCGGCTCCAACGAGTCGGTGCTCCTCGGGGTGTTCGGGCTGATGCTGCTGGTCGCCGGGGCCGCCCAGCTCTTCGAGGTGTCGGGGGCGATCGGTGCCTTCCTCGTCGGCCTGGCCCTCTCGGGCAAGGCCGAGGAGCGGGCGCTCGAGCTGATGTCGCCGCTCCGCGATCTCTTCGCGGCCACGTTCTTCGTCTTCTTCTCGTTCCAGATCGACCCTGCCGACCTCCTCGACGTGGCCGGCTGGGCGCTGCTCCTCGCCCTGGTCTCGGCGCTCACCAAGACGGCAACCGGCTGGTACGCCGCCCGCCGTCGTGGGGTCGGAAGTCGCGGTCGCCTCCGGGCCGGCACGGTCCTGATTGCCCGCGGCGAGTTCTCGATCGTGATCGCCGCGCTGGGCGCCGATCTGGCCGACGGTCCCGAGCTCGGGGCCCTGGCCGCCGGCTACGTCCTCATCACCGCCATCGTCGGTCCGCTCGCCACCCGGTTCTCCGATCAGATCTCGACGATGACGACCCGCCGTCGCGAAGCCCGCTCGGCGCGACTGGCGACCGGCTGAGCCGGACTCAGGCCGGGAGGACCACGTCGTAGGCGCAGGTGTGGGCTCCGGCGGTCTTGTGCGTCACCCGTTCGACGGCGGCACCGGGGATCAGGTCACGGATGAAGTCGAGCTCGCTGGTACACGCCTGGCGGTATCGATTGGCGACGGTCCACACCGGACAGTTGTGGAGGTTGATCCTGAAGCGGCCCTCGCCGACCTCGTCGGCATCGGCCAGGTAACCCTGCGCGTCGAGCAACTCCGCCACCGTGGCGATCAGTTCCGGACCCGACAGACCAACGACCCGGTCACGGGCATCGGCGACCATCTGCTGACGCCGCCGATCGAAGATCCGGGCCACCAGGTCGGGATCCTCGGCTTCGAGGTGACCGAGCAGTTCGACCGACAGCCGGGCGTCGTCGGCCTCGAAGCACGGTTCGGCGCGATCCGTCGCCCGATACCGATTGGCGGGGCGTCCGGGACGGCCCTGTTCGCGACGGGAAGTGACGAGTCCGCTGGCCTCCAACGCCGAGACCTGTTGGCGCACAGCACTGGCGGTGACCCCGAGGACGTCACACAGTTCATCGACCGTCGCCTCGCCCCGCCGCTTCAACGCGACGAGCAGACGCCGCTGTGGGTCGCTGAGGGTGGGCACGGGGGCCATATCGGGCAGAATAGCAGCAGGCCAACGTTTCCGTACTTTCCCAAGTTGGAACTGTCGAAACCTTGGTATCCTGCGAAACGAGAACCCAACCGGCCGAAGGGCCACTGCGAGGAGCGACATGAAGGTCTGGATCGACCAGGATCTCTGCACCGGCGACGGTCTCTGCGAAGAGATCGCATCCGACGTCTTCTTCGGACTCGACGACGGCCTGTTCTACGTCAAGGAGTCCGAGGGCAACTTCGGCACCGAGAAGCTCTTCGACGGCACCGCCAACCCGGCCGGCGCCGAGGGCATGGCTCGGATCCCCGACGGCGGCATCGACCGCGTGATCGAGGCGGCCGAGGAATGCCCCGGCGAGTGCATCTTCATCGAGGTCGAGTAGCGACGACGTCGGCGACGGACCCGAAGGGACTGCGATGAGCGATTCACTGCGAGAGATCGAGGAGCTGACCGAGGCCGGCTACGAATACGGCTTCAGTACCGACCTCGACACCGACATCGCGCCCCCGGGCCTCACCGAGGACACCGTCCGTCTCATCTCCGCGAAGAAGGACGAGCCCGACTGGCTCCTCGAGTGGCGACTCAAGGCCTTCGAGGCCTGGAAGTCGATGGAGGAGCCCGACTGGGCGAAGCTCGAGATCGCCCCGATCGACTATCAGGGTCTCAGCTACTGGGCTGCGCCCAAGCAGAAGCCCGTCCTCGAGAGCATGGACGACGTCGACCCCGAGATCCGCGACATGTTCGACAAGCTCGGCATCCCGCTCCACGAGCAGAAGATGCTGAGCAATGTGGCGGTCGACGCGATCGTCGACTCGGTGTCGGTCACCACGACGTTCAAGGAGACCCTCGCCGAGGCCGGCGTGATCTTCTGCTCGTTCTCCGAAGCGGTTCACGATCATCCGGAGCTCGTCCGGGAGCATCTCGGCTCCGTCGTGCCGGTGCGCGACAACTTCTTCGCCGCACTCAACTCGGCCGTCTTCTCCGACGGTTCGTTCTGCTACATCCCCAAGGGCGTGCGGTGCCCGATGGAGCTGTCCACCTACTTCCGCATCAACTCGCAGAACACGGGCCAGTTCGAGCGCACGCTGATCGTCGCCGAAGACGACTCCCACGTGTCGTACCTCGAGGGCTGCACCGCCCCTCAGCGCGACGAGAACCAGCTCCACGCCGCCGTGGTCGAGCTGGTGGCCAAGGACCGGGCCGAGATCAAGTACTCGACGGTGCAGAACTGGTACCCGGGCGACGAGAACGGCGTCGGCGGCATCTACAACTTCGTCACCAAGCGGGGCCGTGCCCACACCGACGCCAAGATCTCGTGGACCCAGGTCGAGACCGGCTCGGCCATCACCTGGAAGTACCCGAGCGTCATCCTCCAGGGCGACCGGTCAGTCGGCGAGTTCTACTCCGTCGCCCTCTCCAGCAAGCGTCAGCAGGCCGACACCGGCACCAAGATGATCCACATCGGCGCCGACACCACGAGCAGCATCATCTCGAAGGGCATCTCGGCCGGTCACGGCCAGAACACCTACCGGGGCCTCGTCAAGGTCATGCGCTCGGCCGAGAACGCCCGCAACTACACCCAGTGCGACTCCCTGCTGCTGGGTTCCGACTGCGGCGCCCACACCATCCCCTACATCGAGGTCAAGAACCCCGGTGCCCAGGTCGAGCACGAGGCGTCCACGTCGACCGTGGGCGAAGACCAGCTCTACTACTGCCGCCAGCGCGGCATGTCCGAAGAAGATGCGATGGCGATGATCGTCAACGGTTTCTGCCGTGACGTCTTCGATGAACTCCCCATGGAGTTCGCCGTCGAGGCTCAGCGTCTGCTGAGCGTCAGTCTGGAAGGAAGTGTCGGCTGATGCTGCACGTTGCCAACCTCACTGCCGCAATCGGCGACAAGCAGATCCTCAAGGGTCTCGACCTCGACGTCGGCGCGGGCGAGGTCCACGCCATCATGGGCCCCAACGGCTCGGGCAAGAGCACCTTCGCCCACACCCTGGCCGGTCGGGAGGGCTACGAGATCACGGGCACCGCCACGCTCGACGGCGCCGACCTGCTCGAGATGACCCCCGAGGACCGCGCCGCAGCCGGGGTGTTCATGGGCTTCCAGTACCCGGTCGAGATTCCGGGCGTCAACAACATGTACTTCCTGCGCACCGCGCTCAACTCGGTGCGTCGCACCCGCGGCGACGACGAGATCAGCGCCCGCGAGTTCCTCTCCGTCGCTCAGGAGGCCATGGACCTCGTCGAGATGCCCAAGGGCTTCCTCAACCGAGCCGTCAACGCCGGCTTCAGCGGTGGAGAGAAGAAGCGCAACGAGATCCTCCAGATGGCGGTCATGCAGCCTCGGCTCGCCGTGCTCGACGAGACCGACTCCGGCCTCGACATCGATGCGTTGCGCATCATCGCCTCGGGTGTCAACGCCCTGCGCGGGCCGGAACGGTCGATGATCGTCATCACCCACTACCAAAGACTCCTCGACTACATCAAGCCCGACTTCGTCCACGTGCTGGTCGACGGGCGGATCGTCGAGTCGGGCGACCACACGCTCGCGCTGCACCTCGAAGACCACGGCTACGCCGACTTCGTCAACCACGATCTCGACGCGTCCGGCCGGCCGCTCTCGGGAGACCCCTCGTGAACGGCACCGCGACCGCGGCCCTGCCAGCACTCCCCACCAAGCGCGACGAAGCGTGGCGCTATGCGCCCCATGCCGAACTCGTCCGGCTCACCTTCGGTCCAGCCGACGCGGCGGTCGACGTCCCGGCCGAGATCGAGGCCCAGATCCCGGATCTCGACGGCCACCGCGTGGTGGTGGTCAACGGTGCGGTCGACACCGGCCGTTCGACGCTGCCGTCGGTCCCGGGCCTGGCCATCACCCGGCTGTCCGACGCCGACCCGGATGCCGTGGCCGCCCACTTCCCCGCCGACGGTGAACCCGCCGACGCCTTCGTCGCCTACAACACCCGATTCGGCCGCGACGGTGTCGTCGTGCAGGTCGACGCCGGACACACCATCGAGGCGCCGATCCATCTCGTCGACATCGTGATCCCGGGTCCCGAACACAACACGACCTCCACCGGCGTCGTCGTCACGCTGGGCGCCGAGAGTCGTGCGACCGTCGTCGAGACCCGGCTCGGCGGGGGTTCGGCGTTCGGCGCCGCCAACGCCCGCTCGACCATCACCATCGGCGACGGCGCCACGCTCGACCACATCGTCGTCCAGGACGCCCCCGACACCCAGATCAGCCTCACCCGCATCGACGTCACCCAGGGCGCCGGCAGCACCTACCGGGGACGATCGTTCAACCTCGGCGCAATCTACGGCCGGGTCGCCTCCACCGTTCGGCTCGCGGGCGAGGGCGCCCACGCCGACCTCTCGGGTCTCTACTTCGGGTTCGGCGACCAGTCGCTCGACCAGCAGGTCGACATCGTCCACGCCGCCGAGAACTGCACGAGCCGCCAGTCGTACCGCGGCGTGCTCGACGACGCGAGCACCGGCATCTTCAGCGGGGGCATCGACGTGCGCCCCGGCGCCAACGGCACCGATGCCGAGCAGGAGAACCACAACCTCATCCTCTCCGACCGGGCCGAGGCCAACACCCAGCCTCGACTCGAGATCCTGGCCGACGACGTCGCCTGCAAGCACGGTGCGACCGTGGGCCAGCTCGACGAGACGGCGCTCTACTACATGCGCTCCCGCGGCATCCGCGAGGCCGATGCCCGACGCCTGCTGATCAACGGTTTCGCCGATCAGGTCGTCGACGACGTCGACTACGACACGCTGCGGGCATGGATCATCGACCGGCTCGGACACGCCGATGCGTGAGACGCCGGTCAACCTCGGGGGACCCAAGGAGTTCGTCCTGCCCCGCCCCGCGAAGGCCACGATCGTCCCGGCCGGTCACCCGATCGTGCTGGCCGAGGGCGACACGGTCACGCTGCTCCAAGCCCTCGGCGGCACCGCCACGGTCACCACCGGCGACGGCGAGATGGCGCGCCTCACCCCGGCCGACTCCATCGAGTTCGGCTTCATCGAGGCCCCGGCGGCTCGCAGCGACGACGCGGGCGCCGACTTCAGCGTCGACCAGGTGTGGGAGGCGGCCGCCACCGTCTTCGACCCGGAGATCCCCGTCGACATCGTCGAACTCGGACTCGTCTACCGCGTCGATGCCGAAGAGCTCCCCAACGGCGGCTGGCGGGTCGAGATCGACATGTCGGTCACCGCACCGTTCTGCGGCATGGGCGACATCATGCGCCAGGACCTCCACGACGCCGTGGCCCGCATCCCCGGGGTCGACTTCGTCGACGTCCAGCTGGTGTTCGATCCACCGTGGGACAGCTCCCGCCTGTCCGACGTCGCCCGACTCGAACTGGGAATGATGTGAGCCCGCCGGATCGCCTCAGCGCGATCCGGTCGTCCACACGAGAACCTCGGCCCCTTCCGGCCCCGCCGTCAGTGACCGGGGTCCGGCGGCGGTGAGACGCACGGCGTCGCCGGTGCCGAGGGACGTTGTCCCCATCGTCGCCTGACCGCGCGCCACGAACACATGGACGAACGGCGCGTCGGGAACGTCGACGCGTTCGTCCCGGCGGAGGCGGCCACCCCACAGCACGGCGTCACGCTGGTGAATCCGGATGGCATGGTCGTGACCCTGCCCCGAGGCGATGGGCACGAGACCACCACCGTCGAGCCGGTCGTTGACGTCGAGTTGTTCGTAGCCGGGGTCGATCGAGGCCGTGTCGGGCACCACCCACATCTGGATGAAGTGGGCCTCGTCCTCGGCACTGGCGTTCATCTCGGAGTGCCAGATGCCGCGGCCGGCGCTCATGCGCTGGGCCAGACCCGGATAGATGACCCCCTCGTTGCCCTCGGAATCGCGGTGCTCCAGCGCACCCTCGAGCACCCAGGTCACGATCTCCATGTCGCGATGCGGGTGCGTGTCGAATCCGCCACCACCGGCGACGCGATCGTCGTTGAGCACGATGAGTTGGCCGTGGCCGGTGTTGTGGGGGTCGTGATGCCGGCCGAAGCTGAACGAGTGCTTCGAGTCGAGCCAGCCGAAGTCGGAGGCGAAGCGCTCGTCGGCCCGCCGGATGTCGATCGTGGTGTCGGTCATGCACGTGTCAACCCGTTCCCGCCGTATATATTTCCATCTGGAAATGAATTGAGGTCCTCGACATGACATCGCACGAGGTCGACATGGTGGCCCTGTGGGAGCACCTGCTCCGTTTCCAGCGATCGAGCGTCGCCGAGATGAACCGCACGCTCGTCGAGTCGTTCGGCCACTCCCTCGACGAGTACGACGTGTTGCACCAGCTGGCCGGCGCCGAGGAACCGTTGCGGATGGGCGACCTCGCCGAACGGCTGCTGGTGGCCAACAGCTCGTGCACCCGACTCGTCCAACGGTTGGTCGAATCGGGCCACGCCCAGCGCAGTCCCGGGCCCCACGACCGCCGCGAGGTGCGGGTCGAGCTCACGGCCGAAGGTCGGCGGCTCCACCGCCGTCTCGCGGCGCGGCACACCCGCGACATACACCGGCTGATGCAACCGATGGTCGACGAACTCAGAGCGCTCGTAGCGCCGAGCGAATCCGCTTCTCGCTGACCTTCTCGCGGGTGCCGACCTGCTGGGCGAAGGTGGCCAGCCGGAATTCCTCGAGCTGCCAGTTGATCTCCTCGAGTTCGAGCGACGGCGGCAGCGACTCGGCGTAGCGGTCGAACTCCTCCTCGAGCCCTCGGCACCGCAGCATCATTCCCCGGTCCTGGGTCACCCGGTCGGGCAGCTTGTCGAGCCGAACCCGCATTCCTTCGAGATAGCGGGCGACGTCGGGCAGTCGGTGGGCGCCGACGAGAGTGAGGTGGCCGGCGTACACGAGCCGATCGAGCTGCGCCTGCATGTCGAGCATCGCCGGATGCAGCGCGGACGCGACGGGCTTGGCCAGATCACGTCGCAGCGCGGCCGCCGAGACGAGTACCGCAACGGCCCGACGGCCGATCTCGTCGACCGCGGCCGGCAGACCGGCACGCACCTGCTCCGAGAGACGCACGAAGTCGGCCTCGCTCCAGACCGGACCACCCGCCTCGCCCAGGAGGTGGGAGAAGATCGCGTCAGCGGCGTCGTTCACCCAGACGAGCTTCGAGCCGTGCGGACTCGACGCCAGCGCGAGGGTGGCGCGGTTGTCGAACAGGTCGTTGAGCATCCGCGCCGATCCCCCGACGTTGAGGCGCAGGAGCCGGACGGTCCCCGTCCACATCGCCTCGTGCTGCTGGTCCTCGTCGGGGAAGAGCTGCACGCCGACGCTCTCCAATTCGTCGACGAGGGCGGGGAAGGCGTCGACCTCCTGGCCGGCCGCGACGGTGCGGACGCGGCGGGGAAGCGAGCCGAAGGCCCACTTCTTCTCTCCCGAACGAACGATCTCGTGGCGGCCGTCCTCGAGCTCCTCGCTGACCTGCGCGGCCAGTCGGGCCCTGATCGAGGCGAGGTCGCGGCTCTCGGCGAACACCTCGCCGCCGGGACGGACCACGCGATAGATCGGTCGGAGATGCTTCGGCAACCGAGCCAGGTCGAGGGCGCCGACCGGCACACCGTCGCCGCCGAGTTCCAGCAGGGCTTGGCGGACCTGTCCGACCAGGTCGCCGTCGCCCGGCCGGAGCAGCGGCATGAGGCGATCGACCGTCTCGGGTATCGGCACGAACGAACGGCGGACGTCCTTCGGCATCGAGCGGAGCAAGGCGGTCACCAATTCGTGGCGGAGGCCGGGCACGTTCCAGTCGAAGTCGCCCACATCGACGCGGTCCACCAGGGCCAGGGGCACCGTCACCGTCACGCCGTCGTTGGCCGACGTCTCGTCGAACTCGTAGTCGAGTGCGAACTCGACGTCGCCCGCCACCCATTGATCGGGGAACGACTCGGCGTCGGCATCGACCTCGGCGGTGTCGAAGATGTCGTCGAGGTGCAGATCGAGCAGATGAGGGTCGCGTGCTCGCCGCTTGTTCCACCAGCGGTCGAAATCGGCCCCCGACGTGACCTTCTCCCCGAGCCGCCGATCGTAGAAGTCGAAGAGGACCTCGTACTCGACGAACACGTCACGTCGTTGCCGGGCCCCCATCTTGCGCACCTCGTCGAGCACTCGCTCGTTCTGGAGGAAGAACTCGTGGTGCGTCTCCCACTCGCCCTCGATCAGCGCATGGTGGATGAACAGCTCACGGGCGACGGCGGGGTCGACCCGTCGGTAGTGCACTCGCCGACCGGCCACCAGCGGCACACCGTAGAGCGTGGCCCGCTCGATGGTCATCGCCGACCCCTTCTCGGCATCCCAGTCCGGTTCCTCGTAGGTCCGCTTGATCACATGGTCGCCGGCCCGCTCCGCCCATTCGGGTTGGATACGGGCCGCGCTGTGGGCCCAGAGCCGGTTGGTCTCGACCAGCTCACCGGCCATCACCCAGTTGGGCGGCTTCTTCGCGAGCGCCGAGCTGCGACTGAGCACGAACCTCGCATTGCGACCGCCCGTGTACTCACTGCCGGTCGCATCCTTCAGCCCGATGTGGGACAGCAGGCCGGTGAGGAGGCACTGGTGCACGAGGTCGGGCTTCGCCGGTTCGGCGTTGACCGTCCACCGCTGGGACTTCGCCGTGCGCTCGAGCTGACGGACGATGTCCCACCATTCCCGGATGCGGTTGTGGTTGAGAAACTCCTTCTTGCACATCCGCCGGAATCCACTGCCGGAACGGTCTCGACGCTCGGTTTCGAGGTAGTCCCACAGGTTCAACCACGTCAGGAAGTCGGATCCGGGCTCGTTGAACCGGGCGTGGAACGGGGCGGCGGCATCACGTTTCTCGCTGGGCCGCTCGCGCGGATCCTGGACCGACATGGCCGCGGTGATGATCATCACCTCACGGAGACAGCCGCTCCCCGCCCCCGCGATCACCATGCGGCCGAACCGCGGATCGATCGGCATGCGAGCCAGCTGTCGTCCGATCGGGGTCAGCCACTTGCGGGTTCCTTCGGCACCGGGGTGGACGGCGTCGAGCTCTTCGAGCAGGGCGATGCCGTCACGGATGTTGCGCAGTTCGGGGGGATCGACGAAGGGGAACGTCTCGATGTCGCCGAGGCCGAGCGATGCCATCTGGAGAATGACCGAGGCCAGATTGGTGCGGGTGATCTCGGGCTCGGTGAACTCGGGGCGGTCGGCGAAGTTCTGTTCGGAGTAGAGGCGGATCGCGATGCCGGGCGCCACGCGGCCGCACCGGCCCGACCGCTGGTTGGCGCTCGCCTGCGAGATCTCCTCGATAGGTAGGCGCTGCACCTTCGTGCGATTGCTGTAGCGGCTGATCCGAGCGGTCCCGGCATCGATCACGTAGCGGATGCCGGGAACGGTCAGCGACGTCTCGGCCACGTTGGTCGCCACCACGATGCGCCGGGCGTCGCGGCGTGACCGGTCGAACACCCGGTGTTGCTCGGCGGCCGAGAGGCGCCCGTAGAGGGCCACCACCTCGGTGTTGCGCAGCCGGGCGTCACCGAGGGCATCGCTGGCTTCGCGGATCTCGCGCTCGCCGCTGCAGAAGACGAGGATGTCGCCGGACCCCTCCCGCTCGAGCTCGTGCACCGCGTCGACGATCGCCTCGGTCTGCGTGAGTGCTTCGCCGGTGTCCGCGTCCTCGGGTGGTCGGTAGCGGACCTCCACCGGATACGTCCGACCCGACACCTCGATGATGGGTGCGTCGTCGAAGTGCTCGGAGAACCTCGCCGTGTCGATCGTGGCCGAGGTGATGATCACCTTGAGATCGGGCCGGGTGGGCAGGAGCTGACGCAGGTAGCCGAGGAGGAAGTCGATGTTGAGACTGCGCTCGTGGGCCTCGTCGACGATGATCGTCGAGTAGGCCGACAGTGAACGGTCGTGCTGCATCTCGGCGAGCAGGATCCCGTCGGTCATGGCCTTGATGGCGGTCTTCTTCGACACCTTGTCGGTGAAGCGCACCTTGTAGCCGACCAGCCCGCCGACCTCGTCGCCGAGCTCTTCGGCCACACGCTCGGCGATGGAACGGGCGGCGATCCGGCGGGGCTGGGTGTGACCGATCCACCCCGTGTGGTGCAGCCCGAGCTCGACGCACATCTTCGGGAGCTGCGTGCTCTTGCCGGAGCCGGTCTCGCCCGCCACGACGACCACCTGGTGATCGCGAATGGCGGCCAGCAACTCGTCGCGACGTTCCGCGATGGGGAGTTCGGACGGATACGTGACCTCGATGGGCGCCGGGGCGGGCTCGGCGGAGTCCATCAGAGCAGTGTGGTGGGCGAGCCTCTGGGCGACAACCGGGGCGGACGTCGCGACTAGTGCACTCCCGCCGCCCCGTCGTCGCGGGACGGGAGCCGCTCGACGACGGTGGCGACGATCGCTCCCACGACCAGGCCGACGACGGCGGAGATACCGGTGTTCACCAGCCACTCGAGCACGCCACCGATCGAGCCGACGTCGTGGACCTGCTTCTCGACGTCGTGCACGAGGTCGTAGGGCCAGTGCCATCCGAGCTCATCGGACCCCACGAGCAGGATGTGGCCGCCGACCCAGAGCATGGCCGCGGTGCCGATGACCGACAGCGCCGTGAGCAGCTTGGGCATGCCGGCCACGAGGCCGCGCCCGATCCGTTGCGACGACTCCGACTCGCGCTGGGCCAGGGTGAGGCCGACGTCGTCCATCTTCACGATGAGACCGACCATCCCGTAGACGATCAGGGTGATGAAGAGGGCGACCACGACGAGGATCACGGCCCTCGCGAACAGCCCCTCGTCGATCACCTCCTTGAGCGCGATCACCATGATCTCGGCCGACAGGATGAAGTCGGTGCGGATCGCTCCGGCAATCGTCGCCTTCTCCGCCTCGGGACCCTTGAGCGTCGCGGGAACGTCGTGGTCGTGGTCGTCGTGGCGGAGCGCGTGGATGACCTTGTGGGCGCCCTCGTAGCAGAGGAACGTGCCGCCGATCATGAGGATGATCTCGACGAGGGTGGGCGCCACCTCGCTGAGGAAGAGCGCAGTCGGGAGGATGAACAGCAGCTTGTTGCGGATCGATCCGGTGGCGATCTTCTTGATGATCGGCAGCTCGCGATCGGCCGCCAACCCGTGCACGTAGGTGGGAGTGACCGCGGTGTCGTCGACGACCACGCCGGCCGCCTTCATACTCGCCCGCCCGGCGGCTGCCCCGACGTCGTCCAACGACGCGGCCGCGAGTTTGGCGAGCGCGGCGACGTCATCGAGCAGCCCGACCAGACCACCAGCCATGTGCACCCCTCTGCTCGGAAACGAACCCGAAGGCTAGCGGTTGGCGACGAGTCCGCCGGTCCGGTCGGGTACGTTCAGTCGATGTCCTCCGCCGCCCGTCAGCGTCGTCCGCCTCGTCTCGCCGAGGAAGTCGCCAACGATCTGCGCGGCCGGATTCTGGGCGGCGAGTTCTCCGACGGCGACATGCTTCCGATCCAGGAAGAACTGGTCGGACACTACGGCGTCAGCCTTCCGTCGGTCCGAGAGGGCCTTCGGGTGCTGGAAACCGAGGGCCTCATCACTGTGCGGCGTGGCAAGGTCGGAGGCTCGATCGTGCAGCTCCCGCGATCGGAGACGGTCGCCTACACCGTGGGCCTCGTCCTCGAATCCCGGCAGACCGAGGTCGACGAGCTGGTCGCCGCCATGGCGAAGCTGGGCCCCTTGTGCGTCCGAGCGTGCGCCGAACGCCCCGACCGCCTCACCGAGGTCGTACCCGCGCTGGAGACGATCCATCGCGAGTCCGTCGACGCGGTCGACGACCCACCGACGTTCGCCCTGCTCGCCCGTCGATTCCACGAGGAACTGGTGACCCGCTGCGGGAGCGAACCGCTCGCAGTCCTCGTCGGCGCCCTCGAATCACTCTGGTCGGGGCAGGTCGCGGCGGCCGGCGAGGCGATCGACTTCGGCGCGCTCCCTGAAGTGGAGATGCGAAGGGATTCACTCGAGGAGCACCGAACCATCCTCGACCACATCATCGCCGGCGACGGCGAGGGCGCTGAGCAGGCGGCCCACCGACACCAGGCCGACCCCCAACGCCACACCCTTCTCGGACGAGGCATCACCGTCTCGGCGACTCCCCTGCGCGACCTCTAGCCCGGCGAGAACCGTTCGCGAAGCACGTGCTTGCGGATCTTCCCGGAAGCGGTGGCCGGGAGTTCGTCGAGGATCTCGAGCGCTTCCGGCAACTTGTACGACGCCAGGCCCGACCCGCGGAGCCGCTCGACCATCGACTCGAGAGTCAACTGAGCGCCGGCCCGCAGCGTCACGAAGGCACAGGACCGCTCCCCGAGCCTCGGGTCGTCGAGTCCCACCACCGCGCAGCGTTCGACCTCGTCGAACTCGAGGATCAGCTCCTCGATCTCGCGTGGCGCGATGTTGAGGCCACCGCGGATGATGATCTCCTTCTTGCGGCCGACGATGGAGATCGACCCGTCGGGCCCGATCACGCCGAGATCGCCGCTGCGCACCCAGTTGCCGTCGAGGAACGTGGCCTTGGTCCGGTCCGGATCATGGAAGTACCCGAGTGCGTTCTGCGGGCTCTGCACCTCGATCTCGCCGGGCTGGCCGGAGTCGCACAGCGAGCCGTCGTCGGCCCGGGTCCGCACCGCCACGCCGGGGAGAGGCTGTCCGTCGGTGTCGAGACGATTGTGGAGCGGCAGCTCGGGCCGATTGCACGACACGACCAGCGCTTCCGTCGAGCCGTAGAGCCGCAGCACGCCGATACCGAGCCCACCGGCGGCCGACACCAACTCCGGCGGGACCGCGGCACCACCGCAGGCGAAGTGGGTGAGCTCCGGCAGCGTCTCGCCCCGCCGTTGCAGCTCATCGACGAGATCCTGGAGGAAGGTCGTGGCCGCCAGGGTGTAGGAGGCTCCGAAGCGGCGGACGAGCGAGATCGCGA
>JBDQKM010000004.1:0-42784 GCA_040263275.1 Acidimicrobiales bacterium
CCGGTGATCTCGGCGACGGGCGGACTGCTCTGGGTGGGCAGTCCGGGCGACGCGGGATTCACGATCAACACGGGCCTCCCGACCGGACCGGTCAACGAGCTGTATCCGATCGGCAGCGTGGTGGCCATTCCCGCCATCGACGGTGGCGTCAACGGGGCCCTCATGGTCGTGCTCGACGAACCGGGCCGGCTGCTGCTGCAGGGCGACCCGCGCTACGTCCCCGTGGGGATGATCGACGACCTCAGCGATCACCAAACCGTCTACGACTCGCCCGAGTCCGACACCACACTCGTGGTCGACGCGGTGACCGTCACGCCCGCAGCCTGACCCGCCTCCTGCTGAATCGCCCGGTTCGCTATCGTCGGACGCCGTGACCACCGACAAGCGAGCACGTCAGAAGGCCAACCGCGCCAGCCGGGTTGCGGCCGCCGAAGCCGCCGAGGCCAGAGCCCGGGCCCGCAGCCGCATGGTGACCTACGGGACCCTCGGAGCCGTGGTGGTGCTGGCGATCGTCGCCATCGCGATCCTCGCGGCCGACGACGACGGCGACGCCGCCGACTCGACCGCCACGAGCACACCGCCGGAGCAGACCGTGACCGTCGCGCCGTTCGACCCCGCGCTGGTCGACTGGGTCTACCCCGAGTTCGACACCGAGATCAGCGACGACTGCCCTCCCGCCGACGGCAACGCCGAGCGCACGATCGACTTCGACGGACCCCAGCCCACCTGCATCGACGCCACCGCGAGCTACACCGCTGTGTTCGACACCAGCGAGGGCGAGATCCGCGTCGACCTCGACGCCGCCACCACCCCCGGCACGGTGAACAACTTCGTCACCCTCGCCCGCCACGGGTACTACGACGGCACGACCATCTTCCGGACCGACCCGTCGATCGACATCATCCAGGGCGGGGCGCCGCACACCGAGTCGGCCAGCGATCGCGGCCCCGGCTACACCATCGTCGACGAGCCCACGTTCGACGTCTCGACCGGTCAGCTGCGGGGGCCGTACACCTACGAGGCCGGCCAGCTCGTGATGGCCCGCTCGTCGGGGCCCGACAGTTCGGGGGCGCAGTTCTTCTTCGTCACCGGCCCGCTCGCCTCGCTGCTCGACTCCCAGGGCACCTACATCGTGTTCGGCAACACCGACGACGCCGGCATCGAGGTGTTGCAGTCCATCATCGGACTGCACGAGGACGACCCGACCAGCGGCCTCGGCAGTGCGCCGTCGCGCGAGGTGACCGTCAACTCGGTGACGATTCTGGAGGCGTAGCCGGTCCGCGGGCCACCGCCTCGATGAAGGGGCGGAGCGGCGCGCTCACCGTCGGCACCTCGAAACGGGTGAGGTCGGTCACGATCATTCCCCGCCGACGGATCTCGGCCGGAAGGTCGCGATCGAGATGCAGACCGCCCGCCATCCGGCCGACGAACCCGCCGACCGCGAGCAGACGGCCGACCCGACCCGATCGGCACGTCGGCTCGAGGAGGTGGAGGCTGCCGCCATCGGCGAGCAGGGCTTCGACGGTGTCGAAGAAGCGGTCGAGGTTCTCGACCAGGGGCAGGCGGGTCAACGACACGATCGAGTCGAACGGACCCATCCCCTGCTCGGCGAGCGAATCGAAGGAGGCGTCGACGCGCGTCACCCCGTCCGGGTCGCCCCGACCGGTACCGGCGCGCACGTCGCCCACCCGGTCGAGCATGGTGACCGACTCGACCTCGGCCCCGAGTCGGTAGGCGGAGAGATGGTCGGCCCAGCCACCGAGATCGAGCACGCGTCCGCAGGTGCGCGCGGCGACCGACCGACGTCGGCTCGCCAGGGCCGGCGCCAGTTCGATCGGGAGGGGGTTCATCCAGGCCACGAGGGGCGGGGTCGCCATCCCCGCAACCTACCCGCCGCCCTACGCTGCGTTGGTGCCCGTCGAACCCCCAGCGACTCCGTGGCAGTTCCCGTCGGCCGAGGAGATCAACGCGATGCCGGCCGACGACACGGGCCTGGTCGGCGTGGGGGCCGACACCCAGCCGGGTACGATCCTCGCCGCCTATCGACGCGGGTTGTTCCCGATGCCGCTCGAGGCCAACGGGCCGATGGGATGGTGGTCGCCGGATCCGCGGGGCGTGCTGCCGCTCGATTCGCTCAAGATGAGTCGCTCGCTGCGCCGGTCGTGCCGGCAGTTCGAGATCCGGGTGAACACCGCCTTCCCCGCGGTGCTCGACGCGTGCGCCGACCCGAGGCGGCCCCACGGATGGATCGACCAACGGATCCGCGACGCGTATCTCGACCTCCACGACCGCGGCTGGGTCCACAGCGTCGAGACGTGGCGGGGCGGCCGCCTGGTCGGTGGGCTCTATGGCGTCGCCATCGGCGGGCTCTTCGCCGGGGAATCGATGTTCCATCACGAGACCGATGCTTCGAAGGTGGCGCTGGTGGGCCTCGTCGAGGGGCTGCGCGACGGCGCCGAGCGACTCATCGACGTGCAGTGGCGTACCGACCATCTCGCGTCGCTGGGCATCCAGGAGTGGGCCCGACCCGAATATCTCGAGGCGCTGCCGACGCTGCTCGCCACATCGCCTTCCGCCCTGTTCTCCCGTGGAGCACCTACGATCCCAGAGGCTTGGTTCGAAGGGTCGAGCGACCGATGGAGTTCGGATGAATGAGCAGCGAATCGACCTCGCCACAGGCATCGGTGTCTTCGGCCTCGGCGCCGGGATCCTCGGCGTCATGACCGGCCGCAAGAAGTTCGCGCTCGCCAGCGCGGGCGCGGCTGCCCTGGCCGCGGTGTTGGCCCGTCGCGAGGCCGGCGAGACCGCCGATCTCGAACGCCGCGTGTCGTCGATGAACGAGCAGATCCGCCAGCTCGAGAACGCCGTCGCCGCCCAGGTCCAGAGCCGCATGGCGGCCGAGGAAGCGGTGAAGAGTCTCAGCACGCAACTGTCCGAGGCCGAGCGACGCGCCGGCGACACCTCCCGTGTGCCGCTCGTGCTCAACACCGATGGCAGCAGCGAGGGACTCACCGATCCCGACACCGGCCTGTTCAACCACGAGTACTTCCTGGTCGCGCTCGACAGCCGGATCGCGGCGGCCCGCCGTCACCTCCGTCCGGTGGCCGTGGCGCTCCTCGACATCGTCGAGGGCCGCGAGGGCGACGAACGCCCGCCGGCCGACGCCCGCACCATCGCCGATGCGCTGCGCGAGACCCTGCGCGAGTCCGACACCGCCACCCGCCTCTCCGACGGCCGCTTCGGCGTCGTGCTCGAGGACACGCCCGAGAACGGGGCGATCTGGACCATGGAACGCGTGCGTCGTCGTCTCGCCGAGGACGACCCGAACCTCACGATGTGGGCCGGTGTGGCCTGCTATCCGGCGCACGCCTTCGATGTCGGCGCCCTGATCGAGCGAGCCGACGCCGCGCTCGAGTCGGCCCACGAGTGGCATCAGGACCGCATCGAGGTCGCCACCGCCGAGTAACGCTCACCGGGCTTCGGCCCGAAGTCGAGCGACGAGCTCGCGAGCGCCCTGCTCAGGATCCTCCCGCGCTCGCCGCCGAGCCAGACGACGCTCGATCAACCCACGGGTGCGCGGTCGCGACGGCTTCGGCGCACCCGGCCCGTACTTCTTGTGGACCGCTTGCCTGCTCATACCGAGCGCCTCGCCGATCCGGGCCAGATAGGCGCCGCGCCGCATCGCGATCGCCACGGCATGGCGCTCGACATCCGGAAGGCGGTCCTTCACGACGGCGACGGCGAGGACCCGTCGCTCCGGATCGAGCGCGCGGACCGCATCGGTCGCCGCCTCCAGCCAGTCGCCCGGTTCATCCGCCCGAGCCGGGTTCCACAGTTGATGATCGTCACTTCCCACGCGCCAAGCCTGGCCGAGAGGTGTGACAGCCGGGCCGCCGACCCCGATCGTCGTCAACCCAGGTTGACGACCGTCTCCCTACCGCTTCGCCGATCGACCCAATAGCGTGGATCGCCTGGAGGGATGGCAGAGCGGACGAATGCACTGGTCTTGAAAACCAGCGGGCTTCACGGCCCCGGGGGTTCGAATCCCCCTCCCTCCGCCACCGTTGCAATTTCAACAATGTCGTTCATATCCGACCGACCTAGAAAGGCCGGAGCGACCCCAATCCGTTCTCGGTGTTTGGACTGCTAGCGCTTCGCTGTCCGATCCAGAACACGATCACTCAATGAGGCGAAGACTTGGCGTCGTTGCGTTGCTCGCCGAGTCGATCAGCGGCTGTAGTGGCAGTGGCGAGGCATCGGGTTGTGAGAACTTCAACCCAGTCAGTTCCGCCCTGGCAGTAGGTGAGACCACCACGGTCGAGGTCGAACTCGCCGACAGCCATTGGGGCAATGCGGACGTCGCCGGCAGCTACTGGGTGAACCACGAGCCCGCACCACAGGGGGCACCTGAAACGGGAGTGCTAACTGGAGAGGCAACCCTGATCGAAGCGAACATCGTCGCAGGTGGAATTCGTGACGGAATTGTTCGAATCGACTTCGGCGCCGTCGGCATCGTCGACTTCGCCGGGCCCATCAGCTGTGGATAGCACAACCGTCAGGGGTGCAGGAAGCACTGCCCCCGACGGCTCAGCTGTCCGTTCCGGACTTCGCAGCCTTCTTGTCTTTCTTTGCTTGACGCTTCTCTTTCGGTGATTTGGCTGCAGCAGTCTTGCTGTTGCGCCCACCCTTGTCTTTGCCGGCCATATTGGCCTCTCCCCGGGCGGACGGAACGCCGACCAGAGTCCACTCTCCCACACAAGGGAGAGCTGCATACTGGCGCGCCGATCAACGAGGCGCCGGTGGGCACATCCTGAACGTCGCTACACGTTCACCTTGATCACGAACGGCGAGGTCATGGATCTGAGCAAGGCGGAGTAGCCCGGCTCGAATCTGATCTCGTCGCCCGGACTCCTGCGATCAGGGGTCTGCACGATGAGGTGGTCGCTGCTGGCGGCCAGGATCTCCGAATCCGCCGGGCCACGGAGATCTGCGGCATCGGTGTCTTGACGGCCGACCGCAAGGATGGTCTGCCAGATATCGCCGCGATCCTCGATCTGCGAGGTCTCACCGAACGAATTCTGAGCGGCGTGGCCCCACGGCTTGGTAGGTTTCCGTTTCGACTCGATCACCTCGGCGACCAAGGTGAAGGCGTCGGTGTGGAGGCCCGCTATGGCGCGTCGATGCAACGGCTCACGCCCGAGAAGAATGGACTCCCCGAGACGCAGGTTGTTGATCCGACCGACTGTCGTGGCGCCGAGCATCCAATCGAGACTCGCAGAGTTTCCACCCGACACGACATCGATCTCGATACCGCAGGCGGCCTCGACGGTGTCAACCATCGTCGAGAGTTCTGCCATGTTCTCGACGCTCGGTTCGATCCCGTTGCGACACGCAAGGTTGGTGCCGATCCCTCGTAGGCGAAGCGACGACAGGCCCATGACATGCCGGACGGTTTCGAGCAGCTGATCGGGCATCACGCCTTCTCGTAGATCCCCGAGCTCGACCATGAGCATCACGTCATGTACTCGCCCGGCTGCGCGCGCAGCCGTTGCCAGTGCCGTGAGGACCACGGGCTCGGTGTTGACGCTCATCGTGTCGGTTTCGACAACGCGGTCGACTTGGCTGATCATCGGTGAGCGAAGCAGCAGCATCGGTGCGGCGATACCGGCCCCTCGCAACCGCTCGATGTTCTCGATGCGCGAGTCACCGAGAGCGCCGGCACCGGCGGCACACAGCACGCGTCCGAGTTCGGGCGAACCGAGCGCCGCCTTCGTGACAGCGGTGACGGAGACGTTGCGGGCCGCCGCCCGCTCGACGAGCTGCCGGGCATTGTGGCCGATCTTGTCGAGATCGACCTCGAGGCGTAGCCCCGTCACGTCGCCGCGATCGGCGCGCACTCCTTCAGGTCGGGGAACTTGGCGAAGACCATGTCGAGCAGGCGGTCGGTCGGTCGGCTGAGCGCGTCCGTGGCCGGGATGCCGAGCTCGAGCTCATACAACGTGATCGCTGCCGTGACCTCGCTGTCGGTCATGTTCTCGTGGTTGATCGTCAGACCGATCACCGTGGTGTCGGCGAACGTCTCGATGAGGTTGATCTCGCTCGCCGGCGTCGGCATGGGGAAGGCCGGAAAGTCGCTGATGGTGGTGCGGGCTGGCGCATGTTGCAGGATCACCGCGGCCGGACGGCTGCCGCGAAGGACGGCCGTCGAGCTCAAGTACGTGGGGTGGCTGAGTGCCCCCTGACCCTCGACGACGATCACGTCGGGTGACTCGGCTTCGAACGCGTCGATCACCGCAGCCTCCAGCTCCCCAGTGACGAACTGAGCGGGCACCGCGTCAAGCGCCGTCCCATGACGAGCGCCCTGAATCAGACTCGTCTGGCCGGTGCCGACCAAAACCGCCTTCACGCCGTGATCGTTCAACGCCTTGGTCAGAATGGTCGCTGTGGTGCGCTTGCCGATCGCCCCGTCGGTTCCGAGAACAGCAATCCGCGGACACTCCACGTCGAGAATGCGACCGGTGAACATCCGCAAGTCAACCTTGGCTCGAGGTCGACGCACGTCGGTGATCTCGACCGCATTGATCGCGGCAGCGGCAGCGAACTCGGGATCATCGGTCAGGAACTCGTGGAGTCCGTTGACGAGATTCAGCCCGCGGCTCATCGCATCGAGGAGCACGCCCCGTTCGACGGTGGAGAGCAGTCCACTCGTTGGTGCCACCCCCACGATGAACATGTCGGGTACCAGGTCCGACTGGGTCATCGCGTCGTCGAGGTCGCGACAGATGGGGATCCCGTTGTCCACGCCGTCGAGGACCATGCCGGCGTCCCGCCCGGCCAGCTGGCTGTCAACGATCGACACGATCTCGTACCGTTCGCTGTTTCGCACCAGCCCATTCGCCGTCTTGCCATCGATCGCGCCGAAGTTGGCCTCGCAGTAGACGACCGCCCTCGGTCTTTCTGTACGTGCGTGCGCGTCGGTGTTGCGGGCAGAAGGGGAATCGGACACGTCGTCTCCTCGAGATGAACTCAGAGGAGGCGAAAGGGAAATGTCTGGCCAGAACAAGCGGCCCAGATGTCGACGAGAGGTCCCCACCAAGAAGTGGATTGCACCCAGGACCCTACGGGCCCCAATCGGAGAACGTCGCGGCGTGCCCGGACGACCGCCACGTGTGTCAGGTCGGGTCAGGCGCTGAGCTCGGCCACTCGGGCCGCCATCTTGTCGATGGCCATGCCCCAACCCTGACCGCCGGGCGAATCGGCGGGGACGCCGGCATGGGTCATGACCATCTTCGTCTGGGATCCGAGGTCTTCGAGCTCCACGATCACCGATGTCTCCATCGGCGTTCCTGCGGGCATGCCCATCTGCTCGGCCGTCATCGCGTTGCCGTCGGCGTCGCCCATGCTCTCGGTGTAGACGAGACGGGTCTTCGGGTCGATCTCGCGGTACTCGCCGATGAAGAACATCTGCATCGTGCCGTTGGGGGTTTCCATCTGCATGCCGATGTGACGACGACCGCCGACCCGCACGTCCATCTCCGCCTTCGGGATCTCGGCGCCCATGGGGCCGTACCAGTTGGCGAAGTGCTCGGCCTCGGTCCACATCGCCCAGATCAGGTCGATGGGTGCGTCGAATGTGCGCTCGATCTGCACGTCTTTGGTGTCATTCATTGGTGGCGGGTCCTTCTTGTTCGGGTTTGGTCTGGAGGTTCTGGACGTAGTCGTCGAGACGGTCGAACCGGTCTTCCCAGATGTGCCGGTACTGGGCGGTCCAGTCGGCGACCTCGGCGAGTGGGGCGGCGTCGAGTGTGCACGGGCGAAACTGCGCCCGCCGGCCGCGGGTGATGAGACCGGCGTGCTCGAGGACCTTGATGTGTCGTGAGATCGCCGGGAGCGTCATGTTGAACGGCTCGGCGAGTTCGTTCACGCTCGCCTCGCCGTCGGCCAACCGAGCGAGGATCGCCCGCCGGGTCGGGTTGGCGAGCGCGGCGAAGGTCTCGTCCAGTCGAGCATCGTCGAGCATTGCGTTCGTTGTCGTCACCTCGCCCCCTTGCCTTACTTCGTATAGTCGTTAATTAACGCACACGGAAAGTATCAGGGAACGCAGGACCGATCAAGGCCTCATTCGGGCCACTGCCGGGCGGCCTTGGCGAGTTCGCGGAGCTCGGCCCGGTCGGCGGCGCCCAACACGTCGAGATCCCGGGCATGGAGCCGGTCGGTGTGCGCCTCGATCTCCTCGCGCACTCCACCGAGGCCGCCGACCTCGGGGTACGGCTCCGGCCAGCCGAACATCGCCGCCGAGAACGGTGCCGGGCCGGCCAGGATCGCTTCGAGCGGCCCGACTCCGGCCGCCTGCACGGCCACACAGTGCCGCGAGAACCGGAGTTCGCGCATCGCCTGGGCGAGCTGGAAGGTACGGCCCGGGCCGGGAGGCGCCGTGACCGCGTCTCGCCAGCCGACGAACAGTGGCGCGTTCAGCGGTTCGGCGGCAACGACAACCCTCTCGAGCAGCTCGCCGAGCCGATCGGCACCGGCGAAGCCTGCGAGATGCTCCTCACCCCACGCGGCGCAGATGTCGGCCCAGATCGCACCGCCGGCCGACGGCGAGATAGCGGCCCGGCCGGTGGCCACCAGCTCGCGCACGGTGTCGGGATGCCAGAAGAAGGCGGCGCCGACGACATTGTCGACGTGGCAGTCGCCGAGCACCCCCCACCGGCCGACCGCGTAGGCGGCCATGCCATCCGGCATCCCCCGGTCGCGACCCTGGGTGAAGGTGGACGGGGCGGTGAGCCAGCCCATGGCCAGCATGCCGATCGAGCCCCGCAGGCTGCGGGCAACGGTCACAGAGTCCATGGGTCTGCCCTCCTCACCAACGGGCGGGATGACCCGTGGCCTCGGCCATCGCCCAAACGTAGACCCGAGCCGACGCTGCTAAGCATGCGGGCATGACCGAACCACTGGTGATCGGCGTCCTCTACCCGCCGGACTGGAACAGCGACTTCGATGCCGATCTCGATCGGCTGCGGGGCATCGACCCGTGCATCGAAGTCGTGACCGAGACCTACGTCGAGTCCTTCGAGGTCAGGACCGGGCGGGGCGTGCCGCCCTACGACGACATCATGGATCTCCTGCCCGAACTGACCGCCGCCCAACGCGACGTGTTCGGCCGGGTCGACTGCGCCATCACGATCGACCTGCCGTTCGACATCGCCGCGATCGCACCGCGTCTGCGCTGGGTCCAGGGCGTGGGGGCGGGCATCGCCCAGCTCGAATCGGCCGGTGTCCACGAGGCCGGCATCACCCTCACCAACGGATCCGGCCTGACGTCCACGGCCATCGCCGAGTTCGTCTGGGGCCGCATCCTCGGCGTGTACAAGCGGGCCCGCGACCTCGACGCCGTGCAGGCGGAGCACAAGTGGACCGCGGTGTTCGGCGAGCAACTCGCGGGCAAGACCATCGCCCTCGTGGGGTTCGGACCGATCAACCGGCATGTGGCCACCCTGGCCCGCGCCTTCGGGCTCCGGGTGCTGTGCATGCGCCGCAGTCAGGGAAGCGACCCGCTGATCGACGAGGTCTTCGGTCCCGACGATCTCCACACGATGCTCGCCGCCGCCGACATCACCGTCGGCGCGGTGCCCGAGTCACCGTCGACCGAGAACCTCATGGACGAGGCGGCGTTCGCGGCCATGCCGGCCGGTTCGGTGTTCGTCAACGTCGGACGGGGCACCTTCGTCGATGAGGACGCCCTGACCGACGCCCTGACATCAGGCCACCTCCGGGCCGCCGCGATCGACGTGGCCCGCGTCGAACCACTCCCCGCCGAGTCGCCCCTGTGGACCGCACCCAACATCTACCTCTCGGCCCACTGCTCGACCGACCCGACCAAGCTCTTCACCAACCTGCACCGACTCTTCGAGGACAACGTCGGCCGGTTCCTGCGGGGCGAACCCCTGCGCAACGAAGTCGCCCCCTAGCCGGCCGCCGTCAGAGCTCTTCCCAGTCGACCCGGTCGTCACGGCGCGGTTGGCGGCCGGTGCGCAACGGACACAGGGGTGCCGCGGCCAGCAGGATCCGCTGCCAATCGGTCGCCACCGGCCTGACGGCCTCGCGCCACGAGCGGAGCCCGTCGTCGGTCGACTGGGCGGCCTCGGCCTCGGCCCACGCGTCGTAGCCGGGGAGGGCCCACAGCACGATGAGTTCGTCGTCGTCGCGCATGGCCGTCGTCCACGCGCCCACCATGGTCCAGCCGTAGGAGTCGTAGGCCTCCATCGCGTGGGTGCGGACCAGTTCGAGCGTCTCTGCCGCGGCGCCCGGGCGCACCCTGATGATCTCGTGGGCGCACACCTCGGCCCGCAGGCCGGTGTCGAGGGTCTCGGTGATCGTCGGCATCCACGGGGCCGGGAGCACGATGCGGTCGAAGCCGCCCTTGCGGAACTCCGAGGCCTTCTTCCACCACTTCGCCAGCTTCGGGTCCTGCAGGTCGCGGCCGACTGTCTCGCCGCCGAACGAGCGGGCCAGCCCGTCGAGTCCGGGCTCCTCCCAGATGTTGCAGACCTGCGGCCAGGCGCCCGTGCTCCCGACGACCCCCCACACACCGAAGCAGAGCTGGTCGCGATCCTCCTGCGCGTTGGGGCTCCAGTTGGCGGTCATGTGGTGCATGTAGTCGCCCCGGTGCACCCCGCGGATGTCGATGAACTCGTGGATGTAGGCACGATCGTTCACAGCAGTTCCCTCCGTAGGACCTTCCCGACGTCGTTGCGCGGGAGACGGTCGCTTCTTTCGTATCGCACCGGCACCTTGTAGGGCGCGAGGTGCTCTCGGCAGGCGGCTTCGAGGTCGGCGTCGTCGGCGTCGCCCACCACGAACGCGACGGGCACCTCGCCGAGTCGGTCGTCGGGCGCACCGACCACCGCGGCTTCGCGGATGCCCGGCACCGACGCGAGTACTTCCTCGACCTCGTCGGGGAAGACCTTGTTGCCGCCACGGTTGATGAGATCGCCCACACGGCCCTCGATCCACACCCACCCGTCGTCGATGCGGGCGACATCGCCGGTGCGGATGAAGCCGTCGTCGCCGAGGCGGTCACCGAGCGTCGCGGCCACGCCGGCCGGGGGCCGGCTCGCGGGCTTCACGAGGAGCTCGCCGACATCGCTGCCGTCGGGCGCATCGATGCGGACCTCGATGCCGGGATGGGGCTTGCCGACGGCCCCGATCTTCTCCGGATGGGCCTTGGCGTCGGCGGCCGTCCACCCGATCACCTCGCCGAGCTCGGCCTGGCCGTAGCCGTTGAGGACGAACGCGCCGAATCGCTCGGTGAACCGGCGGGCCTGGAACGGCGAGAGCGGCGCGGTGATCGAGCGTACGTAGCGCAGTGGCGCCAGGCCGGTGATGTCGGGGGCGTCGTTGAGCATCGCGATCGAGGCCGGTGGCAGCACCGTCGACCGGATCTCGTGGCGGCCGACGAGCGCGGCGAACTCGGCGGTCGTGAACCGATCCATCAGCACCAGCGGCGCCCCCGCCCGCAGCCCGAAGAGGGCGTTGTAGATCCCGGCATTGAGCGCCATCGGTACCGGGATGAGATTGGGTGACGGCCGCTTGGTGGTGTCACGCGTGGCCGAGAGTGGTCCGAGGACGCGGTCGATGATCTCGAGATAGGCCCCGTGGTGATGCACGATCGCCTTCGGTTCGCCGGTGGTACCGCTGGTGAACAGCACGAAGGCGGCGCCCGGTTCGTGGGTCGCCGAGCCGTCGCGGGATTCCACGTGGGAGTCGTGCAGGAAGGCCGCCACGTCGGTGCGAGCGAGGAGCTCCTCGACGGCCCGCTCGGGAAGACGGTCGTTGACCGGGACGAACACCGCACCGAGCGACCAGATCGCAGCCATGGCCATGACGGTCTCGCATCCACCGGCCTTGACCCCGACGGCGACCCCGGGCGCGACGCCTGCGTCGCCGAGCTGGGCCGCCAGGCGGGCCACCTCGGCCCTCACCTCACCGGCGGTCCAGGAGCGGGTCGGGCCGTGGAGCAGATCCTCCGCGTCGGCGAACGGATGATCGACGAGCAGCGACGCAAGGTTGACGGGATCAGCCATCGCCGAGTGGCTGCCACTCCGGGTCGCGCTTCTCGGCGAACGCCCGAGGACCCTCGTCCTGGTCGGGGTGGCCCCACATGTCGACGAGGTGCTGCGCCCCGGCCCGGCAGGCATCGGTGAGACCGAGTTCGAGCGCACCCCACAGCGCCTTCTTCGTGGCAGCCATGGCCGCGGGAGAGTTCTTGGCGATCGTCTCACCGAGCTCCTGGGCTCGGGCCCGCAGCTGCTCGGGGGGATCGACGATCTCGGAGATCATCCCGAGCTCACGGGCCCGTTCGGGTCCCATGCGCTCGTACTTGCCCATGAACGCCATGCGCATCACCGCCTCGACCGGCATCTTCTTCATCAGCCCGATCGCCTCGATCGCCACCACCTGCCCGACCGACACGTGGGGGTCGAAGAACTGGGCGTCGCTGGCTGCGATCACGATGTCGGCATCGGCCACCCAGTGGAACCCGCCGCCGCAACAGATGCCGTTGACCGCGGTGATGACCGGCTTCCACACCTCCTGGTGCCACGACGTGAAGTGCACGTCGAAGTCCTCCATCGACTGGCGGTAGCGCTCGAAGCCGATGCCGTCGGATGCGATCTCGCTCACGTCGACGCCGGTCTGGAAGTCGCGGCCGTTGCCGGTGTGCACGATCACCCGCACGTCGGGATCGGCATCGAGTTCGCGCCAGGCGACGGCGAATTCGTCGCGCATGTCGCCGCTCATCGCATTGCGGACGTCGGGCCGGTCGTTGACGAGCCACCCGACGGGTCCGTCGCGGAACACCTCGAGGTGGTCGAAGGTCGAATAGGTGCTCATGAACGGGGAACCTCCTGCCACGGGGCGCCGTGCCAGGGGTCGGGCTCCCGCGGGAGCCCCAGCACCTGCTCGCCCAACACGTTCTTGTTGATCTCGGTGGTACCACCCTCGATCGAGTTCGCACGACTGCGGATCATCCCGCGGACCTGATGGGGCATCTCGGGACCTTCCCACGCCATGGCAGCAGCACCAAGAAGGTCGGTGGCCGCCAACTGCAGCCCCTGGTTGACCACGGCCTGATGGACCTTGCCGATCGAGGCTGCCGCTCCCGGGGTACCACCGGCCTTCACCGTCGCCCGCACCCGCTGGTTGGTCCAGTCGCGGATCTTCTCCTCGGCGTAGAGGCGCATCAAACGGTCGCGTTCGACGGGACCCGTCCAGTCGAGGTCGACGAGCAATGCGTCGATGCCGCGCCCCCCGAGGCGGCCCACACCGCCCGAACCAGCGCCGGCGACCATCTGCCGTTCGCTCGAGAGGGTCGCCCCGGCGACCCGCCACCCGTCGCCCGCGTCGCCGACCCGATGGAAGTCGGGCACTCTCACCTCGTCGAGCCAGACCTCGTTGAAATCGACCTCGCCGCCCATGTGGCGCAACTCACGCACCTCCACGCCCGGGACCCGGAGGTCGACGAGGAAGTAGGTGATGCCCTTCCGCTTGGGCTGGGCCGGATCGGTACGGGCCAGGCAGATCGCGAAGTCCGACCGGTGAGCCCAGGTGCTCCAGACCTTCTGCCCCGACAGCACCCATTCGTCGCCATCGCGATCGGCCCGGAGGGCCAGTGAGGCCAGGTCGGAGCCGGCCCCCGGCTCGGAGAACATCTGGCACCACGTCTCATCGTTGCGCACCATGGGCGGCAGGAAGCGCAGCCGTTGCTCCTCGGTGCCAAACGCGAACAGGGCCGACGCCGTGTTGTTCAGACCCAGCGGATTGAGCCGGCCGAGGTTGAGGGGCGCCAGCACCGATTCGACCACCCGGGCCTGGGCGTTGGTCAGGTCGAGACCCCCGTAGGCCACGGGCCATGTCGCCACCGCGAGGCCGGAGTCGGCGAAGACCGCATACCAGGCCTCGTAGTCGGCGCGATCACGAACCCGGCGGAGGGCGTCGTGCCCTTCGGCGGCGGCCCGCCGCCAGGTCTCGGGCACGTGCTGTTCGATCCAGGCGGTGACCACGGATCGGAGATGCACGTCGGTTGCGGTGCGGTCGAGTGCCAGCCGCTCGCTCATCCCGGACGTTCTCCCCCATCTGCGTCGCGGGTCTACATTACCGGCCATGACCGAACTGGCGATCACCGAGGAAGGCCTGGCCCGCCTCCGCAGCCGCATCGGGATCGCGCAACCCCACCCGCAGCCGCCGTGGTACCGCGACCCGGGAACCGACGCATTCCGTCATGTCGCCGAGGCCACCGGCGACGACAACCCGCTGTGGTGCGACCCCGACTACGGGCCGGCAACGGTGTGGGGCGGGCCGATCGCCTCGCCCAACCTCAACGGCGGCGACACCCTCATCGGCGAGAACGAAGTCACCACCCTCGACCCGGAGACCAGAACCCTGCTCAAGGGCGACCCCCTCAAGGGGGCGCACGCGTACTACGCCGGCAGCTTCCGCGAATGGTGGGCGCCGCTGCGCCCGGGCACGCGGGTCACCCGGCGCAACGCCCTCGTCGGTGTCCACGACAAGGCCAGCGAGTTCGCCGATCGCACCGTGCACGAATGGACCGGCGAAGTCTTCGGCGCGCCCGATCACATGCTCTCGGCCCAGTACCGGCTCATGATCCGCACCGATCGTCGGGCGGTGGAGAAGAAGGCCGAGAAGGACGACACCAAGTACGCGGGCATCGAGATCGAGCCCTACACCGACGAACAGATCGCCGAGATCGACGCGGCCTACGCCGGCGAGTCCGATCGGCGCCGAGGCGCCGACCCCCGCTGGTTCGAAGACGTCGAGGAGGGCGATGAGCTCGACCCGCTCGTGAAGGGCCCCCTCCGGGTCACCGACATGGTGGTGTGGCACACCGGCATGGGCATGGGGCTCTACGGGGTGAAGGCCCTGCGACTCGGGCAACAACAGCGCGAGCGGGTGCCCGGCTTCTTCCGTCGCGACGACCTCAACGTCCCCGACGTGCACCAGCGCGTGCACTGGGACCCCGAATGGGCGAAACGGGCCGGCAATCCGGCCATCTACGACTACGGCCGCATGCGCGAGACCTGGCTCGTGCACCTCTGCACCGACTGGATGGGCGACGACGCCTGGCTGTGGAAGCTCGAGGTCGAGTTCCGCAAGTTCAACTATGTCGGCGACACCCACTGGATGCGGGGCCGCGTGGTGCGCAAGTACCTGGCCGACGGCGCCCGACCGGCCGTCGACCTGGAGATCCACGGCGAGAACCAACGTGGCGACATCACCTGCCCCGGTCATGCCACGATCCTGTTGCCCAGCCGGGAGCACGGCCCGGTCCGGCTTCCCGAACCACCCGGAGGGGCCACGACCTGTGCCGGCACGCTCGACGCGCTCGTCGAGCGCTTCGCCGCGACGGAAGCCGAGGAACCGACATGACCGAACTCCCCCACACCCTCACCGGCCTCGTCGACCACGCGGCCGAGCGCTGGCCCGACGCCGTGATGCTGCGCTCCCGCCAGGGCGACACGTCCACGTTCGGTGAGTACCGCGACCGGGTGGCCCGGATGGCCGCCGGGCTACGCGACCGGGGGATCGGGGCGGGCGACGTCGTGTCGTGGATCCTTCCCACCTGGGTGGACACCGTCGTGCTCGCCGGAGCGCTCTCCCGAATCGGCGCCATCCAGAACCCGATCATCGCCATCTACCGCGACCGCGAGGTCACCTTCTGTTGCCGCCAGGCCGGCGCCCGGCTGCTCATCACCCCCGGCGAGTTCGGCGGCTACGACTTCGCGGCCATGGGTGCTCATGTGGCAGGCGAGATCGAGGGCCTGGACCACCTGGTCGTCGAACCGGGAGCGTTCCCGACCGCGGACCCGTCGTCGGCCCCGCCCGCCGCGGCCGACGACGGCGAGGTGCGCTGGCTGACCTACACCTCAGGGACGACGGCCGACCCGAAAGGGGCCCGCCACACCGACCGCACGGTCGGCGCCTTCCCGCTCGCCATGGCCGAGCGGCTCGACGTGCAACCGGGCGATCGCTACGCACTCGTCTTTCCCTTCCCCCACATCGGCGGGATCGGTCTGCTCTACATGACGCTGCAGACCGGTTGCACCCATCTGCTGGACGAAGGGGTCGACCCGGTCGCCGCCGTCGACTTCTTGGCCGAACACGGCTGCACCCACGCCGGCACCGGAACGCCCTTCTACCTGATGTACCTCGCTGCGCAGGAACGACGGACGGCCGCCGGCGAAGGCCCCCTGTTCCCCGACCTCAAGGTGTGTCCCGGGGGCGGCGCTCCCATCCCGCCTGCGCTCCACCACCGCCTGGTGGCCGAGCTCGGCGGCGTCGGCGTGGCCTCGGGGTGGGGGCTGACCGAAGCGCCCGTACTCACCAACGGCGACGTCCATGATCGCAACGAGAAGCTCGCCCACACCGAGGGACGGGCCATGCCCGGCGTGGATCTCATCGCGGTCGACGATAACGAGCACATCTGCGGGCCTGGAGTCGAGGGCGAGCTCCGGGCCAAAGGGCCGCAGGTCATGCTCGGCTATGTCGACTCGACGCTCGATGCAGAAGCCTTCGACACCAACGGCTACTTCCGCACCGGCGACCTGGGCGTGATCGATGGCGAGGGGTACGTCACCATCACCGGCCGTCTCAAGGACATCATCATCCGCAACGGCGAGAACATCTCGGCCAAGGAGGTCGAAGACCTCCTCTTCACCTGTCCCGAGGTCGCCGACGTCGCCGTGTTCGGCATGCCCGACGACCGCACCGGCGAACGCGTCGCCGCAGCGATCGTGCCGGCCGAGGGGGCCACTCCCACCGTCGAGTCCATCGCCGGCTTCCTCCGCGAGGCCGGCCTCCGCAACCAGGCCCTGCCCGAGCGGGTCGACCTGCTCGACGCCCTCCCCCGCAACCCGGCCGGCAAGGTCCTCAAACGCGAACTCGTCTGACAGTCATCTGATGCATGTCGTCCTCGTCAACCCCGAGATCGCACCCAACACCGGGGCGATCATCCGACTCTGCGCCAATACCGGGGCCCAGCTACACCTGGTCGAGCCGCTGGGCTTCGAACTGTCCGGCGCCCAACTCAAGCGGGGTGGGCTCGACTACCACGAGCACGCGACGCTCCGTGTGCACCCCAACGTCGACGCCGCGCTCGATACTCTTCCGGGTCGACGGTTCGGCTTCTCGTCGCGAGGGACGCGGCGCTACACCGACGTCACGTTCGCCCCCGACGACACCCTCGTCTTCGGTGCGGAGCGGGCCGGACTCGACGACCACGCCATCTCGCTCGTTCCCGAGGGCAACCTGCTCTCCATCCCGATGCGACCGCACAATCGCAGCCTGAACCTGGCCAACGCCGTGTCGATCGTGCTCTACGAAGCCTGGCGCCAGAACGGCTTCGTCGGCGCCGCCGAGACCGGTGGCACGAGCACGGCAGAACGGCTCCATCTGGATCCCTTCGATCACTGACCCCCGGATGGGCCACGCGATGCAGCCGATGGACCACCTTGCCAATGTGAGCGCGCCGCCTCTCGGAGCAGGTAGCCTCTCGCCTTGCCGGGAGACGTGGCCGAGCCAGGTTGAAGGCGCTTCCCTGCTAAGGAAGTAACGTCGTCAAGGCGTTCGTGGGTTCAAATCCCACCGTCTCCGCTAAGTCAAGACGGCGTTGGTTTTCCAGGGTTTTGTGCCAGTTGGTGCTGCTTTCGGAGGCCTTGAAGTCGTTGAGCGAGAGCACCGTGACCGTTTCCTTCGGGAGGTTCACGATGTTCACAGATGCGTTGCCTGAGTTTCGGGCCGATTGGCTGCTGGCAGGCAAAGCCGCTTCCACTGTCGGGTGTCACCTGAGTTTGCTTCGGCTGCTGGCCGACACCAACGGCTACCCCGAACTTGCCGACGTGCGGGTGTGGGTGAGTGATGCGGCCACGGTGTCGATGCGTCGTAAGCGTGCTCAAGCGGTGCGAGCGTTTGGTCGCTGGTCTGAGTCGATTGGTGACAACGACTTTCCGTGGTGGAGGAATCTACCGGTACCAACAGAGGCGGAGAAGCCGCAGCAAACAGCGACTGCAGCAGATTTCGAAGCAGGTCTCGGAATGCTTGAGTCTTCCCGGGATCGTGCAGTGTTGTCGGTGTTGTGGGGGTGTGGGCTTCGCCGCTCAGAAGCAGCAAACCTGCTTGTCACCGATGTGAACGTTGCTGACGGGGTGTTGGTGGTTCGGTCATCGAAGACGGGCAAACCTCGGGTGGTGCCGATGCCGCCGGTGACAGTTCGGTGGGTTCGCCGCCATCTCCGGGGCTGGACCCAGCCGACGTTGTTTGGGTTGACAGCGAACGGGATCCATTTGTTGCTTCGCCGTCATGGGTTGTTGCCTGCTCATGCGTGGCGGCGGGGTTGGGCTGTGCAGTCGCTTCGCTGTGGGGTTTCTGAGGCGTCGGTGCGGTCTGCGGCGGGGTGGTCGTCTGGGGCGATGGTTGCCCGGTATACCCGGGCGATGTCGGCCGAACTTGCTGTGGATGAGTTTCGGGGTGCGTGGGGTCGGGCTGGTGGTTGAGGGCGCTTTTGGGGCCCGTTGGTGATGGGGTGAGCTAGGGTCATGGCCATGGTTTTGAGCCGTTTTGGGTTTCAGTGGGTTGTTGGTGTGGTCGTGGGTGCGTTGTTGGTGGTGGGTTGCGCTAGTACCGATGGTGAGCAAGGCCCAGCAGGAGCCGCAGGCGAGCAAGGGCCTGCGGGTGCCGATGGCGAGCAAGGGCCTGCGGGTGCGGCGGGGCCTGCGGGACCCGAGGGCGATACCGGTGATACTGGGCCTGCGGGTTCTGCTGGGGACCGAGGACCTGCGGGACCCAAGGGCGATACCGGTGACACTGGACCTGCGGGTGCGACGGGGCCTGCGGGACCCAAGGGCGATACCGGCGACACTGGACCTGCGGGACCTGCGGGTGCGGGCGGCCCGACTGATGGTTCGGCATGCACGACTGTTGGGGGCGTTGTCGGGACGGTGGTGTCGGGTTTCGACTCCAATGGTGTGTTGACCACTTACTGCGTAGCGTCCCCCATCGGAACGGTCACCACGTTCGCTGGCGGGTCGTCTGGGTCGGCTGATGGGACCGGCGCCGACGCCCGCTTCTACTACCCGTCCGGGGTGGCGGTTGATGGGGACGGCAACCTCTACGTCACCGACCGCTACAACTATACGATTCGTAAGATCACGCCGGCCGGTGTGGTCACCACGCTGGCGGGCAGCGCCGGGAACTCCGGGTCGGCTGATGGGACCGGCGCCGACGCCCGCTTCAACTACCCGGCCGGGGTGGCGGTTGATGGGGACGGCAACCTCTACGTCGCCGACAGCAGCAACCTTACGATTCGTAAGATCACGCCGGCCGGTGTGGTCACCACGCTGGCTGGAGCCGCTAAGGAGATCGGATTTGTAGACGGGATTGGCCGTGCGGGCCTCTTCAACTACCCGGAAGGGGTGGCGGTTGATGGGGACGGCAACGTCTACGTCGCCGACGCCAGCAACCATGCGATTCGTAAGGTCACGCCGGCCGGGTAACCGATGGTCTCACCGAATACGGGAACTGCCAGAGCGAGCACGCCCCGCTGAGGCTGGCCGATCGACCCGCTCGGCAACGAGACGGCGACGCTGTGCAGCGGGCGCTGTCTGAAGGACCCTGAAGCGTCGGGCACGGTCATCCCAACGGGTGTTGGTACATCTCCGTTTGGAGTGTTCGGCTCGTTTCTGTCGCATCGTCCCCTCCTTGGGTCCCTTGTTCTTATTGTATTTTCTGCGGGGTTTTTCTAGGGGAACTCTGTTGTATATCCGTCGTGTCGAAACTGGTTAGTGCCGTTTCGGTAGTGCCATCGGGGCACGAGGGACCACGTCCACGACTTGGCGTGCGAGCCACACCGGGAACTCCGGGTCCATCTTCACGTGACGGACCTCTCCACTTTTCTCATCGATGAGCGTCAGCGTGCCTTCCCGCACTGCCTGGGCAATCGGGGCCAACGCTTCAGCAGCTGCCTCGGCGTCACGGAGTCGCCCGGTTGAGATGGCGTCCCTGTACCTGCGTGCGTGGAGGCCAAACCCTAAGAGGTTCGCCTTCAAAATCTCCTTGTCGCTGTGATTGGACAGAAGTGCCCACTCCTCGGCGGAGACAACCCGTAGCTCTGGTTCTCGACGTCCGATCAGCCCACGTTGGGTTTGTTTGATCTGATGGCTGTGAGCGTTGTTGCACCCGTTGCAGACCGGCAGCAGCAGACCTGCCTGTGAAGTTCCGGTCCAATGCCTCGGCGGGAGATGCTCCAACTCGCACCGGCCAGACACATCATCACCTTTACCTCCGCAGTAGCAGCACCACAGAGCGACGATCTGCTCAGTCACACGAGTTAACCCGAGTCGGTCATTGGCGACGTTCAGTTCAAGGTTGGCGTAAGAATCGTTCCACCCACGCTCATCAGCGATCGCAAGCAGATCGGCGTGGTCTGCAGTTGCCCGAAATTCCTTAGCGCCGCCAGGTCTGGGCATGCGCTGCTCGGCGACTCCCCACCGAACGAAGATCTCCAACTGGCGCTTCACCAAATCCCTGGAGCTAAGCAACCCACACGCTGCCTCATACACCTGTCGGGACGTGGACCACTGATTCCCACGATCCATCAACAAACTGAACGTGAGCCAACGGTTATCTCGCCCAAACGCACCGTGCACCAGCAACGCCGACGACTGAAATGGACGTAGACAGCCCTGCTCACCGAACAGCCAGTGCCCGAACGCAACCCACCGTTTCCGATCACGAGCCGCCTTCGGACCCAACACATACCGGTTACCCCAATTCCGTTCCCCATCTCGCCCCACCCGAGCCGGGACCTCACACTTCAACCATCCATCGTCTTGACCAGCCCGGAACCGTTCGTGAACCGGTCCACGGGACGCCACACCCAACACCATCTGGGCAGTGCGTTCAGCGAACTCCACCGGCTCCGAAGTTTGATTCCGAGACTGATGAAACGCCACCCAAGCAACCAGCAACACCACCTTCTCAGGAGGCATCGAACGTGGAAGAGGAGGAATCGGGTGTGATTTCTTCACACCCACACCCTAATTACATGTACCAACACCCCGCACCGAAGACTGGTGATGTGGCTCAAACCCCCGGAAGAACACCCCACGACCACTTCCTGAGCGTCACATCGAACCGATATCCTGTGCCCGGATAGTTGATTTCACAGTGTTCTCGCTCGTGAGGATCTGGGTTGAAGGCGCTTCCCTGCTAAGGAAGTAACGTCGTCAAGGCGTTCGTGGGTTCAAATCCCACCGTCTCCGCCAGAAACCCCTCAGCTCGAGAAACTGGTGGCGCCTGCATCCTGCGGGCGTACACTCGTTGACCGTTGCGCCCGTAGCTCAGCTGGATAGAGCATCTGACTACGGATCAGAAGGCCGGGAGTTCGAATCTCTCCGGGCGCGCTGCAGTGATCGCCTCCACCTCGGTGGGGGCGATCCTGGTTTTCGGTCTAGCTTCGGCCGGATGGATCTCGTCCCGACCGTCGACATTCGCAATCCCTCGAGCGTCTCTCTCGACGCGCTCGACACCGCGTGTGCCGACCACGGGTTCTTCCTGCTCGAAGGCCACGGGCTCGACCAATTGATCGACCGCACCTGGGCAGCCACCACCGCGTTCTTCGACTCGCCTCCCGACAACAAGGAGCCGATTCGCCGAAGCCCCGACGCCATGCTCGGCTGGTACGACCGCGAACTCACGAAGCGCAAGCGCGACCACAAGGAAGTGTTCGACTTCATCGACCCGCAGATCCCCGAGGACCGCAGCCCCAACCGCTGGCCGGCGGGTCCCGATGGTTTCCGGTCGACGATGGCGGAGTTCTTCGACGGCTTCGCCACCCTGGCCGCCGAGACCCTCGCCCTCGTGCAGGCGACCCTCGGCCTCGATCCCACCGTCGCATCGGCCCATCCGAGCGAGCGGACCACCAGCACGGTCCGGCTCAACCACTACCCCGTCGGCGACCCGGTGCCGGCCGGCGAGCGCGACGCTCTCAACCCGTTGGGCGACGTCGCCCTCGGCCACCACACCGATCCCGGTGTGCTGACCCTCCTGTTGCAGGACGACACCGGCGGACTGCAGGCCGAGTCGCTCGAACACGGCTGGATCGATGTCGAGCCGCGACCCGGCACCATCGTGGTCAACCTGGCCGACACGATGCAGGTCTGGACCAACGACCGCTACAAGGCCGCGGTGCACCGTGTTGTTCCCATGACCACGCACGACCGCTACTCGATCCCCTTCTTCTCGAACCCGCCCCGTGACTGCGTGATCGAACCCATCCCCGCGCTGGCCAACGGCAGGGACCGGTACCGCTCCTTCACGTGGAGGGAGTTCATCCGCGGCCGGGCCGACGACAACTTCGCCGACTACGGGGTGGACGACATCCAGATCAGCCACTTCGCGCTCGACCAAACGACGGGAGCCCACTGATGCTCGGACGGTCCACGGTCCACACCGACCTCGGCGAGATCCGCGGCCGCGCCCACGACGGCTACCACTCCTTCCGTGGCATCCGCTACGCCCAGGCGCCGGTCGGTGAACGCCGATTCGCCCCGCCCGTGCCGGTCGAGCCGTGGGACCAACCGATCGACGCCACCGCCTACGGCGCCTCCGCACCGCAGCCGTCGCAGCGAGAGGGAAACCCACTGCCCGGTCGCGAGATCCGCTGGGACGAGGACTGTCTGTTCCTCAACATCTTCACCCCCGCCCCCGACGACGCCCGACGGCCGGTCCTCTTCTGGATCCACGGCGGCGCCTACACCGCCGGGTCGGGCGACGCCTACCACGGTGGGCCCTTCGCGACCCACGGCGACATCGTCGTCGTCACCGTCAACTACCGACTCGGCGTTTTCGGGTTCATGGAGTTGGGTCACCTCGACCCTTCGCTCGCCGGCTCGCAGAACAACGGCATCCGCGACCAGATCGCCGCCCTGCAATGGGTCCACGACCACATCGAACGGTTCGGTGGCGACCCCGACCAGGTCACGATCTGCGGAGAGTCGGCCGGCGCCGGTTCGGTGGCCGCGATCCTCGGTGCACCGACGGCCGACCACCTGTATCACCGGGCCATCGCCCAGAGCCCGCCCGTCTCGTTCGCCCCGACCACCGCCGACACCACCGACCGCTTCCTCGAACGGGTCGGTGGGTTCGATCGGCTGCGGTCGGCGGATCCGGCGGACCTCGTCGATGCCCAAGTCGCCGCGAGCACGGCCGAGATGGCTGCCCGTGAGCCGATCCTGCTCGGGGTCCCGGGCGGCGGTCTTCGCCCCTCACTCGACGACCACACCGTCACCCGCCATCCCGTCGAGGCCGTTCGTGCGCTCGGGCCGCAGGCCAAGCCGCTCATGGTCGGCACCAACAGTGACGAGGGCACCCTCTTCGCCTTCTACCTGATGCACGACGTCGACGACTCCCAGCTCTACACCGCCGTCGCGGCCCACTGCACCGACCCCGATCGGGTCATCGCGGCGTTCCGGGCCGAGTACCCCGGCGAGGACAACCGGCGACTGATGCGGCGCATGCTGACCGACACGATGTTTCGCACCGGCGCCCTCGAACTCGCCGACGCGCAGACCGACGCCAGAGGCGACGTCTTCGTCTACCTGTTCAGCTGGGCCAGCCAGGGGTTCGGCGGGCGGCTGGGGGCCATGCACGCGCTGGAGATCCCCTTCGTGTGGGACGGTGACCTCGACGCCTGGTCGCAGATCATGGGCGAGGGCCGCCCCTGGCCCGACGACCTGTCGGCGCGGATGCACCACGCCTGGATCGGATTCGTCCGCGACGGTGATCCGAGCCATGCCGGCATCGGCGAGTGGCCGCGCTACGACACCGACCGGCGGCCGACCATGGAGTTCGGCGAGACCAGCCAGGTGCTCGAGGACCCCGGCCGTGCGCTGCGTGAGGCGTGGCGGCCGTGACCGAGGTGTTCCTGGGCACGATCGTGCTCGAGCCGAATCGCTGGTTCGGGGTCACCCACGAACGCTGGGGAACCACGGCGGTCAGTGCCTGGCTCGATGCCATCGCGGCCGCCGGGTTCGACGGAATCGAACTGTGGGAGTCGCACTTCCGCGACGCCGATCCCGAGGAACGCCAGGCCATCCTCGACCATCCCCTGCCCTCTCCGTCTACAACACCTACGTCTCTTTCGACGACGAGGTCGACACCGACCGCGACACTGCGGCCGAGTTGATCCGCCTCACCGGCGCCCCGAAGGTGAAGTGGAACACCGGCCCCGAACGCGACGATGCCGCCCTCGATGCCTACACGGCCCGGCTCGGTCGGTTCGCGGCCGCCCTTCCCGGCGTGGAGCTGATCTGCGAATGCCACGACGGTTCGGCGATGGACGACCCCGCCGCCGCGGCGCGCGTCCTGGCGGCCGGGAGCAACGCCCTCTTCCACACCCACGACGACCTCGACCTGATCCGCGCCAAGTTCGCGGCCTACGGCGAACGCCTCACCCATGTCCACGTCAACCACCTCTTCACCGGGTCGCCGAAGCTGGCCGACATCCGCGACGAGCTGGCCGAGAAGGTCGCCCTGGTCCGCGAGCTCGGCTTCGCCGGGAGTTGGACGCTGGAGTTCGTCCACGGCACGGGCGGCGACCACGACGAACCCGCCCCGATGCTCGCCCAGGCGATCGAGGATCTGGCCGTCCTGCGCGAGCTCCTCGACTGAGCGTCAGCGCCAGATGATGGGCGCGCCGTCGGGCGCAGCCCGGCCCTCCACCCGTGCGCCGCGCTCGATCAGGGTCGGACCGATGTCGGACCAGAGATCGGGCAACCGATAGTGCGCCACTCGGGGGTAGAGGTGGTGCAGCAAGTGATGGTCGTGCCCGCGAATGAGCAGTGTCGACCCGAAGAACGTGGCGGTACGGGTGTCGCGGTAGCGGCCGACCTCCTGGTGGGGATGGTGCGGGAACCAGCCGAAGATGAAGCCGACCCACAGCAGCGCCAGCCTCGTGGCGGCGTACCAGAGGATCCACGCCTCGGCCGCGAACCCGGAGATCGAGAACGCGATCAACAGGGCGACCTCGGCCATGTTGCGCAGCGACGACAGGCGCGTCGCCTCCTCCCCGCGGGCGGCGCCGGGACCGAGACGAGCGATGACGAACCGGGGAATGCGGCTGCGCAACGGGGGAACCAGGAAGAAGAGCGGCATCAGCAGCGACATCACCGTGCTGAGGAGGAACGTCCCAGGCAGTCGCCACAGGCTGCCGGCGACCAGCATGTCGGGGTCTCGTCCCAGTTCGTTGGTGTGGGCGTGGTGCTTCATGTGCGAGATCCGGTGCTCGCGGAACCCGAACGCGAACATGGACCCGCTCAGGCGCCCGATCACCTCGTCGAGCCAGTTCAGTCTCGGGTTGTCGCCCGAGATGTTCATGTGGGTCGCCTCGTGGAGCGGCATGTAGATCATCGTCGATGCCACCACGCAGATCGGGAAGGCGACCCACAATGAGATCGTGTCGGTGGCCGCCAGCACGATCGCTCCCCAGAACGCCGCGAAGGTCAGCACGAACTCGACGATCACCCGCCATTCCACCATGCCGCGGTGGGGTGCCACGATCGCCCGTTCCTCACGGAGCCGCGCGTGGCGCTCGATCTGCTCGGGGCTCATTCGCACGTCGGCCATCGTCCGAACCTACTAGTGTCACCTGAAGTGACACAACAACGGGCTCTTCTCCACCTGGTCGCCCGACCCGGCGTCGATCTGGCCGGAGCGCTCGCGGCGATCGACCGCCCGACCCTGCTCACCCGCGACCCGGACTGCTTCATGGGCGCCGCGGCGCCCTTCGACGCCGCGCTCGAGTCCCCCGATCCCGACCAACTGATCGGGATCGGCCGGTCGTTGGCGCCACTGCTCGACCCCGAGGGGTCGATGGCGATCGTCGGCGACGACGTCGTCTTCATCGAACCACCCGCACCGGCCCCGGTCCGCTACCAGTACCTCATGCATCGACGGGCCGACTTCACCCACGTCGCCTATCTCGAGCGCTATCGCACCGTGCACTCCGCCTTCGGCCTGCGCACGCCGAACATCAGCGGCTACGTCCAGCTCCACGTCGACCTCGATGCATCAGCTGCGCTCGGCGCCGCGACGGGCCTCGCGGCCCCAGCCTGCGACTCGATGTCGGAGCTGCACCTCGCGTCGGTCGAACACTTCCTCGACGGAATCATCGCCCACCCCGAGGTCGGCGCAGAAGCCCAGGAGGACGAGGAACGCTTCGTCGACCGACCACGGTCATTCGGCTTCGCACATCGCGTCGTGCCACGCTGACCCCATGTTGATCCTGCGCTTCGACTTCCGCCTCGGCCCCCAGTCCTCGGCCCAGATGCACGAGCTCTACGCCGCCTCGCTCGACATGCTCGAGTGGGGTGAGGCCAATGGGGCGATGATGGGCCTGTTCTCCGAGCACCATGGTTCGGCCGACGGCTACCTGCCGTCGCCGATCGTGATGGCGGCCGCCGCGGCGACCCGCACCTCGACGCTGCCCATCAACGTCGGAGCCCTGCTGGCGCTCATGTACGACCCCGTGAAGCTGGCCGAGGACATGGTCGTCCTCGACCACCTGAGCCAGGGCCGGATCACCTACACGATCGGCCTCGGCTACCGCGACGAGGAGTACGCGATGTTCGGCGTCGATCCGTCCCGCCGCGGGGCGCTCATGGACGAACGGATCTCAGTGCTGCGCCGCGCACTGGCCGGCGAACACTTTGAATGGGACGGCCGCACGATCCACGTGACCCCGGCGCCGTTCACCGACGGCGGGCCGATGCTCATGTACGGCGGCGGGACCCGCGCGGCGGCCCGACGAGCCGCCCGATTCGGCATGATGCTGCTGCCCCAGCATTCCGACCCGGCGCTGGCCGAGGCCTACGACGAGGCCGCCCTCACGGCCGGCAACCCACCCGGCATGTGCATGTCACCGGGCGACGGGGCGCCGACCACCCTCTTCGTGGCCGACGACCCCGACGCGGCCTGGGTCGAGATCGGCGAACACCTGCTGCACGACGCGCGCGCCTACGGCGAATGGCTCGGCGACAACGCGTCGCTCTCCGGATCGCGGGCGACGACGGTCGACGAGCTCCGGGCCGAGAACGGCGCGTACCGCATCGTCACGCTCGACGAGGCCCGCGCCCTGCGCGACCAGTACGGCACGCTCTCGCTGCAGCCACTCTGCGGCGGCATTCCGCCGGAGACGGCCTGGCGATACCTCCGGACCTGCGAACGCCTCTGACCGGCGCCGAGCGTCAGTTCTTGTTCTGTCGCTTCTGGATGTTGGCCCACTCGTCGCGGAGACCGACGGTGCGGTGGAACACCAGCGGTTCGTCGAGGTCGTGGGCGAAGTAGCCGAGCCGTTCGAACTGGACGACCTCGCCGAGCGGGGTGTCGGCCAGGGCCGGCTCGAGCTTGCAGCCCGTGCGAACCTCGCGTGACGCCGGATTGAGTGACGCCAACGGATCGGCACCCTCGGCGCCCGGATGCTCATCGGTGAACAAGCGGTCGTAGAGCATCACCGTCGCGTCGACCGCATGTTCGGCCGACACCCAGTGGATGGTCGCCTTGACCTTGCGCCCGTCGGGGGCCTTGCCGCCGGCCGTCGCCGGGTCGTAGGTGCACAACAGACGGGTGACCTCACCGTCGGGGCCGGTCTCGACGTCGTCGCACGTGATGAAGTAGCCGGCCCGCAGGCGCACCTCGCGACCCGGCGCGAGACGGAAGAACTTCTTCGGTGGGTCGATCATGAAGTCGTCGCGCTCGATGAAGAGACGACCGCTGAACGGGACCGACCGAGTGCCGTCGGCTTCGTTCTCCGGATTGTTGACCGCCTCGCGCACGTCAGCCTGACCCTCGGGCCAGTTGGTGATGACGACCTCGATCGGGTCGAGCACCGCCATGCGCCGCTGGGCGTGGGTGTTGTGATGGGTCCGCACGAACGATTCGAGCAGCTCGATCTCGTGGGTGCCGTTGACCCGGGCGATGCCGATGTGACCCGCGAAGGCCCGAATCGCCTCGGCCGGATAGCCACGTCGTCGCAGACCACGGATGGTCGGCATGCGCGGGTCGTCCCACCCGTCGACATGACCCTCTTCCACGAGCTGCAGGAGCTTGCGCTTCGACAACACCGTGTGGGTCAGGTTGAGCCGGGCGAACTCGGTCTGACGGGGTCGATCGCCACCGAGGCCGAGCTGTTCCATGAACCAGTCGTAGAGCGGCCGGTGGGTGTCGAACTCGAGCGTGCAGAGGGAGTGGGTCGTGCCCTCGATGGCGTCGCTCTGACCGTGGGCCCAGTCGTAGGTGGGATAGATCTTCCAGAGATCACCGGTGCGGAAATGGTGGCTGTCGCGGATGCGGTACATGACGGGATCACGCATCTGCATGTTCTCGTGGTTCATGTCGATCTTTGCCCGCAGCACCCGCGAACCCTCGGCGAAGTCGCCGTTCTTCATGCCCTCGAAGAGCTCGAGGTTCTCCTCGACCGTGCGGTCGCGCCAGGGGCTGTCGACGCCCGGCTCGGTGAACCCGCCCCGGTTCTTCGAGATCGTCTCGGCGTCCTGGTCGTCGACATACGCGAGTCCCTGCTCGATCAGCTGGACGGCCCAATGATGGAGCTGACGGAAGTAGTCGGACGCGAACGCCGGCTCACCGGTGTCGTAGCCGAGCCACTCGATGTCCTCCTGGATCGCGTCGACGAACCGGCTGTCTTCGGTGTCGGGGTTGGTGTCGTCGAACCGCAGCACGCACGTGCCGTCGAACTCCTCGGCGACCCCGAAGTTGAGCGTGATCGACTTGGCGTGACCGATGTGGAGGAACCCGTTGGGCTCAGGCGGGAAGCGCGTCTGCACCCGCCCGCCGTAGGGGCCGTCGGAGCGGTCGGCGGCGATCTTCTCGCGGATGAAGTCGGTCACCCGGTCATCGTACGCAGCCCCGCCACCACCTCCGCGAAGTGTTGCGGATCGGGGGCGCGGTTGTTGACGAGACTGACGTGGTCGCTGATGCCGTCGAGTCGTGCACGAATCGCGGGGGCGATCTCGTGGGGTTCACCCACCACGGCGATGGTCTCGATCAGCTCGTTGTCGATCAGCAGGGGCATCTCGTCCCACCGGTTCTGCTTGGCCATGTCGTTGAGCACCGGGTGGAGGTCGCCGTAGCCGTGGAGCTCGAAGACCGGCAGATAGGCCGGCGTCGTCGCGTAGAAGGCGAGCTGACCGCGCACCGCCTCCAGTGAACGGTTGTACTCCTCCTCGGTGCGGCCGGTGACCACGATCGTCACGCAGACAACCTCGACCTCAGCCGGGTCCCGATCGGCCCGGGCCGCGCCCTTCGCGATGGCCGGGAGCGTCAACTCCTGCAGCGAACGGCGGGTGTTGACCGGGTGGACGAGGAAGCCGTCGGCCAACTCGCCCGCCACTGCGGTCGACAACGGTCCGAATCCGGCGGTGAAGATCGGCGGTGGGCCATACGGGTTCGGCCCGGGATCGAACGCCGGGATCATCCGGGTGTGGGTGTAGAACTCGCCCTCGAAACGCAGTCGTTCACCGGTCTCCCAGGCATGCCAGATGGCCCGGATCCCCTCGACCATCTCCTTCATCCGGGCCGCCGGCTTCGACCACGGCATCGAGTAGCGCTGCTCGATGTGGGGCTGGATCTGCGAGCCGAGGCCCAGCACGAACCGGCCTCCGGTGGTCGCCTGGAGGTCCCACCCGGTGTTGGCCAGGGTCATCGGGGTGCGGGCGAACGCGATGGCGATCGCGGTGCCGAGTTCGAGCCGGTCGGTGTGTTCACCGGCGATGACGAGCGGTACGAACGGATCGTGCTTGGCCTCGAAGGAGAAGGCCCGGTCGTAGCCGACGCGTTCCAGCTCGGGATAGACGTCGCGAGCGAGCCGCGGGTCTTCGGTGGGGACCGTGATGCTCACATGCACCCACAAACTCTGCCAGATTGCGGAGGTGAGCAGACCACTCCCCCTCGCCGGCACCCGGGTGATCGACTTCTCCCGCGTCCTCGCCGGCCCGCTGATCACCCAGAACCTCGCCGACCTGGGGGCCGAGGTGATCAAGATCGAGCGACCCGGCCACGGCGACGACACCCGCACTTGGGGGCCGCCCTGGCATCCCGGCGACGACGACGGCCGGCACTCGACCTACTACGAGTCGCTCAACCGGGGGAAACGCTCGATCGTTCTCGACCTGTTCGACGCCGAGGACCTCGCGTTCGCTCGCTCGCTGGCCGCGGGCGGCGACGTGGTGGTCGACAACTTCCGCCCCGGCTTCATGGCGGCCCGCGGGCTCGACCGGGCGACGCTCGCCGTCGACAACCCCGCGGTCGTCACCTGCACCGTCACCGCCTTCGGGGAAGACGGTCCGGCCGCCACCCTTCCCGGCTACGACCTGGTCGCCCAGGCCATGGGCGGGCTCATGCACATGACCGGTGAGGCCGAGGGCCGCGCCAACCGGGTCGGCGTGCCGATCGTCGACATGACCACCGGCCTCTACGGCACGATCGGACTCCTGGCCGCCCTCACCGACGCCGTGCGAACGGGCGAGGGCCGCCACGTCGCCGTGAGCCTGTTCGACACCGCACTGGCATCGCTCGGCAACCACGGGACCGCGGTGACCATGGCCGGCGCCGATCCGCATCGCGACGGCAATCGCCATCCGTCGATCGCCCCCTACGAGGCCTACGAGGCCTCCGACGGCGCGTTGATCATCGCCGCGGCCAACCAGAAGCTCTTCGCCGGTGTGTGCGCGGCGCTCGACCGTCCCGACCTGCTCGACGACCCCCGCTTCGTCGACAACGCGACCCGGCGGGCCCACATCGACGAGCTCGCCGCCGAGCTCGAACGCACGCTCGCCACCGACACCCGCGACGCCTGGGTCGACCGGCTCCGAGCCCATCAGGTGCCCACCGGGCCGATCAACACGATCCCCGAGGCGCTCGCGTGGGCCGACGAGATGGGCATCGACGCGACCATGCGGGCCGACGGCTACGTGGGCATCCGCTCCCCGATTGTGCTCGACGGCGAACGGCTCGACACGTCCCTCGCCCCGCCGAAGCTCGACGAACACGCCACCGAACTCCGGCCCCCCGCGTGATGGCCCACATCGCTGCGTTCTCCCTGCTGGTGCCGGACTACGACGAGGCGATCGCCTTCTTCGTCGAGGTGTGCGACTTCGAGCTGACGGAGGACCGCGACGAAGGTCGCAAGCGCTGGGTCACCGTTCGGCCGCCGGGTGCCGAGACGCAGATCGTGTTGGCCCGGGCCGACACGGCGGCCCAGCGGGCCGCCATGGGCAACCAGCTCGGTGGACGGGTCGGCTTCTTCCTCCACACCAACGATTTCGCCCGCGACCACGCCCGCATGACGGCGGCCGGCGTCGCGTTCCACGAGGAACCCCGCCACGAGCCCTACGGCATCGTCGCCGTGTGGGAGGACCCCTGGGGCAACACCTGGGACCTCCTCCAGCCCGCCTAGAAGCTATGGGGGGTCAGGCACCCGTACCTTCTGGGGTCAGGCACCCGCACCTTCTGCCGGTGCCGTGACGAGTGTCTGACACCGCTGTGACGGGGCGGCGTTAGCCTCACGGCCATGTCGGAGGGCCGCGCTCGAATACTCGTCTTCTGCACCTCGGCCGCGGTGCTGGTGCTCGAGATCCTGGCCGGACGCCTGATGGCTCCCTACGTGGGGGTCTCGCTCGAGACGTTCACCGCGATCATCGGCACGATCCTGGCCGGCATCGCGCTCGGCAGCGCAGCCGGTGGACGACTCGCCGACCGCTACGACCCCCGCACCATGATCGGCCCGGCGATGGTGATCGGCGGCGCCCTCGCCTGGTGGTCGCTGTGGCTCGTCTCGGCGCTCGGTCCCCAGCTCGGCAGCGAGCCACCAGCGATCGTCCTGCTCGCTGCGCTCTCGTTCTTCGCGCCGGCCGCCGTACTCACGGCGATCTCGCCGATGGCGACCAAGCTCCGACTCAGCTCCCTCGACGAGACCGGCACCGTGGTCGGCGACCTTTCGGCCTGGGGCACCGCCGGCGCCATCTTCGGTACGTTCTTCACCGGCTTCGTGCTGGTCGCCGCCGCGCCGACCCGCCCGATCGTGATGGCCGTCGGGGCTGCCCTGGTCATCACCGGCATCGCCTACACCCTCGTCGCGACCCGAAAGGCGCCACCCGCAACCGCGGTGGTGGTGCTGGTCGCCTCGCTCGGCGTCGGCGCCACCGCCGACTCACCCTGCGAGTTCGAGTCGGCCTACTTCTGTGGCCGCGTGGTCGTCGACGAGGAAGACGCATCGGTTCGTTACCTCATCCTCGACACCTTGCGTCACGCAGCCGTCGATCTCGACGATCCGACCAATCTGGAGTTCCGCTACATCCGGCTGATCGCCGACGTGATCAACTCGACGAGCGAGGGGCCGATCGACACCCTCCACGTCGGCGGCGGCGGGTTCTCCGTCCCGATGTATCTCGAGGCGACACGGCCCGGCTCCTACAACCACGTCCTCGAGATCGACGACGTGCTGCTCGACGTCGCCCGCGACGAACTCGGCTTCGTCACCGGCCCGCGCATGGAGGTGACGATCGGAGACGGTCGGCTCGGACTCGATGACTTCGCCGACGATTCGTTCGACGTGGTGGTGGGCGACGCCTTCGGGGGCCAGTCCGTTCCCTGGCACCTCACCACCACCGAATTCATCGCCAAGATCGATCGGGTCCTGCGCGACGACGGCGTCTACGTGATGAACATCATCGACGGCGACGAGAACCGGTTCGCCGAGTGGGAGATCGCGACGCTGCTCGACAACTTCGCGCATGTCGCCGCGATCATTCCGCCCGGCGGCATCGACGCCAGCCCCCGCAACCAGATCCTCGTCGCGTCCGACGGTCCGCTACCGGTGCTGACCTTCGACCCGGCCGACGGCCGGCTCGTCGACGACATCGAGGAGTTCCGCGACGGCGGCAAGGTCCTGCGCGACGACTTCGCCCCCGTGGAGCAGCTCGCCGCCAACCCGGGCTGACTCCGTCAACGGCGTGACGAGTGTCTGACACCGCTGTGACGGGTCAGGTGGGCAACGAGAGTACCGGGGCGAAGGCGGCGATCTTCTCGGGGGTCGGGCAACGCACCACATAGGTGGTGATGCCCCAACGATCGTGGCCGGCAACGAAGTGTGCGGCGATCTCGTCGACGGTGCCGACGGCCATGTAGGGGGTGGTCGTGGCGATCTCCGCCGTGAGGCCGATCTCGTCGTCGACCTGCTCGGCCAACACGCCGGCGCGATCGTCCGTCACCTCGCAGACCTGCACCAGCGCGCTGAAGTCGATCGGGCGGTCATGGCCGGCCGCTCCCTCGCGCACCAGCGCCACCTGCTCGTCGAGCCGTGCGGCCGACCAGCTGACCGTGTGCTGGTGGCCATCCTCCAGGGTCTTGCCCAAGCCCATGAGTCCGACGCCGTCGGCGTGTTCACCGATGTGCCGCAACATCGCAGGGCCCTGGCTGCCCACGAGGATGGGCGGTGGTTGCTGCGTGGCCGCGGTGACCGACGCGGCCTCGATCCGATGGTGCGAACCTGCGAAATCGACCGTCTCACCGGCGAGCAGTGGCCGGATGATCTCGACGGCCTCCCTCAGCCGCGCCTTGCGCACCGAGGGCGGGTCGAAGGGAATGCCCACTTCGGTGTACTCGTGCATCGAGTGACCCGCCCCGAGGCCCAGTTCGAACCGTCCGCCCGACACCCGGTCGAGCGTCGCCGCCTCCCACGCCAGTTGCACCGGATGGCGCATGTCGTTGTTGAGCACGTACGTGCCCAGCCGAATGCGCTCGGTGGCCATCGCCATCGCGGTGAGGTTCACCAGCGGCGCGTGCCGTTGTTCGCCGATGTGATCGGCCACCATGACGATGTCGAACCCGGCGGCCTCGGCCGCACGGGCCGACGCGGATCACAGCACGAGAAGATTCGGGTGCCTGACCCCGGTGCGCGTTCTACTCGGGCCAGTCGATGTTGTAGTCGTCGAACCAGAAGCGGGCTTCGCGGATCGCGTTCTCGGGAGTGCGAAGCGAGAGGTCCTGGTTGAGGCTCTCGGGCGTGGGACCCACGTCGGCGGCGATCTTGGTGAGGCCATCGAGGTCGAGGTCGTAACAGCGCACCGCGTTGAGGCCCAGGATCAGGCGGGTCTCCTCGACCGGGATCTGCTGGAAGTCGGTCTCGAGGCGCTCGACGGTGTTGGGCCACGACCCCTCGGGGTGCGGATAGTCGGTACCCCACATGAGGGCGTCGATGCCGTTGACGTAGCGGCGGCGCAACTCGACCTTGCTCATGGTCGAGGCACCGATGAACACGTTGGTGCCGATGTATTCCGACGGCAGCTTCTGGATCAGGTTCTTGGTTCGGGAGGCCATCTTCTTGACCTTCCAGTTCTTGCCGCCGAACACCGAGTCGGTCTTGAACAGCAGGTCGCCCAGCCACCACGAGCCGCACTCGACCGGGGCGTACTTGAGGTTCGGGAACTTGTCGAACTTGCCGGAGAGCAGCAGCTGCCAGAGCGGACGGTGGGTCCAGAACGCGACCTCGAGCATGTACTGGGCCATGTTCTCGTTGTAGGCCGGGGTGTCGGCCTCACCCGAGTGGGTGTGGACGACGAGGCCGGCTTCGGCGCACGCCGCCCAGACCGGGTCGTAGTGCTCGGCGCCGTACGAGGGGTTGTCGTGCCACATCGTCGGGATCATGATCCCCTTGATGCCGGGCTTGCCGGCGAGGGCCTCGATCTCCTTCACCGACTCCTCGACGCCATGGGTGATCGGGACGAGGGCGACACCGGCCCGGCGGGGAGGGTTGGTGGCGCAGAACTCCTCGAGCCAGCGGTTGTGGGCCCGAGCGCCGGCCCACGCCAACTTCGGGTCGGTGATCATTCCCGCTTGGAGGCCGGCCCCGAACGGCGGTGCCTCCATACCCGTGACCGCATCGCCGTCGGCGAAGATGATCTCGCCGGCGACACCGTCGGCATCGAGGGTCTTGTCGCGGATCGCCGGGTCGTAGGCGCCCTTGAGCCCGATCTCGTTCTCTCGCTCCCACTGCTCGACATAGTCGCCGTTCATCTCCTCGACCATGGCCCGATGCTCGTGGCGCGTCTTCAGCCACTCGTCGAACTCGGCGTGGACCGACGAGTCGAGATACTCGCGGTAGTCCTCGACGAACAGACCCGCGTGCGTGTCGGACGAGACGATGATGTACGGGTTGTTGCTCTGGTCGATGCCTTCGAGCGGGTTCGGCATGAGAAGTCCTTCGTCGTTGCTGATACTGCTTGCGTGAGGACTTGAACACTGTCATAGTTCGCCGTTGTGAGCAAGCCCGTGACCACCGGCCGCCGCGCCGGCCTCGACCGTGACGACATGGTCGCGGCCGCCGTCGCGCTCGTCGAGAGCGAGGGCCCAGCCGCGCTCACCATGCGCCGACTGGCGGCCACCCTCGACGTGACGACGACAACGATCTACTGGCACGTCGGCAGTCGAGAAGAACTCGTCACGGAGGTGATCCGGCACCAGTCAGAGCGCCAGGCGGCCCGCCCCGCCACCGGCGCCACCCCGCGAGAGCGGGTCATGGCAGCCGCCCGTCACGTCTGGGACAGTGCTCTCGAGAACCGGGCCATCACCTCGCTTGCTCACCAGACGGGCACCACCTCGCTGCTCGAACACCCGCTCGAGGTCGCCCTCGTTCGCGAACTCGAGTCGGCCGGGCTCACCGGCGAGGCCGCGGCCCGGGCGATGAGGGCGATCCTCGGCACCGTCGGCGGCTTCCTCGTGCTGGCCCTGCGCAACGAGGGGACGATCCCCGAGGAGCGCCGAGGACCGGCCCTGTGGGCCACCACCGACGCCGGGATCGAACCGGCGACGATCCGAGCACTGGCCGGCCCTACCGACCTCGACGAGCTGTTCACTAGCACGGTGCAGGCGGTTGTCGACCACCATGTCGACTGCGCCGTCGACCACCGCGACTGATTTCGCTTTGGCGGGCCTCGGCGTGCAACCATCGGGGGAGTACGAGGAGACGTCGACGGATGAGAGTGACATGACCGACATCGCAGAGGCCCTGAAGTCCAACCCCGGTGAGATCGCCGGCTGGCCCAAGCTGGTCGTGAAGTACACGACCGACCAGGCCAACATCGATCCGTTGCTGCCGCCCGGGATGACGCCGCTCGACGACATCGTCCAGGTCGGCGTGTACTGCATTCCCATCCTCGAGGAACCCGAGTACGGCTGCAGCATCAAGGTGTCGGCCGAGTGGCAGGGCGTCGCTGGCCAGTACAACCTCGGCATGGGCATCGACCAGGAAGCCGCCGTCCACAACAGCGGCGAGATCAACGGCCAGCCCAAGTTCCTCTGCGACATCGACTACTTCCGTCTCGGCGACCGCGTCGGCGCGAGGGCCACGCATCAGGGCTACACGTTCTTCGAGTACGCCGGTGCGGTGACCGGTCCCGGCGACGTGGTCGAAGGCGACTTCACCGAACACGAGTGGTGGACCAAGTACTCCCGCGCCATCGGCAATGTCGAGAAGCAGTACGACTTCGCCCCCGTGGTGGTCGACGTGGCGACCACGTTCGAGCAGCGTCACGTCGAGAACCTCGACGGTGAGATGATCCTGCGCGACAGTCCATGGGATCCGGTGCAGCGCCACCTGCCGTGCAACGAGGTCGTGTCGGCCCAACTGGTCACCCACCAGGCCAAGGCCCGCAACATCACCAACGCCGGACCGCTCGATCCCGATGCCTTCTGGCCCTACGCCGACACCATCGGCGGCAGCCGCTGGCCGGGCGAACGCGGCGGCCCCCGCCGCTGATCCGCGATCGCCGGCTTCCCGGCCAAGTCGGTCAGGACTCGGTGGAGAACCAGTCGGCGACGAGATTGAGCCCGGTGATGCCCGAGCGGGGATACATCTCTTCGTAGATCCGGCGATAGCCGGTGGAGCTGATCCGCCAGCCCTCGTCTGTCTTCACATAGTCGTCGTAGTAGAAGGCGGCGCCATAGATGTTGATGTCGTGGTCGCCCACGATCACGTTGTCCTCGAGCTTCCAGATGCCCGACGCGGTGCCGTCGCCGTGGAGGGTGATCTCCGGATGGTGCACGGCGTGGCTCGACAGGAACCGCTCCGACCCCATCGACTCCTTCAGGAAGTCGATGACCGCCTCGACGCCATCGAAGCTGTACTTGCCGTCGCTGTAGCGCGCCACCACGTCGGGAGTGAGCACGCCACGCATCTCATCGAACTCGTGCTGGTCCAGCACCCGCAGATACTTGTACTTCAGCTGCTTGATGAGTTCGATCTCGACGAGGTCTTCAGGTGTCATGCCCCAATCCAACCACCCAGGCGTCGTAGAGGGCGAAATAGTGGCCCCGTGCGGCGACGAGTTCGTCGTGCGAACCCAGCTCCACGAGCCGGCCGCCGCTCACCACTGCGACGCGATCACATCGTTCGGAGGTCGAGAGCCGGTGGGCGATCGCGATCACCGTGCGATCACGCATCAGGGTCTCCATGGCCGCCTCGACCGCGGCCTCGGTGCCGGGGTCGACCGATGAGGTCGCCTCGTCGAGGATCAGCACCGACGGGTCGGCCAGGGCGGCACGGGCCAGCGACACGAGTTGCTTCTCGCCGGCCGACAGCCGGCTGCCGCGTTCGCGGACCTCGGTGGCCAATCCGTCCGGGAGCTGGGCAAAACGATCGAGCACCCCGATGCGCGCCACGGCATCGCTCACCTCGTCGTCGGTCGCCGTGGGGCGGGCGACACGGATGTTGTCGGCGATCGTGCCGCTGAAGAGGTACCCCTCCTGCGGGACCACCACGACCTCTTCGCGCAGCGAACGCAATCGGATGTCGTGCAGATCGACGTCACCGATGCGCACCCGCCCTGCGGTCGGGTCATAGAAGCGGGCGATCAGCTTCGCCATGGTGGACTTGCCCGCGCCGGTCGGACCCACGAAGGCCACCCGCTCCCCCGGGGCGATCTCGATGTCGATGTCGGACAGCACCGGCTCTCCTCCGGCGTACCCGAACGTGACCCCCTCGAGGACGATCGGACGGTCGGCGGGGACGGCGACACCGTCGGCCGGTTCGTCGATCTCGATCGGCTCGTCCACCAGGCCGTAGAGCTTGTGGAGCGAGGCCGTGGCCGACTGGACCATGTTGAAGAGCTGGCTGAGCTGCTGGACGGGCTCGAACAGGGTGCTGAGCAAGAGGATGAAGGCCACGAGGGTGCCCAGGGTGAGCCGACCCTCGCTCACCATCCACCCACCGACGCCGAGCGCGAGCGCCGTCGTGGCCGCGCCGGCGAACTCGACGATCGGGAGATACCAACACTGGACCCGGACCGAGGCCATGTGGGTGCGATAGAGCGAGAAGTTGGCGTTGGAGAACCGGCGCGCCTCCACCTCTTCCCGGGCGAACGCCTGCACCACCCGGACACCGCTGATCCCCTCCTGCAGCGTCGAGAGGGTGTCGCCGATCTCCTCGCGAACCGCCAGGTAGGCCTTGTTGGAGTCTCGCTGGAACTTGATGCTGGCAAGGGCCACGAACGGCACCGACACGGCGCACAACAGCATCAGCTGCCACGAGAGCACCGTGAGGATCACGAACGACCCGATCAGAAGAAGGGCCGCACTGGTGAACATGATCAGTCCGAACTGCACGAGTTCCTGGAGCGAGTCGACGTCGGAGGTCATCCGCGAGACCAGGACGCCGGCCTTCTCGCGGTCGTAGAACGACATCGACTGACGCAGCAGCGAATCGAACACCCGAACCCGCATGTCCCGCAGGAAGTGCTCACCGACGCGGGCGAGCAACACGATCGCGTTCCGGAAGCAGAGGTAGCTGACAACCGCGACGACGACATACAACGCGATCGACAGGTTGAGCTGACCCGGGTCGTCCTTGGCGATGCCCTCGTCGATTCCCCGACGCACGAGGAGGGGGCCGGCCAGCAGCATCGCCGTCCAGAGCACGATGAGTCCGACCGCGCCCAATGCACCCCGGCGATAGGGCAACAGCATGCGCGCCGTGCGCCCGAAGACCTTGCGCGTCGCCTCGACGTCGAGCTGATCGTCCGGATCGGTCGCGTGACCCAGGGCCCACCCCATCAGTTCGACCCATCCGACATCGTCCGGTCCACGGCCAGCACCTCGCGATAGCGCTCGTTGGACGCCAGCAGGTCTGCATGCGTGCCCTCGGCCGCGACCCGACCACCGTCGAGCAGCACGACACGATCCGCCAGTGCGATCGTGGCCGGTCGGTGGGCGATGACGAGCGTGGTACGTCGGTCCATGACCTCGCCCAGTGCGTCGCGGATCTCGTGTTCTTTCGTGGGGTCGACGGCGGACGTCGCGTCGTCGAGGATCAATACCCGGGGATCGGCCAGGATCGCCCGGGCGATCGCCAGCCGCTGCCGCTGGCCTCCCGACAGGGAGAATCCACGCTCGCCGATGACGGTGTCGTAGCCGTCGGGGAGGTCGGCGATGAACTCGTCGGCCCCGGCCAACCGCGCCGCCTGTTCTATGATCTCGAGCGAGGCCTCGGGGTCGGCGAACGCAATGTTGTCGCGGATCGACGAGGAGAACAGAAACGTCTCCTCGAACACGATGCCGATCGAGCGACGGAGCTCCTCGCGGCGCACGTCGCGGACGTCGACCCCGTCGAGGAACACGGCGCCGTCGTCGACCTCGTAGAACCGCGGCAGCAGCCGAGCCACCGTGCTCTTGCCCGATCCCGTTGCCCCGACGAGCGCCACCGACTCGCCCGGCTCGATCGTGAGGTGCAACCCGTCGAGCACGCCGGCGTGGGTGTCGGGTCGGTAGTCGAACGACACGCCGCGGAACTCGACCCGACCCAATGCACCGGTGCTCGGCAATGCCTCCGGCCGCTCTCGATCGATGATTCGCGGGGCGGTTTCGAGCACCTCGCTGATGCGTTCCCCGGCCGAAGCCGCCCGCTGTGCGTTGGCCACGATCATGCCGAGCATCCGGAGCGGCTGCACGAGCATCATCACGTAGATGTTGAAGCTCACGAGCTGGCCGACAGTCATGTCGCCGTTGAGCACCAGATGGCCGCCGTAGCCCAACACCGTGATGAGACCGATGTTCGGAAGGATCTCGATGGCGGGCATGTAGCGGGCCCTGATCACCGAGGCTCGCATCGATTCGTCGAAGACGTCGTCGGCCTCGGTCCGCAGCTTCTCGGCCTGTACCGGTTCGGAACCGAAGCCCTTGACCACCCGCACGCCCGACACAGTCTCCTCCACCACCGCGGCCAACTGGGCTGCCTCCTGCTGCACCGCCAGCACTGCGGGATGGAGTCGCTGGGCGAAGCGGCGACCGAGCACGTTGACCAGGGGCAGGGAGATGAGGGCGAGCACCGCCAGCACCGGCTGGATGATCAACATGATCACGGTCACGGAACACACGATGAGGAAGTTGCCGAAGGTCAGCGGCACGAGCACGACCACGTTCTGGAAGTGCTGGAGGTCGGTGTTGCCCCGACTCATCAACTCCCCGGTGGCGTTTGCATCATGAAAAGAGAAGTGGAGGCGCTGGATGTGGGCGAAGATCCGGTCGCGCAGCTTGGCCTCGATGATGCGCGCGTTGCGGAAGGCGAGATACCGGCGGACACCGAGGAACACGGCCGAAACGACCCCGGCACCGAGGATCAGCAGGACCCAGCGGAGCAGAGGTCCGTCCTGGCGCACGCCCCGATCGAGACCGAGCTGCACCATCAGCGGCACCGTCACGCGGCCGGCCGTCCACATGATCGATGCGAGCATGCCGAACAGCACGCCCCACTTCTCTTCCCTGGCGGTCTGCCAGATCAGCATCCATCCAGCTCGACCGGTGGAGTCGAAGGCGCCGGCCCCCTCCGACAGTTGGTCCGGCGCCTGCTCGTGTGAAGTTGCAGTCAGCGTCGATCCCTCCCCGACCCTCGACCATCACACGACAGGCACCGCTCGGTCCATTCAGTTCCTCGATCGTCGTCGATCTAGGGTCCCGTCCATGAAGATCCTGCTCCTGCGGTCCACGGTCGATCGGATCGGTGAACACATCCTCGAGATCGCGCCGACGGCCGAGTTCGCCGTGCTCGAGGACGACGCGACGCTCACCGGAGGGCCCGGCAACATCGAAGTCATCTACTGGGGCAACGGGCTCCACCGCGACCGGCGGGTCAACACGGTCCTCGAGTCCTGGAACGATCCGGCCCTGCGCTGGGTACAGGGCTCGAACGCGGGCTACGACCACCCGATCTGGATGGACCTCGTCCATCGGGGGGTCATCTTCACCCGGGCCGCCGACATCTGGGTCGAACCGATGGCTCAGTACATCCATGCCTGGATCCTGGCGTGGTCGCAGGGGCTCGAGGGACAGATCGATCGTTCGCGAGCCCGAGACTGGACGCAGGTGCCACCCGACGACGTGACGGACCGGACCCTCGCGATCATCGGATTCGGCGGCATCGGGCGACCCACCGCGCGTATCGCCAAGTCGCTCGGCATGCGGGTGATCGCCACACGACGTACGCCCGGCCCCGCGCCCGACGTCGACCAGATGTACACCCCCGACCGACTCCACGACGTGCTCGCCGAGGCCGACTATGTCGCCCTGTGCACGCCACTGACCGACGACACCCGCGACCTCATCGGCGCCGACGAGTTCGCGGCGATGCGACCGGGTGCCGTGTTGATCAACGTCGCCCGGGGTGAAGTAGTCGACGAGGACGCGCTCGCCGACGCGCTGACGAGCGGCACCATCCGCGGCGCGACGATCGACGTCGCCCGCACCGAACCGCTCCCGCCCGACTCGCCCGTCTGGACGCTGCCCAATCTGGTCGTCACCGCCCACCAGTCGGGCGACGGACCTCGCAGCGAGGAGCGGCTCAACGCCCTCTTCCTCGACAACTTCGAGCGCTATGTGAACGAGCGACCCCTCCGGAACGTGGTTGCTCCGGAGGGGTAGCCCTTCGAGTCTCTCGACTCAGCCGAGCAGCGTCGGGAGCTGTTCGGCGACCTCTTCGGGGGTCACCATCGGCGCGAACCGAGCGACCACGTCGCCGGCCGAGTTCACCAGGAACTTCTCGAAGTTCCAGGTGATGTCGGAGGTCTCGCCCTCACCGGGCTGCTCCGACTTCAACCAGTCGTAGAGGCCGCAGGCGCCGTCGCCGTTGACCTCGATCTTGGAGAACATCGGGAAGTCGATGTCGTAGTTGTCCGTCACGAAGGTGCGGATCTCCTCGGCCGAGCCCGGTTCCTGGGCGCCGAACTGGTTGCACGGGAAGCCCAGGACCTGGACCCCGTTGTCGTCATGATGAAGCGTACGCAGACCTGCGTACTGAGGCGTGAGGCCTCAAGCGGAGGCGACGTTGACGATGAGCACGGCGCTGTCGGCGAAATCGCTGAACGACACCTGTTCACCCTCGATCGACGCCATTTCGAACTCGTGGAAACGAGCCATGGATCTCCCTTGTCAGGCGCCGGGTCCGTCCCGACGGAATGGATCGTAGCCGGACAACCCCGACCCGTCGTCAGCGCCCCGATCTGGAGTGAGAAGGGCGCGCTGAGCGCAACCTTCTCGGTTAAGAAGCCGGGGGTTGGGCGGTCAGCCGCCGGCGATGGGGGCGAGGAAGTGGACCTCGGCGTCGGGGGCCACGGACGCGTAGATCGTGCCCTTGGGTTGGAGCTCGCCGTTGATC
>JBDQKM010000005.1:0-38983 GCA_040263275.1 Acidimicrobiales bacterium
CCTGTTGGCTCTCACCGAGTTCTCGGAGGAGAACGGGGCTACCCGGCTCGTTACGGGAAGTCATCGGGAGACCCGCCGTCAGCGCCCCGGCGAGTCCGCGGACACGATCACCGCGACGATGTCGGCCGGCAGTGTGTTGCTCTACAACGGCTCGCTCTGGCACGCCGGCGGCGCCAACCGGTCCGATGAGTTGCGGCAGTTCATCGTCTGCAACTACTGCGCCGGGTGGGTCCGCCAGGAGGAGAGCCAGTTGCTGGCTCTCGATCGGTCGTATGTGGAGACGTTGCCGCCCCGCCTGCGTCGGCTCGTCGGTTACGGCGTCTACCGCGGCCTGCTCGGCCATGTGGCCGGCGACGATCCCGGCTCGTGGGTCGACGACGACGTCGAGACCGACCTCGTCTGGAAGCGGATGCGCTGACGGTCGGGGCGGTGCTCAGCCGAACCGGTGGGCGACGTCGTCGGCGATCTGGCCCTTGGCGATCTTGCCGCCGCTCGACCGGGGAAGGGCATCGAGCACGACCAGCGCCTCCGGACGGATCTCCTTGGGTGTGCCACGGGAGGTGAGGTGCGCGAGCAGCTCGTCGAGGGTGAGCGACGCCCCGGCATGGAGTTCGACATAGGCGCAGACGCGTTCGCCGAAGACCTCGTCGGGGATCGCCACCGCCGCGCTGAGTCCGACGCTCGGGTGGGTGTTGACCTCGTCCTCGACCTGCGACGCCGAGATGTTCTTTCCGCCCCGGATGATGAAGTCGGAGATACGCCCGGTGACGGTGAGGTAGCCGTCGTCGTCGATGGCGCACAGGTCGCCCATGAGCATCCAGCCGTCGGCGGTGTAGAGCCCGGCATTGGCCTCCTGGTCGAGATAGCCGAGGCAGGTGGCCGGACCACGGCAGGCGGGACGCCCCTCGCCGGTGGTGCCGAGCGACTCGATGCCGTCGGCGTCGAAGAGACGGACCTGCATCTCGGGCACCACCCGGCCGGCGGTGCGAAGGCGCTGTGCGACCGTGTCGCTCGGGCGGGTGCCCGAGAGCACCCCCGTCTCGTTGGATCCGTAGAACTGGAGCACGGCACAGCCGCTGCGCTCCTCGAACTCCCTCGCTCGCTGCTCGGGCACGGCTTCGCCACCGGTGAACATCGAGCGGAGCGAGCTGAGATCGTGGTCGTCGAAGCTCGGCTCGTTGAGCATCATCAGGAACTGGGTGCTCACGCAGCCGAGGACGGACACCCGATGCTGCTCGATGAGGTCGAGGGCGCGTGTGGCGTCGAAACGGCGGCTGATCACGGTGGGGGTGCCGAGCACGATCGGCGTGTAGTGCGCGGTCCAGAGCCCGAAACCGAAGGGGGAGGGAAGGAGCGACATGAGGATGTCGTCCGGCCCGATGTTGCCGTGGCGGCAGGCGACCTGGTGGAAGTAGAGCCAGCGATTCTGGAAGTGCAGCACGCACTTCGGGAGCCCGGTGGTGCCCGAGGTCGAGTTGATGAACGAGAGGTCGTCGGGGCCGATGCGGCGGGCGTCGAGGTCGCGTGGAACGGGTGGGTCGAGGGTCTCCCCGTCGACCGTGATGTCGCTCTCGGCATCGGCCTCGAACAGGGGCAGTTCGATGTGGGTGACGATCGTGATGCCGAGATCCTCGATCTCGGCCCGGAAGGCGGAGGCCGGTGCCCCGTCGTGGTCGGCGAGGGTGATGAGCGTCGTGGCCTCGGTGAGGCCGAGCAGGTGGGCGACTTCGCGACTGTTGGCCCGAGCGCCGAGACCCACGGTGACGATCCCGGCCTTCTCGAGCCCGAGGTAGGCGGCGTGCACGGTGGCGGTGTCGGGGAGCAGCACACCGATGCGAGTGCCGGGTTCGATCCCGAGGGCGACGACGATCGCGGCGATCCGGTCGCTGGCCCGGTCGAGGCTTGCCCAAGTGAGGGTGCCGTCGTCGGCGATGTAAGCCGGCGCGTCGGGGCGTTCCGAGGCGTGGCGGCGGAGGTGGTCGACCAGCGCGTCGTCGCCCCACCAGCCAGCGGCGCGGTAGGCCGCGGCGTCGTCGGGATCGACGGCGTTGCGGAAGCCGGGGCCACCGTCGGCTGATTCGACGAATGATTGAATCATCTAGACGATACTTGCACGAGGTGGCGGCAAAGGGAAGAATGACGTCAGACGCGGCACGATCAGCCGCCGTCGCTTGGGGGGGAACACGTGGTCGAAGGTAGTTCGGCGCCGATCAAGATCGCGGCCAGAGGAGTGGAACGACACTTCGGGGCCGACCCGGGCACCGCCGTGCACGCCCTCGGACCGTTCGACCTCGACGTGGCCGAGGGCGAGTTTGTCTGTGTCGTCGGGCCGTCGGGTTGCGGCAAGTCCACCTTCCTGCGAATCGTGGCCGGGCTCCTGCGCCCGTCGAAGGGCGACGTCGAGCTCTATGCGGAGGCCAGCTCGGAGACCCCGGTGGCCATGGTCTTCCAGGACTACTCGATCTATCCGTGGAAGACCGTCGAGCGCAATGTCAGCTTCGGGCTCGAACTGCGGGGCGTGTCGAAGAAGGAGGCCGTGGCCCGAGGCCGTCACTGGCTGGAGCGTCTCGGTCTCGCCGACTTCGCCAAGGCATACCCCGACACGCTGTCGGGCGGGATGCGGCAGCGGGTGTCGATCGCCCGGGCCCTCACCGTCGAGCCCGAGATCCTCCTGATGGACGAACCCTTCGCCGCGCTCGACGCCCAGCTGCGCCAGGTCCTCCAGGACGAACTACTCGACATCTGGCAGTCCGAGGCTCGGCGGACCGTCGTGTTCATCACCCACAGCCTCGAGGAAGCGATCGTGCTCGGCGACCGCGTGGTGGTCATGTCGGCCCGACCCGGCACGCTCGTGCAGTCCGTCGACGTCCCGTTCGCTCGGCCCCGGACCCCCGAGTTGCGGGCGCAGGCCGAGTTCAACGACTTCAAGAACGAGTTGTGGCAGCTCCTCAAGGGAGAGGTCGAGAACTACATGGAAACCGTCCGGGCCACCGGTGCCGGCGACGGGGGCGCACGATGAGCGACTCGCCGCAGGTCGTCCTGAGTCGCACGGCGTCCGACGCCGAGAAGCACCCGGGCGCCACCGCCCGGCGGCGCCGCATGATCGAGATCGGCCTGGCCATCCTCGGACCGCTGGTCTTCCTCGGCCTCTGGGAAGTGTGTGTCCGCAACGACTGGTGGTTGGACGGACGCCTGATCTCGTCGCCGTGGGAGATCATCACCTCCGAGCGCCTGCGCGAGCGCGAGGTGTGGGACGCGGTGTGGGTGACCACCGTGCGGATGCTCAAGGGCTTCGTCATCGGCACCGTGCTCGGGATCGTGCTCGGCGTGGCGATGGGCATCAACCGGTACGTGCGGGCTGCGCTGAACAGCACGCTCACCGCGCTCTACACGGTGCCCAAGATCGCGCTTCTCCCGGTGTATCTGCTGATCTTCGGGTTCGACGAAGCGCCCCGGGTCTACATGATCGCCACGGTGGTCTTCTTCTTCGTCTGGATCTACACGATGGCGCCGATCATGGCGGTGCCGATGGGCTATCGCGAGGCCGCCTCGTCATTCAACGCCACGGGGTGGCAGATGTTTCGGCACGTGCTCTGGCCGGCCGCGCTGCCCCAGATCTTCGTGGGCCTGCGGGTCGCGGCCGGTGTCGCCGTGCTGATGGTGATCGCGGTCGAGCTGATCCTGCCGCGCGACGGCATCGGCTACTTCGTCAATCGCGGTCGGGAGCTCGGCCTGCCCGACAACACCTTCCTCGGCGTCTTGCTCGCCGCGCTCCTCGGCATCGTCTTCGTCGGCATCGTGCGCCAGATCGGGCGCTGGATGACGCCGTGGGCTCCCGAGGACAACAGTCCGGGTCAGATCTGATGCCCGTGACACCCATCGTTTCCAAGTGTTCCAACAAACCAATCACCCAGGAGGGGACTGATGAATACCACACCAAAGAGGATGCTCTTGCGGCTTCTCGCCATCGCTTTGACGCTCGGACTGGTCGCGGCCGCATGCGGCGACGACGACAGTGACGACGCAGGCGATGGCACGACCACCACGGCCGCGCCCGACGACGGCGATGGCGACGCCGACGGTGACGGCGACGCCGACGGCACGAGTGGCTGCGCGGAGAACGGTCTGACCGACCCGTCCGACTTCTCGGCCGACCGCACGATCGCCCGTTGCGATCCCGGCTACCCGCAGGCACAGCCGCTCGAGGAGCGGGTCACCATCAAGCTGGGCAACCGGTTCCGGGCAGAGTTCGTCGCCCCGATCCTGTTGGCCGAGCACTACGGCCTGTTCGACGAGGAGAACATCGACGTCGAGTGGGTCGAGCTGAGCCTCACCGACAGCATGGTTCCCCTCGACGACTGTTCGGTCGACTTCGCCATCGGCGGCACCGAGGCGTCGTTCCACAACGGTGTGGCTCAGGGCCTCGACGTCAAGATGGTGTTGGGCAACTACTTCCCGCCCGATGCCGGTGACATCACCACCGCGCAGACCGGCCTGTGGGCCCGCCGCGACGTGTTCAGCGACCCGGCGAACCCCGACATCACCGAGCTGAAGGGCGCTCGCGTCGCATCGGCGGTGGGCCTCGGTTCCGTGGTCATCTACCCGGTGGCCCAGGCGTTCGACGCAGCCGGCTTCTCACTGCTCGACATGGAGTTCGAGCAGATCTCCTCGGCCGAGCACTTCATTGCGCTCGAGAACAACGCCGTGCAGGCCGCGTGGATGCTCGACCCCTACTGGATCGAGGCTGCTGCGGATCCCGACAACTACGTGCTGCTGGTGACCCAGACGCCGGGCGAGCCGCTCGGTGGCGTCTATGCCGGTCCGTGTGTGCGCACCGGCGATCGTCAGGAAGCGGGCCAGGCCTTCGTGCGGGCCTACATCCGTGCAATCAACACCTACCTGCCGCCCGACTACCAGGATGATGCCGAAGTCATGGCCGCGCTGGCCGAGGAAACCGGGGCGCCGGTCGAGTCGCTGATCGAGACCCCGGGTCTCTACTTCGACTGGGAGATGCGCACCAACACCTCGCAGAACGCGCAGAAGTACTTCATCGAGTTCGACACCGTCGAATACGAAGAGGTCCTCACCGATGAACAGGTGATGGACCGCTCGATGTACGAAGCCGTCGTCGGCGGCTGATCCACGTTCCCTCCAAGGGTCTGTCGTTCGGGGGTCTCCCCCGGACGGCAGCGCCCTCGGCGGGGTCGACGAATCCCGGCTCGCGGAACCCGACGCTCAGTCGAGGCGAGCCGGAAGCGCGGCCATGACGCCTGTGTCGTGGCCGGGAATCAGGGTCGCGCCGGCGGCCCGCATGGCCCGGAGCCGGACCAGGCTCTCGGCCTGGGCCTCGTGGTCGTGACCGATCGGCGGCAGTGGCCCGCCGTCGAGTGTTTCGCCGAAATAGGCGCAGTCGGCACACAGGACGACCTCGCGGTCGGACAGGCGCACCCGCAGCGACTGATGACCCGGGGTGTGGTCCGGGGTCGGGATGCAGACGATCCGTCCGTCGCCGAACACGTCGTGCTCGCCGTCGACGTTCACGACGTCGTGACCGAGGTTGAAGTCGGCCGGGTTGAAGGTGTTGGCCGCGGCGAGGTCGGCATCGAAGCCCGCCGCCCATTCGTCGGCCTGCACGATCACCCGGGCGTTGGGGAGTTGGGCCAGGCCGCCGACGTGGTCGAAGTGCAGGTGCGAGAGGATCACGATGCCGACCTCGTCGGGGTCGACCCCCGCGGCCTGCAGTCGGGCGGCCACCAGGTCGTCATCGGTCACCTCGAGGCCGAAGAACAGTTCGACCACCTCGCGAGCGGACCCCGGGCCGACGAGATCGCGGTGCATGCCGCAATCGAAGAGGGCGACATCGTCGCCGTGGCGGACGAGCCACGCGGGGACGGGGAGTTCGCGGGGCGTGTCGTCGGCACCGGCCTCGAACATCGATCGGCCGGCCGTCAACGTGCCGCACGACAGGGGCTCGATGGTCACGTCCATGCCCACTACCGTCGCACGGATGGACGCGACGTTCGAGTTCTCCTCGGTGCTCTACGAGTGGGACGCCCGGGACGACTCGTCGTGGGTGTTCGCCACCGTGCCGGCCGACGTCTCCGAAGACGTGCGCGACATGGAGCTGCCCCGCAAGGGCTTCGGCTCCGTCCGGGTCCGGGTGCGACTCGGCACCAGCGAGTGGCGGACGTCGATCTTCCCCGACTCGAAGACCGGCTGCTACGTGCTCCCCGTCAAGAAGGCGGTGCGGACGAAAGAACAGGTCGGCATCGGCGACACCGTCGAGTTCGAGATCGACATCGCTCCCGAGTGAGGTGCTCCCGAGTGAGGTGCTCCCGAGTGAGGTGCTCCCGAGCGAGGTGCTCCCGAGTGATCAGCCGGGCCAGGTCTGGCCGATCTCCTCGAGCTCGGCCCGGAAGTCGGGATGGGCGACTGCAGCCAAGGCCTGCGCCCGTTGGCGAACGGTCTTGCCGCCGAGTTCGGCGACGCCGTATTCGGTGATGATGACATCGACCTGATGGCGGGGCGTGGTGACGATGCTCCCCGCGGGGGAGACTCCGGCGATGCGGGAAACGAGCTCGCCCTCGATCGTCGCCGTCGCCGGCAGGCAGATCAGCGAACGGTCGGAGAGCTCCAGCCCGGCACCGGCGATGAAGTCCTCGTGGCCGCCGATGCCGGAGAACTGGGCGCCGCCGATGGTGTCGGCGATGACCTGGCCCGCCAGGTCCACGCTCACCGCGCCGTTGATCGTGATCATCTCGCGATTACGGCTGATGTTCTCCGGTGAGTTGACGATGTCGACAGGCAGGAACCGAACCTGCTCGTTGCCATCGAGCCACTCGTAGAGGTCCGGGGTGCCGGCGGCGAAGGTCGTGACCGCGAAGCCGTCGAACTCGCCCTTGTGGTCGTTCGTGACCTTGCCCGCTTGGCAGAGGCGCATGAGCCCTGTGGTGAACATCTCCGAGTGGATGCCGTAGCCGCCTCCGTCGCCTTCGGCGAGGAGCGTGGCGACGGTGTTGGGGATGCCGCCGATGCCGGTCTGCAGAGTCGCACCGTCGGGGACGAACTCGGCGGCGAAGGCGGCGATGGCCTCCTCGACCTCGGAGGCGGGCGCGTCGGCCAGTTCGAACGGAGAGGCATCGGCCTCGATGATGACGTCGACCTCGTCGATGTGGAGCGCGTGGCGGTGATCGGGCGGCAGCCCGAACGTGCGGGGGAACGAGGGGCTGGTCTCGACCACACACAGCCGGTCGGGGTCGGCGGCGGCCCGGTGCAGTTCATCAACGGATGCGCCGGCGTGGAGCGAGAGGCTCATCCAGCCGTCGGCGTCCGGTGTGGTGGCGGCCGTGGCCATCACCCGCGGGGCGATCTGCTCGAGCGCAGGAGCGAACCGGCGGAAGTCGGCAGGCACGAAATCGACCGTGGCGCCGGCGGCGATGAGGAAGCGTTCGGCCGGACCGAAGAAGCCGCTGAGCAGCGAGACGTTGGGCCGCGTGAACAGTTCGTAGAGGTCGGGCAGCAGGGCACCGAACACCTGGAGGTCGGTCCAGTCCTCGCGAGCACCGAGGGCGTGCACGAACTTGCCGGGCACCCCCGGGCCCAGGGGCACGGCGAGCGTGTCGGTGGGCCTGACGATGTCGGCGGCCTCGGTCGGGGTCAGCGCGGGAGCCATGGCCACCGAGTATCGCCCAGCGCCACCGCGTGCCGCAGGGTCATTGGTCCCGCGCCGCCACGGGGCCCTCGGCGGTGTGGACGGGTACGCCGTCGTGCAGGCGGCTCATGTCGACCTCGGTGGTCCCCACGCCGGTCGCGTAGGGGATCGTCGGCTGCCCGGCGTAGATGCCCACGTCGGCTGACGTGTAGCGGATGCCCATCGCCAGCCGGGGTTCGCCGGTGCGGTTGGGATACGAGCCGTGGAGGTTGTTGCTGCTGAACAGCAGGCACTCGCCGGCCCGCATCGGATAGTGGGCGGGCTCGATCGACTCGTAGAGGTCCGGGAGCAGGCGTAGGGCGACGTCGAAGGCGACCTGGCCGGCGAGGAAGATGTCGCCCGTGTAGCGGAGGGCGGTGAGGGCGTTCCACCGGTCGGCCCGGTCGAAGTGCATCACGAAGCCGAGGCGGTCGCGGGAGAACCGGCGGATCAGGGTGTCGAGGCGGACGTCGGAGTGGCTGCCGGAGATGATCCGCAGACAGGCCGTGTCGACGTCGACGTCCTCCAACGCGATCCAGCAGCTGACGTTGGCCATGGCTGCGGGCATGCCCGGTGGCGGCGTGAGGGCAGGGAGGTCACCGTCTTCGGTGAAGGTCGTGGCTGCGTGCCAGAACGTGCCCTTGGTGTCGGGCTCGACCACGAACATCTGCGTGCGCCAGGCCGCCACGTCGTTGCCGATGAGGCTGGCGAGGCGTTGGGCCAACACCGGGTGCTGGGCGATTGCCCGGATCTCCGGGACGTTGCGTTCCTGCCAGATGGCCCCGTGGTTGATGGCCCACAGGCCGTTGCGCTTGAGCTCGTCGACCGCGGTCTTATCGATGGCGTACTCCCGTGCCAGTCAGCGGCGTGGGTCTGCACGACGAAGGCGCGATGAGTCGCAGCTTCTTCGGGGGTGAGGAGGGGGAGCGGCCCGAGGACCCCGTCGCGTTCGTAGGTCGCAACCTGTTCGGCGGTGAGATGGTCTCCCCCGTGCGACTCCTTGGTGCGCGTCCCGCGCGTCGGGTTGGCGACATGGGCGAACTCCTCGAGCCCGGCGGTCACGTCGAACGGGCGGCCCCGGAGTCGGCGGACCAGCCAGTAGAGCGGCCGTAGGACACCGATGAGGTTCATCAGGATCACCCGCTCGACCCGCTGGTAACGGGTCAGGCGCAGCTGCTCGATCGCGGTGGCGATCGGCACGTGGCCCTCGTAGAGCCGGCTGAGCCTCGCTTCGTCGGCGTCGGCGTCGGCGTCGGCGTCGTCGGGCATCGTGGCGGGCCGTACCGGAGCTGAGGCGATGGTGCGACCGCAGGTTGTCAGCCATGAGGGCTGCCGGTAGCTTCCTCAGTCGCGGGGTGGAGCAGTCTGGTAGCTCGTCGGGCTCATAACCCGAAGGTCGCAGGTTCAAATCCTGCCCCCGCCACCACTCAGAAGGCCCGGTCTTCACGACCGGGTCTTCGTCGTTTTCAGCCGTCGTCCCCGGAGGCGGACGGATGTCCAGCACGAACTGCTCTACGATCACTCCGGTGAGTCGATTCTTGTCGCAGTTGACCCGCCAGCAGCTGTGGACGCTGACCGACCAGCGGCTGACCGAACCCGGTGTCGTGGCGGTGATGGAGCAGATCCTCGAGTTGGTCGGCACCGACTGGAAGGTTGAGGAGACCATCGACCTGCGAGCGCCCCTCATGCGTCAGTACCTGTCCCACCATCGACTCTGGCCGCTGCTTCCCCTCGATGCGGTTCGCCCGTCCGTGCGGCCCGAGCTGCGCAACCGCCAGGTCTCAATCTCGGCGACCCAACTACGGTTGCGGTCGGTGGCTACTGACGTCCTCGATCACTTCGACGCTGAAGGCATCGAAAGTCGCGTGCTGAAGGGGCTGGCCACCGGCGAACTCGACTACCCGAACTATCTGTTGCGACACACTGGCGACGTCGACCTGGCTGTGCGACCCGAACGGCTCGATGATGCTGTGCGCGTGCTGCGAGGTCACGGCTATCGAGTTCGTCACGACCGGTTCTCGCCATACTTGCGTTATGGCTGGACCCTCAAAGCCCCCAACGGAGCCGAGGTCGACCTTCACACCCGGCTGTCTCGTCGCAGCCCGCTCGGCGATCAACTGTTCCGAGTTCCTGGTGAACCACTGTCATTGCTCCCTGGGTATGCGCTCCCAGCGGCCCACCGGCTGGTGCACGCCAGCGGCCACTTCATGATCTCGCCCCCGGGCACCCGTCGTTTGTCTGGTCTATTCGACGTCACTCGCCTGCATGCCAGAAACGACCTTGATCTCGCCGAGGCTCGCCGATTCGCCGATCACCTCGGGATCGAGTCCCTCGTCGGGGCCGGGCTGTGGGTAGAGGCAAAGCTGAGCGATCGCACCGATGTGATCGAGCAGCTCGAATCGTGGAGGGCGCCCGATTGGCTTGAGCGAAATACGCGCTTGGTGCCCGAGCGCCGGCTCCTTCTCGACCATCTCGGCCGTTATCGTGAGGTGCCCCCCGGGCAGCGACTGCGTTACCTGCCGGAATGGCTGCTGCCCACCAGGAGCCAACGCAGGCTCATCGTGGGCTCGGTCCGTCGCGCCGGCGCTCGTGTTACACGGAGGTCGTCATGATCGAGGTTCCGAACCAGAACGTTTTCGTGGCGATAGCGGCGTATCGCGAGCCAGAGCTCCGTCGGACGATCGAGAACTGCATCGAAACCGCCGCTCACCCGGAACGCCTACGGTTCGGCGTCTGCTTGCAGTACGACCGCGACGGACCCGCCGAAACCCAGCCCGACTGCCTCGATGGCCTCGATGCCGTCGTGCGCATGCTCAGCTACGACTGGACCGAAAGCAAAGGCGGCTGCTGGGCCCGCCACCTGACTCAGGGACTCTTCGACGGTGAGGGGTACACGCTGCAGATCGATTCGCACATGCGCATGGCTGCGAACTGGGACGTCGACCTCATCGCGATGATGCACGACTGTCGGACAGACAAGCCGCTCATCACCGGCCAGTGCCCGCTGTACGAGTTGATCGACGGGGTGGACGTGTACCCCCAGGAGGCAACCGTCCCGGTCACGATCGTCGATGAATGGCAAGAGTCCGGCTGGATCGCCCACCCAGCGGAACCGCGTGACGACCCGGGCGAGGGGCCCCACCCCACCCGAGTTCTCTCGGGCATGTTCGTCTTCACGCTCGGGCATTGGAACATCGAGGTGCGCCAGGATCCCGAACATCTCTACACCGGCGAGGAGTTGGCATTGACGATCCGGTCGTTTACCTGGGGCTACGACCTGTTCAACCCGTCATCGGTCATCGCCTGGCACCGACTCCACCCCAAAGGCAACCAGAAGTACATCTTCGACGGCGACTACACCGAGGTGCAGCGTCGTGACCAAGTGGCCTATCGACGGCTCCGTTTCTTGCATCGTGGCGACCCCGACCGAGTCCTCAAGCCCTACTCGACTGGTCCGATTCGGAGCGTTGCCGAGTTTTGTCAGTGGTCAGGACTCGACTACCCGGCCCGACAAGTGACCGATGATGCGCTCAACGGCGTTGACCCGCGTCCCTACGAACCGGCTTGGTGAGCGGCTCGCTGGAGACCAGCGAATCGTTTCAACATCACCAGCAGGTCGGAGCAGTAGCCGAGCGCGGCGTCGGATGGGTCGACGTCGATATCGTCCCATGGTGAGTACTCCTGCTTGTACCACAACGTGTCGCCTCCGACGTCGAGTACCCGCTGGCAGTAGTGGATGATCGGTGCGTCAGCGACCACCTCATCCGGCCAGGGCATCCACGCTGCGAGCATCTCGAGATCGCATGTGATCTCGTACTCGGCGAGCACAACGGTCAGCGCCACCATGTCGCTCTCCCATGCCCCGGTTTCTTTCCGCAGGCGGGCCGCCACCTCGACCCAACGCCCGATGATGCGGCGGAGGTCCGAAGTGTGGATCAATAATGGCCAGGTGACGTTCTGAACGCGGACAGCGATACCCGGTGTGATCGAGTCGACGGCCTCGGCCCAGTTGCCTCCCATCTGGAAGTCCCACCACAACTGCCCGATCGGCCGGCCGGGTTCAGCATGACGAACGAGCGGCGCTCGGAAGACGAAGTCGCAGTCAAGGATCAGCACCGTGCCGACCGGCCGTTCGCGTTCGAGCCACTCGGCGAGCGAGTGCAGGCGGTTCATGCCCGTGTAGTCCCCGTCGAGTCTGGGATGGGTGTTCGTCGCCCCGGTGCGAATAACCCGGGCGCCGCGGTGCTGTGGGAGCTTCTCGCCGTTGGGGGTGCCGACGAGGCGGATTAGTTCACCCGGCATGCCGGCCCGTAACCAGCTGTGCTCGAGGAGTTCGGTCTGCCATGTGCCATATGGGTTTGTGTCTGTGCACACGACGGAGAAGAGCGGGCCGTGGGGATCGTCGATCATGTTGCCTCCGGCCATTCACGAAACCACGCCAGCACGTCGGGTGACATCGCATAGTTGATGCGATTCCAGGAGTAAGCGCCATCGGCGATATCGAGGAACTCCCCATCGTGGTATGTCGGCCCGTCCGGGGTGAAGTCGGCGGTGAACAAGAAGCGCTGGTTCGGATCGCTCAACAGCCGATTACGTTGGATGATTGCAGTGAACGTTGAGCCGATTGTGCCGACGAAGCCCATCGCCCGCGAGGCGAGTTCCTGGGTCACGAGTCCGAGGGCATTGTCCTCGTGTCGGGGTAGCGAGAAGAACTCGTTGCCGTGGTCGTTCAAAATGAGGTCGTTGGCAAATACCAGCTGTGGGAAACGTTGTCGGACTGGATCGAACAACTCGTCGCGTCCGTCGACCTCGCTACAGACGACCAGCAGCTCATCAGCCGGCAGGATCGAGGCCAGGTTTGCTGCGACCTCCTCAGGGGTCACCTCACCGTAGGCAGGAATACCGATCGTGAGGTCTGAACGGCGCAGATGGATCGCGTTGAACAAGCCGAGCCCTGAGGCGATCCTCGCCCCGAGCGCCACATAGGGCCGACGGGGACGCACCCCACGAAGTACGGCGTGGAGCTGGCGCAGAGCCTCGGGCCGACCATGGAAGAAGTATGAGTAGAAACTCAGTAGGCGTCCTTGCACCTCGATTACTGCGGCATCGGAAAGCGGCGGCGTGACGAAGCGGACGCGGCCGTTGGCGAAGTCGAGAAGCTGCGGGTCCTCGAGGTCGGCGTCGGGATCGAGGACGCACACCGCCTCTCCAACCGCTCCCCAGTCGACCACCTCGGTTCGCTCGCCTGCGAGCAGCTCCCATTCGTCGGAGTGCACGATCTCGACGGGTAACTCGAGTAGGTCGAGCAGCGTGGCCGGACGCCCCTGCCTCGCCACCGGGATCGATGACCGCGGGGCCGGTGGGATGGCCCTGTCGAACGGCATCGACAGCCGCCGACCGGTCAGAACGGCCAGCCCTGTCGCGATCTCAGCCCCCATTCGTATATTGGTCAGCAGCCCGACGTCGAGGTCCGCTCGTAGGATGCCCATCGTGTCAACCAAGCGATGAGCCGGCCGCTCGCTCGGGCCACAGTTCGGGGGGCAACACGTCGGTTGCCCCGTCGGCCTGGGCACGCTCAACCAGTGACCGGTAGGTCACATTCCAGTCGACGGGCTTGTAGTGAAGGAACATCGAGCAGTAGGTGTCGCCGTTGAGTGGTTTTGGTCGAGCGTGGGGACAGCGGGCGCTCTCGTAGAGAAGCATTTCGCCCTCCTCGAGAACTATCTCGTGCTCGTTACCCTCGATGTCGATGATCCATAACGGCCAGGGATCGACGGTGTCGTGAGCGATGTGCACGATCGAAGAGATCACATGGGTCGACAGTCGATCCGTGTGCGGGATGAGCGTCTGTCCTGACCGATAAACGCGCAACCCATACGCGGCGGTCGGCAGGAGTTCGACGCCCGACCATTCCTCGTGGATCGATTGAAGCGCAAAGTGAAACTTCTCTTTGACGTCGTCGATATTGATGAAGTCGGGCGTTCCCGTCGGCATGTGCACTGAGTCGTCGCTCTCGGTGTGCCTCTGCTCGAAGCGCTCGTGGTAGACGGCCCTCATCGCTCGGTGGACGGCCGGGGGAGTTTCGACCTTCTTGAATCCAACCTCGGTGAAGCTTGGTGTGTATCGCTGGGTCAGCGCGGTACGAGTCGGAGGGTCAAGGGCTGGCTCGGGGGCCACGTGGTCGCGGTCGCGAAACCAGCCGTTGACCGTGTAGCGCCTCGTGCCGGGTGCGCCGTGCTCGCCGGTGACCCGAACGGGTCGTACCTCATGCATGGCGTTGCTTGAGAAGAAGACGATGGTGTTGTCGACTGGCTCGACAACCTGAAACGTCTCGGCGACCTCGACGGTGCCGTCGTCGTGGGTGATCTGGTCGAACAGAACCAACTCACCGCCTTCAAAGCCTCGAGGCTCGTTGTTGAAGTAGTACACATAGCTCAGACGTCGCGCACCACTTTCGCCATATGTATCGCCGATGTCGGTGTGGGCGGTGAAAAAGTCGCCGTCGTCGTGGGCCGTGATCTGACGCTCGATGGCACCCAGCGCGAAGCGGTCGACGCTCACCTCGCGTCGAGCGTGTGGGAGCAGTGCTGTGAGCTTGTCTTCGAAGATGCCGAAAACATCGTCGTCAACGCTGGCAACGCTGGCGCGGCGGTGACGCTCGTTGGTTCCTCCCGTGGTGGCGCCCGGCTCCGTGACTTGCGCAGGCACGAAGATCTCGTTGTTGTGAACGATACGCAGAAGGGTGTCGTGCTCGTCGTTGGTGAGAAAGTCTTCGACCACCCAGAAGCGAATCGACTCAACGCTCATAGCGGCACCTTGGTGCGATCGACGAGGTCAAGAATCTGCTCACTCGCGCGGTCCGCATCAGAGCGATCCGAGCGCATGACGATCGCGGTTCGGGCGAGGTGCGCAGCCGCCCTGGAAGCCCGATCGGGTTGAACCTCGGCGACAATCGTGTTGTCGAAGATCTTGAGCGCCGCGGCAGCCGGTGGAACAATCTCGGGCTCGAAGGTCGCTGCGCGAACGTACCGAGTGAAGAGCACGAGTCCGGGGGGCAACGGCTCGTCGGCCACGGAGCCGATGGTGTGGGGCTCAATCACCCGCCGTCCCGACTCGGTGCGCAGGTGGAGGGCTCTAGGGAAGGGAGCGACGGCGCCATCGGCGGTGACGCATGCGTACTCGTCAGAGCAGTAGGTGGCGCCGCTTCGTACCAGCGCCTCGACCAGAGTGGATTTCCCGGCCCGTGACCGCCCGGGAAGCACGATGGCCTGGCCATTCCACGCGACGACTCCGGCATGCACGAAGACTTCGTTACGTGCATGGAGTGCGATACTCAGCTGCAAGTCATCGACGAGTTGTTCGAGTGTCTGTCCCACCGGGATGACCTCGTTCGATCGGAGTGGGTCGTCGCGAACGAACCGCTGGCGGCCCTGACAGGCGACTTCGCGATACCACATCGCCGGGATGTCCCGAGTCGTGGTTACCGTCGTGAACGCAAATGCCGACCGCACGCCGACCTGGTGAGCACGCGAGATTTCGAAGCCGATGGTGGCACCGGCGATGCAAAGCACCACCGAAATGCACCGCTCCATGTCGCTAGTCTCGGTTACCCGCAGATCATGTTGGGGTGGTGGGTGTGACGGTGGGTGAGACCGTGCCGGGCGCTGGCGTGGGTGTGACCGTGCCGGGCGCTGGCGTGGGTGTGACCGTGCCGTTCGCTGGCGTGGGTGTGACCGTAGGTGCGGCCGTCGTGCTCGGCACGGCCGTAGGTGCGGCCGTCGTGCTCGGCACGGTCGTAGGTGCGACCGTCGTGGTAAAAGAAGAACCTTGGGCCGAGGCTGGCGGTGCGCCGATTGTCTCAACGACCGGAAGGATAATAGCTGCGGCTGCGGCACCGGCACCGAGTTTCTTGAGCAGCTCACGGCGTCCGAGGTGTTCCGGGGGCGTGACGTTCAGCACAATAAGGTCGGCATCGGCCAACTCATCGAGGGCCAACCAGACAGCATCGTCGGAAGCGGGTCCGAGGCCAGAGGCGTCGAGCGCCTGTCGCATCGAGTCGACATCGTGCTCGCCATCGCAGAGTTGGAACACGAGCGCTGCGCTGCGGTTGAGAGCGCTTGCCTCGTTGCGGTCGGGGTGGAAGACGAGCAACTCGTCGTGGACCTCTTGGACTGTTAGCCCGTCGCGTTGGTTTGCAGTCATTCGGTGATTCTCCGGAACGCTCCTGATACTGAGAGTTAACCGTAACACCTTCTCAGTCGTAGACGAAAGGCAACGCCGACGAGTTTGTCGAAGGCGTCGCTCGCTACATTGGCCCCATGAGGAGCTGGGTACCCCGCTTTGTGTCGGCGCAGCCGGACACGCCGTGGTTCGTCTGGCAAACGCACGTCTACCTGCAGAACTTCGTCGGCCTCGGCATAGCCGGCGATCGGATCACTGTCCTGTTCTCTGTCGAGCCCGGAAGCGAGACGACGCCCGAACTCGTCGCGTTACAGAAACAATTCCCAACCGTCGATATTCGGGTCTTTGCCGACGAACGCGACGAACGCGGGCGCAAGTATGAACCCTCGATTCAGCCTCACCTCATCGAGCAATGGCTGCGGGCCGCTCCGGAACACATCGGTGAGATCACGATGTTTCACGACTCCGACATCGTGCTGCGATGGCTCCCGGACTTCGAAACGATGCGGCGCGAGCACCCGGACGCATGCTTACTCAGCGACGCGGACCGCTATATCGGCTACGACTATCTACACACCGCGTGCGAGAAGATTCGTGAGGAACGACCCGACGTTGCTGAGGACGACCTCATCGACCGCATGTGTGCAATCGTCGGGATCGAACGTGCGATCGTGCACAGCCACCAGGGCGCCTCCGGAGGCGCCCAATACCTTCTCGCGGGTCTCGGCCCCGACTATTGGGCGAAGGTCTACGCCGATTCGCTCGCGCTCCGTGAACTGTTCGATGATTACGCCACTGAACTGCAACTCGAACACGAGTCGGGTCACTATCTGCAGGTCTGGACCGCCGGCATGTGGTCGTACCTTTGGAATTTGTGGGCCGGAGGCCACAAGACGGTGGTCCATTCGGGACTCGATTTCTTGTTTGGTGCAGCGGACCTCGATGACACCTCCCCGTTCCTGCATATGGCTGGAAAAACTCAGCCGCACGAGTCCGGCCGTTTCGACAAGGTGGACTGGCACGGCTTCAACCCGATCGAGGCGGTCAAGGTCCAGCCCTATGTGTTCGATCATCATGATGAGGGCTCGGTTGCTGACGCGTACGGGCAGGCGATCCGCACCGCTGCGGGGGTGGCCGATCGCGGGCGGTGCCCTTTGAGGCCAGCTCGTCACTGGCGGATTCTTAGCTGGTGTCTCGACCGCCAAGAGTTATGGGATGTCGAGCGCCTGCACTTTGGGTTTGACGAGGACGTCGAGATTATCGAGTACCACTCCTCGGGCTCGGCAGGGTCGGGGTACGAGGCCGAACACGCTTTCGACGAGAACCCTCAGTTCTGGGGCGGCCGCGCCGAGCGGCGTCCAGGGACGCGGCCCGAGATGTATCTGGGTGTCAAACTTGATCGGATGGCGACACCGTCGATCATCACGCTGAATCCGGCGCCGACCAAACATCGGTCTCGCATGGTCCTCGTGCAATGCAGCGATGATGGGGCCGAGTGGTGCTCGGTGTTCGCGACGCCGCTGTCAGCCGATGACGGTACCCAGACGATCCTCTATCGGTCCTCGCAGACTGTGAGGGCGCACGCCTGGCGGCTTGTCGCCGACACGACCCACCACGACTTCGCCTGGGACGTGTCGCGGCTGCGCTTCCTCGTGGACGGCAGTGAACAGAAACCCCAGCTGTCCGCGTCAGGTGATGCTGGTCCGGGATTTGGCGTCGACAACGTCAGGGCGACTGACGGCGCGTGGGGAGGTCGCTCCGACGAGCAGGGGCGATTCTACATTACGGCATCTGATCCGGCAGGACTGCCACTCGATCGCATAGTGCTCGAGCAGGGACACGACCACTGGGCTCCAGCCGTGATGCTTGAACGGAGTGACGACGGCCAGCAGTGGCACTCGGTACGCCGATTCGACGAACTGGCTCCCGGTCGCAACGAGCTCTTTGTGTACGAACAACCGCCAGTGTGGAAGCAACCTCGTACCGCGCCCACTGCGGCGGCCCAGGACGCAGTCGCAGAGTCTCTGGGTGACCCGTTTGCCGACCGTCGCGTCCTCGTGACCATCGCCGCCTACCGAGACCCCGATGTCGCGAACACGGTGGCGAGCGCCCTAGCCCAGGCGGCGTACCCAGAGCATGTCCGGTTCGCTATCTGTCACCAGTTCGACCCGCAGACGCAGAGCGTGCTCGACCAGTGGAACGATGATCCACGCTTTTCGATCGACGCGGTGCCCCACGAGCAGTCGCAGGGATGTTGCTGGGCGCGGCATCGGACTTTCGAGCAATACGACGACGAGCCGTACCTTCTTCAAGTCGATGCACACACCCGATTTGCTGCCCGCTGGGACGTCCGCTTCATCGAGATGCTTGAGTCGACTAGCGCCGACTTGCCACTGCTGACCACCTATCCGCCGAGCTTCTCGATCTCTCCAGCGGGTGAGATCGAGTACGACCTCAAGGTAGGCGTGCAGTCGCTCTATATCGAGCAACTACGAGACAATCTCACCACGTTCCAGAAGACCGAAGTCGTGCGTGACCTCTCGGCACCCGGTCCGTCCCCGACGATTGCTGCCGGCCAGATCTTTACCAGGGGCCGCTTCTGTCGTGATGTGCCCTACGATCCGCAGCTGTACTTCGGTGGCGAGGAGATCAACCTGGCCGCCCGGGCGTACACGAATGGGTACGACCTCTTTTACCCCAATGAAAATCTGATCTGGCATCTCTACGGCCACGACCAGCCCAAGCATTGGGACGACCACAGTGACCACACCGACCGGGACCGTCAGGCGATCGATCGTCTCCGAACCCTCTTCCAAGGAGACCACCGTTCGCTCGGCCGGTACGGGCTCGGCTCGGTTCGTCCACTGGCATCATTTGAGCGCCATGCCGGGATTCGACTGCGTCAGTCGTTACGTGACGACGACACTCTGACGATCGAGATCGACCAGGCGGTCGTCGAATCCCGCGACGACTATGACGCGTTCGTGGTTGTGCTGCTCGACGCGCACGGCAGCGAGATCACGCGGCGAGAGATCCGTGATCCCGCCGTGCTCAATCGGTCGCGGTCGGTGGTGAAGATGCGAGATTTCGGCGATGATCTTCAGCGAGCGGTCGAGTATCTCATCGTGCCGACGCAGCGAAACGGCACCATCGGCGAGGTGGTCCTCCGGTCGATCTGACTCCTCGGTAAGGTCGCGACATGGATACGACTACCGACCGGCCAATTCTGGTTACCGGAGCCGGTGGCTTCATCGGTGGCCACCTCGTTGCCCGACTGCTCGACGAGAACCACCGGGTGCGCGCGGTCGACATCAAGCCGGTCGAGCGTTGGTATCAGCGCCACCCGGGGGCCGAGAACATGGTGGCCGATCTTCGACTTCGCGAAGCCTGCGAGCACGCCGTGTCCGGTGTCGGCGCCGTCTACAACCTGGCGAGTGACATGGGCGGCATGGGCTTTCTCGAAGGCAATAAGTGGGAGTGCATGATCAACGTGCTGATCGACACCCACCTGCTCGAGGCGCTGCGCGGCCACGAGGTGGACGCGTATTTCTACGCATCGACCGCTTGCGTCTACCCGGGCGGGTTGCAGGACGACCCGGAGGTGCGCGCATTACGCGAAGCGGAGGCCTACCCGGCCGACCCCGAGGACGGCTATGGATGGGAGAAGCTGTTCGGCGAACGCCTGTGCCTCAATCACCGCGACGACTTTGGCACGCCGGTCCGCATCGGCCGATATCACAACGTCTACGGGCCCCAAGGCACATGGCAGGGCGGTCGCGAAAAGGCTCCTGCCGCCATCTGTCGAAAGGTCGCCGAGGCCGTGGTCTCGGGCCGCCACGAGATTGAGATCTGGGGCGATGGCGAGCAGACGCGCAGCTTCATGTTCATCGATGACGGCATCGAGGGCACCCGCCGACTTGCCGACAGCACGGTCGAGACGCCGCTCAACATTGGCAGTTCGGAGATGGTGACGATCAACCAACTTGTCGACACCGTTTCGTCGATTGCGGGCATCGAACTCGAACGATGCCACGACTTGTCGGCGCCGCAAGGGGTTCGAGGGCGCAACAGCGACAACACTCTGATCGAATCTGAGCTTGGGTGGTACCCATCGATCGCTCTGCGTGATGGGCTTGAGCAGACCTACGAGTGGATCCATCGCCAAGTAGTCGCGAGTCGGGCCTAGCGAGGCCCGCTATTTCCAGAACGGATCTCGCTGAATTCTCCGCCACAGCGTTTTGGCAGTCTCGACCGGGAAATGTTGGAGCCGAATGTGACTTGCGCTCGTCGCGCTCAGTCGCGACACCATCTCGTCGATCGCGATCGATGGAGAGAGAACCAGCGAAAAGTCGGCGAGCTGTTCGTGCCGGTCGAACATGAGACCGACCGATACATCGTCGGCGATGTCCCATCGAATCTCGCGCCGTCGCGCTACCAGGCTGGCAGCCTCGGTTGGATTGAGGAAGATCCCGGACCCGGAGACGAACGTGTTGCCGAGATGGCTGTCGAGCTCCGATAGGTCCTCGATGATGCGGCCCGCGCCCACCCAGTTGTGCGCGACCAAGTCGGATCGCAAGGCGTCGTCCCACACCCATGCTCCCGAGTAGCCGATCTCGTCCTTGCTGTGAACGAACTGCTGGAACGGTGTCACATTGATCATGCTGCTCAGGTTCGTGCGAAAGAAGGCGTCGTAGTCACCCCCCAAGACATCCAGCGCATGGACCGTCTTGCTCAGAATTCCCGGCACACCTGGTCGCCGGTGACGCTGGGGCACCAGCGACCGATAGTTCGTGTCAGGGTCCTGGATCACGTTGTCGCCGAGATGTGCGAATGCCTGGCGAGACATATCGTTCTCGATGAGCAGGAAGACATCGAGGTCTGGACACTCTGCGTTGGTGTGCTGGATCAGGTCAGTCCAATACGACTTGATGTAGTGGCGGTACACGGGTTGGTGATCCGCGGCGATGACGAGCACCGCCGTTCGACGGCTCACAGGTCGAGGCGGTCGAGTATCGGATACCCGAATCTCATGAAATCCTGCTGATAGAGCTCGTTCACGATCTGGAGGGTAGCTGGAGTGAAAAAGTGTTCGAGTCGGTGCGTCACTGTCCTGCGTTCCAGACCGCTATCTATGCCTCGGCGCTCGAATAGTTCGTCGAGGGCCTCAGGAAGTTTCTCAAAGGCCACGACCTCGATCGACTCGTCGGGCCGATTGTCAGACGACCGGAGGTAGTGGTGTTGTGGCCGCAGATGGATGAGCAGGTTGGCGTCGGCCTTGTCGGCGCCAACGATGAACTCGTTCCAGTTCTCGTCGATGCCCGGGGGGATGGCCGCCACGAACTCGTCGAAGGTCTCGAACGCGCTGAGGAACGTATCGGGATTCCTCTGCTTAATGCCCTTCCGCCACAGATGGTCGGAGATCAGCCGTTGGTACGGATCACGAACGATCGCGAACCGGGCGAACCCGTCGAACTCATCACCGGTCAGTTCCGCGAATTCGGTCGCAGTCAGATGTTGGTACTCATACCAACGACCGCCGCGCTGTACTTCACCAATCCATGACTCTGGACCCCAGACCAGGTCGTCGAGTTGGTTGAACAGTCGCTCGACAGCCGTACCGGCCGTTTTGGGTATATGGAGGTGAACGAGGCGATGACGCCGATAAACGGGCACAGTGGACACCGATGTTACAGTGCCGCCTAGGAGGGCGGCGACTGGTAGCTTGCCCCTTGCGATGAAGCCGGTCTTTATTCACGTCAGCAAGAATGGCGGAACCAGCGTGGTGCGAAGCGCTGGTTCCCACATCGTGTCGGCTGGGCACCGCACGGCGGCGAGCTGGATCACCGAGCACGGACGAAGTGGACCACTGTTCGCCGTCGTGCGAGATCCTTATGACCGGGTGGTGTCGGAGTATGCGTATCGGCGAAGCCGTCTCCACAGCGGCGAACGTAATGCCCACTTGCCGAGCGCCGAAGCTCCATTCGATAGGTGGGTGATGTCGACGTTCCTTGGCGGACAGTTCCGCACGCAGGAGTTTTTCGACCGCACGGGGACGCCTCACGAGCCTGCAAACATGGTCGACGGCAACCTGATCTGGTTCGTGCCCCAGACCAAGTGGCTTTGCGACGACAACAAGCAACTGCTCGTCGACAAGGTGCTCCGGTTTGAGAAGCTCGACGAAGATTGGGCGCAGTTCTCGCATGCTCATGGTTTCGAGTGTCCGCTCCTCCACGCGAACGCGTCGCCCAGATCGGCCGAACTTCGTGCCGAACTCGATCCCAGGGTCAAGGGCATCATCTATCACCACTATCGCGACGACTTCGAGGTGTTCGGCTACCCGCAATGAGTGCTCAGCGTCGGCGCCCGCTGACCCAGTCCTTGGCAACGCGTAAGGGAGCAGTCACGCGCCACGATGTTGATCCCAGCATGGCCTCAACTCGGTTGGCCAGGGCATCTCGATCGCGCCGTACCCGGTCGAGCAGTTCGAGAGGTGTCTGAGCCAGCCGGCCGTCGCTTGCGTCCGGTTCGTCGGCACCAGGGTGCGTGGCGGCCAGCCGGGCAGGAGATCGTTCCGACTGTCGCGGCGGACCGAATGATCCGAGCGCATCGTCGCTGAGGTACCAGTGTCCGTTCGCCACATATCGGTCGAGCTTCTCAGCCAGGTTCGCGGTCCAGCTGTGATGCACGACCCATGGGTCCTCCGGGCGAGTGCGCGCTCCGCAGAAGCGATGGCCGTTGGCGAACTGGTCCTGGTCAAGCACGACGACTTCCAGCCCCCGGTGGGCGTGAGCGGCGAGAAGTACGTTCAACGGCTCTTGCTGACTGCGGTAGTAGCCGACCATGTCGTGGCGCCCGTATACCTCGGCCCAAAACTCGCGGACCCGATCTGTGTTGGCGAAATAGAGGAAACCGCTATTGGCATACAACGGCTGAAAACGCGGATTGGGGCCGTCGTACATCGCCTGGATGTCGGCACCGTCGGTTCCCTGAGCGGCGAGAACCGGTAGAGGGTCCTGGCGCCAGATCACGTCGACATCTTGGAAGAGGATCTCGAGATCGAACTGAAGCACCTGCTGTATTACCCAGTTCTGGTGGTACATGTAGTTCGTCCACGGCCTGTCGCCGTATCTGCCCGACTCTGTCATCTCCTGCAACAGGGTGGAACGTTCGTCGAAATAGGCGACGAAGCCGAGCGACTCGGCCCGCTCGAACGCGGCGCGCTCGGTGGGGAACACGAGAGTGCGCTGGCGCACGTCGATACCGGACCGATCGCATGAGGCCACCCAGTTCTCGAAGAGCAACGCGAAGCGATCGTCGAACGTCATGACGATCACGGCGCCGCCCGATACATCAAGCCGAGACGTCAAGCCTTCGACGGCCGCCTCGAACCGGGTGTCGTCTTCTGCCTGCATCAAGGTGACCCACCGTGCGGTCTCGGCGACTTGGGGGGGAACGTCAAGGCGTTCGCGGTGGTGGAACCGAATTGGCGCCCATTGGCCCCCGGCCGGTATCTCGGTCATGGTCGCATTCTCGCGTGGATACCTCGTGTTCACCGACGTTTCCGTCGTGCCGGAACGGTCGGGTCCCGTCGCAGACATGGCTGAGACGATGATTCCGCTGTTCAGAGTGTCCGGTGACCACGAGACCGCGAAGTGGTACGCCCGGCTGGGTTTCACCGTTGCAGGCGAGCACTGCTTCGCTCCCGACCTACCGCTGTCCGCTATCGTTCCGCCTGCGAGGTGGAGCAGTTTGGTAGCTCGTCGGGCTCATAACCCGAAGGTCGCAGGTTCAAATCCTGCCCCCGCCACCAACGAAGATGCACCAACGTGCAGGCTTCCATCGCACGAACGTCCCGGATTCACCAGAATCCGGGACGTGTGCGTTTTGGCGCCGACTGACGGGGTCGTTGGCACCCCCGTTGAGGCGTATCCCGAGCTGCTCGGGGGTTTTGGTCAACAATTGGAGCATCCCAAAGAGATTGGAGTTCCTGAGTGAACGAAGAAATGTGGATCAAACTCGGCGACCAAACTGCCGGCAACCTGCGAGCCTCGCAGAACACCTACATGCTTGCCGTCTCGGCACTCACCGCCATCATCGTGTTCGGGGACCTCTCCGACTCGTCGTTCTTGTTGACGGTTTCGGCGATCGGTGTCGGGCTCTTCGGCTTGCTGACGTTTGAGAATTCTCAGCAGGGCTTCATGGCGCTGATGAAGGGCATGCCGGAATCGATGGCGAACACGGAGATGGGCGCGGCGCTCAAGCGAACGCCATTCATCGTGTTCCGGCTCGCGAACCTTGTTCTGGTCACCCTCATCGCAGTGGCGCAGATCATCCAGGTCAACTGACCGACTGCCTGGTGGGGGATGAGGCGGACCATCTCCTCGTTCCCCACCGGTGCTGCGGCCCTGCCGGGTCGTCTAGGAGATCCCGACCCAGGTGCCGGTGATCGCCGCCTCGACGACAGCGTCGACCACTCGCATGTTGGCGACACCATCGCTGAGCGGCACGGGCGCAGGGGTACCGGCCCGCACCGCCGAGGCGAACGCATCGAGCTGCTCCCCGTACTGGTCGACCGGTCCAACGCTGCGGATCTCGCTTCCGGTCGAGGTCGTGATGGTCAGCTCGGTCGGTGCATCGTTCGGGCTGTTGACCGGGATCTTGATCTCGATCCGGCCCTCTGTACCGAAGATGCAGGCCCGCTGGAAGGGCTCGAGTTGGGTCGAGACGGTGAACATGGCCGTCGTGCCATCGCCGAAGTCGAGCATGGCGGACGTGAGCCGATCGGTACCGAAGCGAGGATCGAGCTCCATCGAGCCGGCGACCCGGAGCGGTTCGGTGTCGAGCACCATTCGAGCCTGACTGATCGGGTAGCAACCGATGTCCATCAGTGCACCTCCGCCAATGCCGGCCTGGTTGCGGATGTTGCCCGGATCGTCGTTGAAGTAGGCGAAGAAGGTCTGGATCGTTTTCACCGTGCCGATCGCGCCGGTGGCAACGATGTCGCGTGCGGTGATCCATTGCGGGTGGAAGCGGTACATGAACGCCTCCATCGCAACGAGATCAGGGTGGGCAGTCGCCGCGTCGACGAGGCGTTGGGCATCGGCGGCGTCGAGGCCGAGAGGCTTCTCGCAGAGCACGTGCTTGCCTGCCTCGAGTGCGGCGATCGACCAGTCGACGTGCAGGTGGTTGGGGAGTGGGTTGTAGATCGCGTCGACGTCAGGGTCAGCGAGCAGTGCCTCGTACGAGCCGTGCGCGGTCACGATGTCGTTGGCCTGCGCCCATTGGGTCGCCCGATCGAGGGCACGCGAGCCGACGGCGTGGGCGACGTGGCCGGCACGGTCGTGCATCGCCGGGACGAGGTGTTGGGCGGCGATCTTGGCGGTCGAGAGGATGCCCCAGGCCATGGCCTATGCGCTGCTCGCAGGGTTGCCGCCCGAGGTTGGGCTCTACGCCGCCACGATCCCGGTCATCGTCTACGCCTTCTTCGGCACCTCGCGTCAGCTGGCCGTCGGCCCGGTCGCGATCGTGTCGCTCCTGACCGCGTCGGCCCTCGCCCCGCTGGTCGAGGAGGGGAGCGCCGGCTACCTCGGTGCTGCGGCCTTGCTCGCCCTGATGGTCGGCATCGTGCACCTGGTCCTCGGCGCCGGACGCCTCGGCTTCCTGGTGAACTTCCTGTCGCACTCGGTGCTGGTGGGATTCACAGCGGCGGCTGCCATCATCATCGGCTTCTCGCAGGCCAAGCACCTGTTCGGCATCTCGACCGAGCGCAAGGACCACTTCTACGAAACGGTGCTCGAAGTCCTCGACAAGCTCGGTGACACCAACACGACCACCCTCGTGCTCGGGTCGACCGCCCTGGTCGCGCTCTTCGCGCTGAAGAAGCTGCTTCCGGGCGTGCCCGCCGCGCTCGTGGTCGTCGTCGGCTCGATCCTCGCCGTCGAAGGGCTCGACCTCGAGGCCCGGGGGGTCAAGGTCGTGGGCGACATCCCCGACTCGCTCCCGGCGTTCGGGATTCCCGACTTCGACGGCTCGCTCGTCGGCAGCCTGATCGGCACCGCGTTCGTCATCACCCTCGTCGGGTTCATGGAGTCGATCGCCGTCGCCAAGGTCTACGCCCGCCGGCATCGCTACGAGGTCGAGCCCAACGCCGAACTCGTCGGTCTGGGCGCGGCCAACGTCGCCGCCGGTCTGTTCGGCGGCTATCCGGTCACCGGCGGGTTCTCCCGCACGGCCGTCAACGACACCGCCGGTGCCCGTACGCCGCTGGCCTCGTTGATCACCGCAGGCATCGTCCTCGTGACCATCGCGTTCCTCACCCCGCTGCTCGCGTCACTGCCCAACGCGGCGCTCGGCGCCATCATCATCATGGCCGTGATCGGGCTCATCGACGTCGCCGAGATGCGCCACATCGCTGCGGTGAAGAAGAGCGACCTCATCGGTCTGGGTGTGGCCTTCTTCGCCACGCTGATTCTCGGCATCGAACTCGGCATCGTCGTTGCCGTGGTCGCCTCGATGCTGGTCGTCTTCGCCCGCATGTCGATGCCCCACACCGCCGTGCTCGGCCATGTGGACGGCACGACGAGCTATCGCAACGTCGACCGCTTCCCCGAGGCCAGGACGGTCGACGGCGTGACGATCGTGCGGATCGATGCCGCCCTGTCGTTCGTCAACGCACTCAACCTGAAGCGTCTGCTCATCCGCTATGCCGATGAGCTGGAGACGGTGCCGCGCACGCTGGTGCTCGACGCGTCGGGAATCAACGACGTCGATGCCACCGGCGCCGAGATGCTGGCCGAGGTCATCACCGAGCTCGACGAGCGCGAGGTCGCCCTGCACCTCACCGACGTGAAGGGTCCGGTGCGCGACGTGCTCCGGCGAGCCGGCATCTGGGATCGACTCGGCGCTCGGGTGCACACATGCACCCACGATGCCGTCGACGCCGCGAGGCCCCCGGCGACCAGCGGCGCTTCGGCATCGACGAGCGAAGCGACGACCGGCAGACCCCGCCGAATTCCGAGGTGGCCGTTCCATGAGCTCCCCGTGGCAGTCCCTGCTCGCGGCCCACGAGGCCGTGCGCGATCCGTCCCGATCGACCGCGCCACCGCATGCGCCGACCGCGGCGGTGCTCGCCTGCTCCGATGCCCGCGTCCCGCCCTCGGTCGTCTTCGACCAGCCGGCCGGGAGTCTGTTCGTCGTGCGCGTCGCCGGCAACACCGCAACGCCGGCGGCGGTGGCCAGTCTCGACTACGCCGTCGAACAGCTCGGTGTCGAGCTCGTACTGGTCCTCGGCCACACCAATTGTGGAGCGGTGGCAGCTGCGTGTGCGGGGAGTCGCGAGCCCTATCTCGAGCCGCTGACGACCACCATCCGCGAGCTCGTCGAACACGACGAGTGCCACGACCCGGAGCAGCTGGCTGAGCGCAACGTCGTCGGCGCGGTCGCCGACCTGTCCGCATCGCGGTCCCCCGTCGGTGCGGCAATCCGCGCCGGGTCGGTAATGATCCAGGGAGCCGTCTACGACCTCGCCACCGACGACGTCAGGCCCCTCGCCCCCAACAACCCTCAACCATCCGTCACCGTTCAGAAGGAGCAGGTCTCACCATGACCACCACCATCCCCCATACCGACACCATCACCGCCGCCCGACTCCGGGAGATGATCGACGCCGACCCGGCGCTGCGCATCCTCGACGTACGCACCGGCGGTGAGTTCGAGACGGTGCACATCCCGGGCTCGTACAACGTGCCCCTCGACACCCTCGGCGAGCACGTCCGCGACCTCGCCGACGTCAGTCACCCGGTCGTGCTCGTCTGCCGCTCCGGCGGTCGGGCCAGCCAGGCCCATGCCACGCTGACCGGGGCCGGCAAGGAGGCCCTCCACATCCTCGAGGGAGGAATGGACTCCTGGGAGGCATCGGGCGGCGACGTCGCCCGCGGCGACACCCAGCGTTGGGCGCTCGACCGTCAGGTGCGGCTCGTCGCCGGCTCGATCGTGCTCACCGGCATCCTCGCCAGCGTCGTGGCCCCCAAGGCGAAGTGGATCGCTGGTGGCATCGGCGCCGGCCTGACGTTCTCCGCGGTCACCGACACGTGCGCCATGGGCATGGCGCTGTCCAAGCTCCCCTACAACCGCACCGACCAGTGCGACATCGCCGGGGTGCTCGACGAACTCAACCGAGAGGCGGCCTGACATGCACACCGACCATCCCGCGAACGACTACCGAGAGGTCGTCGACGGCGACACCCAGTTCGTCGACGTGCGCGAGCCGACCGAGGTCGCCGGTGGCACCTTGCCCGGCACGGTCAACATCCCGCTCGCCGAGCTCGAGTCCCGCGTCGGAGAACTCGACCCCGCCCGGCGCGTCGTGCTCCTGTGCCGCAGTGGTGGGCGCTCCACCTCGGCCGCCCGCTACCTCACCAGCGTCGGTTTCACCGATGTGATCAACCTGGCCGGCGGGATGCTCGCCGTCCACTCACCGTCCCAGACCTGACCCCCAGAACGAGAAGGAGATCCCGCCATGAAGTTCACCCAGTACTACCTCGACTGCCTGTCCCAGGCCTCGTACCTCATCGGCGACGAGACGACCGGACGCGCCGTCGTCGTCGATCCTCGTCGAGACATCGCCGAGTACGTGGCCGACGCCGAGGAGGCGGGCCTCACCATCGAGCTCGTCATCGAGACGCACTTCCACGCCGACTTCCTCTCAGGTCACCTCGAACTCGCCGACGCGACCGGCGCGGAGATCGGCTACTCCTCGCTGGGCGAGACCGAGTTCCCGTCCAGGAAGCTCGCCGACGGCGAGCGGATCTCCCTCGGCGAAGTGCAGCTCGACATCCTCCACACGCCGGGACACACCCCCGAATCGATCAGCATCGTGGTGTGGGAGCGGGCCGACGACCCGGAGCCCTACGGCGTGCTGACGGGCGACACCCTGTTCATCGGTGACGTCGGCCGCCCCGATCTGCTGGCGTCGATCGGGTTCACCCGTGACGAACTCGCCGACAAGCTCTACGACAGCCTCCACGAGAAGCTGCTGCCCCTGCCCGACTCGACCCGGGTCTTCCCGGCGCACGGTGCGGGCTCGGCCTGCGGCAAGAACCTCTCGACCGAGACCTCGTCGACCATGGGCGAGCAGCGGGAGAGCAACTACGCGCTCCTGGCGCCGGACAAGCAGACCTTCATCGATCTCGTGACCGAGGGGCAGCCGCCGGCTCCCGACTACTTCGTCTACGACGCCATCCTGAACCGCAAGGACCGGGAGCTGCTCGACGAGCACGCCGCCCCGACCGCCCTGGATCTCGCTGAATTCGACCGCCTGGTCGAGGCCGGCGCCATGATCGTCGACGGTCGCGACCCCGAAGCGTTCGCCGCCGGACACCTGATCGGATCGATCAACGTCGGTCTCAACGGCCGCTACGCCGAGTTCGCCGGATCGGTCGTCGCCTCCGACGTCGACATCGTGCTGGTCGTCGAGCCCGGGTTCGAGATCGAGGCCAAGAACCGGCTCGCCCGGATCGGCTTCGATCGGGTGGTCGGCCACCTCGAACACGCGATGATCGCGATGGCCGACAACCCCGACCGGGTGCAGCGGGCCTCGCGCATGACGGCGCGGGAGTTCGAGGACCGCAAGGTCGACATCGCCGGGCTACAGCTCGTCGACATCCGCAACCCGGGTGAAGTCGCCATCGGCACCATCGACGGCGCCGTGGCGATCCCGGTCGGTCAGCTTCCGTCGCGGCTCGACGAGCTCGATCCGGCGGCTCCCACCATCGTCTTCTGCGCTGGTGGTTACCGCTCGTCGGTCGGTGCCAGCGTGTTGCGCCAGGCCGGGTTCCGCGACGTCTCCGACATCCTCGGCGGCTACGGCGCCTGGCTCGAGTCGCTGCCCGTCGCCGGCTGAACCCGGCGGGGTGATCGCCGACCCGGCGTTCGACGATCTGGCCTACTCGCTCGCCGACTCCTCGACGGTGCGGTTTCCCTGACGGGCGATCACCTGCACCGCTGCGCCGTCGCCGGTGTGCCCTGAGCCCTCGACGACCGGCCGGACGAGTTCGCGGCCCAGTTCGAGGTCGAGCCCGGTCAGCTCCTCGCGGAGCCCGTCGAGCGTCATCGTCAGTTCGGGTACCGGCGGGCCGCCGGTACCCCGCCCGATCTGGTCGGGGGTGTAGGCCTCGAGGACGAATCGCCCGTCGGGTCGGAGCGCGCCGGCGAGCGCCGCGTGGATCCGTCGGCGGACGGGTGGCGGCGTGTGGGCGAAGATCGACACGATGAGATCCCACCGTTGGGTGCCGAGGTCATAGTCGGCGAGGTCGGCCACGACGGTCGTCAGCTCGACGCCTTGCGACTCGGCGAGCCGGGCTGCCTTCGCCATGCCCGCCCGGGTCAGGTCGACCGATGTCACGCGGTGACCGAGGGTTGCCAGGTACACCCCGTTGCGCCCTTCGCCGTCGGCGAGACACAGGACGTCGCCGGGAGCGAGGTCGGCCACCGAGTCGGCGAGGAAGTCGTTCGGTTCGGTGCCGTAGAGGAACTCGTCGCTGCCGTAGCGGTCCTCCCACATGGATGCCGGGTCCGGGCTCACGGGGCGACCGTGGGCAGGCCGGCGTCGACCCAGCTCGTGATGCCGCCGTCGACGTCGGCCACGTCGTCGAAGCCGAGATCCCGCATGATGCCGACGGCCTGCTCGCTGCGGTTTCCTGACCGGCAGTAGACGAGGTAGGGCACGTCGCGGTCGAGGTCGGCGAGGCGGTCGGCGAAGTCGTCGAGATAGAAGTCGATCATCGTGGCGCCCTCGAGATGCCCTTCGGCGAACTCGTCGGGCGTGCGCACATCGAGGATCACGAGCCGGTCGGGCGGGTCGGTCTGGATGTCGGCCGCTTCCTGCACCGAGACCACCCGCACGCCTGGGGTCTCCGACGATGCGTCTTCATCGGCATCGTCGCCGCAGCCGGTGGCGGCGAACAGGGCGAGGGCGAGCGGGATGACGATCAGACGGAAGGTGCGACGCATTCCCTGAGCCTGTTCGCCGACGCAGGCCTGTGCCAACTCGTCGTGCCTGGCGGTCGTGCGTGTCGACACCGGTGTGCCGCACGCGGCCCCTCGGGGTGTTGCGCCGGCAGATGCGGGCGGCGACGATGTGGGTGTTCGCGAGGCATCGGGAGGTGGTCACCGTGGTTCGACTCGGCACCACCGCCGGTCGTGAGTCGACGGAGCGTCGGCAGGGTCCCGACGTCGCGACGACCGTGGTCGACACCTCCGAGGTCAGGTGGTTCCTGGCAGCCGAGTTGCCGAGTGCAGTGGCCGAGTGGTTCACCGCGGGAGGCATGAAGGGTCTCGTCCACACGCGCACGGACCGCTACCGCATCGACGGTCCGCCTGATCGGGGGCTGAAGCTGCGCGGCGGCAGGACCGTCGAGCTGAAGCTCCGCTCGGGGGAACCGACCGTCCTCGTGCTCGACCCGGGGATCCGTGGTGTGCTCGAAGAATGGCGACGGTGGAGTCCGGCTGATGAACTCGTCGAGGCCGTCGACGAGGGTCGTTGGGTCGAGCTCGAGAAGATGGTCATCAAGCGCCGTTTCCGCACCGACGGCCGAGAGGAACCACTGACGGTCGCAGACCGGGCCATGACCGGCACTGGGTGCGATGTCGAGGTCGCAGGGATCGTGACGCCGGCCGGCCCGTCGTGGACGCTCGCGTTCGCGGCGTTCGGCGACGAGGCACCCCGACGGGTCTCGCTGGAGGTCGCGGCGCGAGCGGTGCTCGGTACCGTCCCGTCGGCGCTGAGCCTCGAGGGCGCCGTGTCCTGCGGCTACCCGGAGTGGCTCGCGCGCGTCTGATCCTCGTCAGGACTCGGCGTCGACCGCGTGCTGCAGGCCGTCGAGGATCACTCCCAAACCGAACTCGAACGCCTCGCTGAACTCGTAGCCCGGCTGCAACACGTGGTCGAGCGTGAACTCGACCAGGTGGGGGAGTTCGTCGGTCGGCATGGCCTCGACCATCGACCCCGCCAGCTCGTCCATCTCGGCACCGCCGGTGGCCGGCAACGTCGCCTCCTGGAGTGCGAACCCGTAGAGGAATGCGTCGATCGTGGCGTAGGCGTGGGCGGTGAGACCGAGCGAGAAGCCGCCGAGGCGAAGGCAGCCGAGCACCGCGTCGTGGTGGCGCAGCGTGGCCGGCCTGGGGTTGGTTCGGGATTCCATGAGGGGCGAAGCCCAGGGGTGGTCGGCGAGGACTCGGCGCATGGAGCGGCACCGAACCACCATCGCCGCCCGCCAATCGAGCTCGGTCGGGGGAAGATCGATCTCGTCGAAGACCCGGTCGACCATCCCGTCGATGATCGCCTCCTTGTTGGGCAGATGGTGGTAGATCGTCATCGGCTTCACGTCGATCGCCTCTGCGAGCTTGCGGATCGTGAACGCGTCGATCCCGATCTCGTCGGCCAGGCCCACCGCGCCGTCGATCACGCGCTCGGCGCTGAGCGGGGCGCGTTCCTCGGCTGGTCGGGTCGGTGCGGTCATCCTGCTCGCCTCATGAACCCCATGTTAGCCGCCGGATCGTACTAAGTACGACACGCCGCCCACAGTGGATCAGCGGCGTGCCGTCGGGGCGCGGCGGCTGCGCTAGAGGAGTTCGGCCAGCTGCCGGATGAGGTCGCTGCTGGTGACGATGCCTTCGAGGTCACCGTCGTCGTTGACCACCACCACCGAGTGGTTGTCGCCGGACGAGAGGTGGCCGGCGACCTTGCGCACCGATTCGCCGGAGCGAACGGTCACGAGCTCGGTCGACATGGCGTCTTCGAGCCGGAACTGGTGGTCGAGCATCGTCCGCAGCATGCGATCGTCGTTGCCCTCGATGTCGTAGACGAGCTTGAGGATGTCGCTCGACGAGATCATCCCCACCGGTGTGTCGCCGTCGACCACCGGTACATGGTGGTACTTCCGATTCTGCAGGAGCGTGTAGGCGTCGGAGAGCGGTTGTCCGATGTGAACGGTCTCCGGCTCGCGGGTCATGACATCGCTCAGTTGGGGCTTGTGCTTCATGGGCTCAGCCTCGTCTGCGCCCCTGCGGGGCGAAAGGGTCGAAGGTCCCCGCAGCCTCAGCTGGTGAGCGCGTCGAGCCGTTCCTGCAGTGCCCCCAGACCGAGCGCGCCCACGTGGGTGTCGGCCGTGCCGTCGTCGTCGATGAAGATGAACGCTGGCTGGCTGCGAATGTCGAACTCGCGCCAGACCGTGCCGTCGTCGTCGACCGCGTGGGCGAATGCGTCGACGCCGAGGTCGTCGATGAAGTCGTTGATGGCGTCGAGGTCGTCGCGACCGGCGACGCCGATGAAGGTGACGTCGTCACCGTAGGTGGAGTGGACCTCTGCGACCGCAGGGGCTTCGGCGCGGCAACGCGTTCACCACGGTGCCCAGAACCACAGCAGGGTGTCGGACCCTTCGAGCGAGCCGAAGTCGATCTGGCCGCCGTCGGCCGTCGGCACCACGCCGGGGTTGGGTGTTGACGATTCCGCCGAGGCTGCGTCGGTGGCGACATCGCCGCCGTCGTCGCTCCCGCAGGCGACGAGCGCGAGCGACAGGGAAGCGACCGCGGCGAGGCGACGGAGCACGGAAAGGGACACCGGAAAGGACGATACCCGTGCGCCGATCCCTACTTGTGCTCAGGGGCACCGCGACTCGCGGTCGGCGACCGTGGGCTGCCGTCGGAGGCACGCGTGTGCAACGATCCTTGCCACTGGACCGCCCGTAGCCGGAGGACGCGTCATGCCCGACCCGACGAGGAACGCGAGCACGTTCGTCATCAGCATCACGCCATTCACCGAGGCGGGTGACCTCGACGAGATCGGGTTGCGTGACCATCTCCGGCGCCTGGGCCGCAGCGGCATCGGGGTCTACGTCGCCGGTAGTGGCAGCGGTGAGGGCTACACGCTCACGCCGGCTGAGCAGCGCCGAGTGATGGAGATCGCCGGCGAGGAGCTCTCGGGGCTCGTGCCGGTACGGGTCATGGGTGTCGAACCCCGGACGGCGGCGGAGGCCATCGAACTCGGTCGCGTCACCACAGACGTCGGCCTCGACGCGATGCAGCTCTACTCGCTCGACATGGGCCACGGCTATCGGCCGCGCCCCGCCGAGTTGGAGGCGTATCTCATCGAGACCCTCGAGGCGGTGCGGTGCCCGGTGGTCATCTCGACTCACCAGTCGGTCGGCTACCGGTATCCCGTGCCGCTGCTGGTCTCGATGACCGAGCGCTACGAACATGTGGTGGGACTGAACGTCACCAGCCCCGACATCGCCTACCTCGCCGCCGTGATCGAGGCGATCGACGGTGCAGTCGACGTGCACGTCGGCGGGCCGATGCACGCGCTCACCGCGCTCGGCCTGGGCGCGCAGGGCTATCTCAGTTCGGAGGGCAACCTCGCGCCGGTGCTCTGCACGTCGCTCATCGACGCCCATCTGGAGGGTCGCCCCGACGCGGTGTCGAAGACCTTCGTCGACCTCCTGCGTCTGTTTCGGGCCACGCAGGCCGCCGGCGGGATCGTCGGCACGAAGGCTGCACTTCGCCGGCTCGGTGTCGCCGGTGGTTGGCCTCGCTCGCCTCGTCTGACCGGCGATGAGGCGACGGTCGACGCCCTCGTCGACGTGATCGTCGATCTCGGGTTGGTGTCGAGTGAGGGTCTCGGCTGAGTCGTCGGACGGGGGGTGCTCAGCGCCCGAATCCGAAGATCCGTTGGGCGTTGCCGCACAGGATCGCGTGCTTCTCGTCGGTCGGAACGTCGGCGAACGATGCCTTGATCGACTTCCACGAATAGGGCCAGTCCGAGGTGATGTGGGGGTAGTCGTTCGACCACATCATCCGGTCGACGCCGATGCGGTGACGGTTGTGGATCGCGTAGTTGTCGTTGATGAACGTCGCCGGGAAGTGCTTGGCCATGTAGTCGCTGGGCAGCATCGGCAGGTTCTGGTCGCGCAGCGAGGAGTCCTTGTGGCGCAGGTAGTTGTCGTCGGCCTGCTCGGCGAAGTACGGCAGCCAACCGCAGTCGGTCTCGACCATCGGGATGGTGAGATCGGGGAACCGGTCGAGCACGCCACAGAAGATGAACTGGAGGATCCGCTGGGGCGCGTCGTTGAAGTGCACGGTGCCCGGCAGTCCCTGGGCCACGAGCGGTCGCGGCATCCGATTGCTCAACATGACGTGGATCGCGAGCGGGAGACCACTCTCCTGGACCAGGCCCCACACGGCATCGTCCTCCGGCTCGATGTTGAGCGTGCCGTTCGGATAGCAGGTGAGCAACAGGCCGACGAAGCCCGGCATCTCCAGGACCCGCTGCAGTTCGGCGACCGTCGACTCCACGCCGCGGCTCGGCAGCATCGCCATGCCACCGAGGCGAGCGGGGTCGTGAGCGGCGAACTCCGACACGAAGTCGTTGTAGGCCCGCACGAGTTCGAGGTGCAGTTCGTCGTCCGGGGCGGCGGAGATCCATTGCCAGATTCCGCTGGGGAAGAGCACCTCGGCGTCGATCCCGTCGGCCGTCATCTCCGCGACACGGGCCTTCGGGTCGTAGCTTCCGGGGTTGAGGTCCTCGAAGCGGCACCACTTGCCCATCTGATCGGGGGCCTTGCCGGCGCATGCCCCCCAGCCGAACGGCCGGGTGGTCGGCGCGCCCTCCATGACCCATGCGTCGCCTTCGTCGAATGACTCGATGCGGGGAACCAGGTCGACGAACTTCGAGGCGACCCGGCTGGTCCACAGGTCGCCGGGCTCGTTGAAGTGCCCGTCGGCCGAAATGAGCGAGTAGGTGGGAGGGGTGGTCATGGCTGGCTCCAGGCGTGGGTCGACGGCTATCATCAAATTATTAGAAGATTGGGCGCCCGGCAACCGGACCGGGCAGAATACGCGGCAGGGTCGAACCGGGGAAGGGAGTGCGCATGGGAGTGCAGTCGGCATATCGCGGCGCGTCGATCACCGGTGTCGGCTTCACCGAGTTCTCGAAGGCGTCGGGACGATCGGTGCTCTCCCTTGCTGGCGAGGCTTGTCGGGAGGCGATCCTCGACGCCGGCCTCGAGCCCTCCGACATCGACGGCGTCGTCACCTACCAGTATCTGCACGATTCGGTCCCGGCCCAAGCAGTCGCCGCGGTCCTCGGACTCGGCGATCTGCGCCACATCCTCGATTCGGGCCTTGCCGGTCAGGCCCCCTGCTATCTGGCGGCGCACGCCGCGACGATGATCTCGACCGGAGTGGCTCGCAACATCGTGGTCTACCGCGCCCTCAACGGCCGGAGCGGTCAGCGGGTCGGGAGCGCCCGGGCACCCGGCGACGCCGCCGATCTGCGCCACGACGCCGGGCTCATCGCCTACCCCCAGACCATCGCACTCTGGGCCCGCCGCTACATGATCGAGACCGGTGCCACCGAGGCCGACCTCGCGGCCGTGGCGATCGCCCAGCGGGAGTGGGCGGCTCGTAACGACCGGGCATTTCGTCGGAGCCCGCTGAGCATCGACGAACACCACTCGTCGCCGATGGTTGCCGACCCGCTCCGCGCCGTGGACTGCACGACCGAGGTCGACGGGGCCTGTGCCATCGTGTTCACCTCCGATGAGCGCGCCGCCGATTCGCCGCATCCGGCGGTCGGCATCCGATCGGCGGCGTATGTGCTCGGTCGGGGCGGCGGCCTCGACATGGCCGACTCGTCGAGCTGGCCCGATCTGAGCCGCAATCACACGTCGCTCCTGGCCGACCGGCTGTGGGCCGACGCGGGCCTGGGTCCCGACGACATGGACTTCGCTCAGATCTACGACTGCTTCTCGAGCGTGGTGCTCTTCGGCCTCGAAGGCCTCGGCTTCGCCGGCCGGGGGGAGGCCGGCGAGTTCGTCCGGGCCGGCCACACCGCCCCGGGCGGCCGCATCCCGGTCAACACCAACGGGGGACTGCTCAACGAGGGCTACCTCCACGGCATGAACACCCTGGCCGAAGCGGTGCTCCAGCTCCAGGGTCGCGGCGGTGACCGCCAGGTGCCCGACGCCGAGACCGGCGTGGTCACCTCCGGTGCGCTGCAGGACGGCTCGGCCCTCGTGCTGGTGCGACGATGAGCGACGCCGACTTCTTCCGTTCGGGGATCACCGAAGGCCGCCTGCTCGTTCGTCGCTGCCTGGCCTGTGCACGCGCCGCCTACCCGCCGATGCCGGGCTGCCCGCACTGTGGTCACGATGAAGGGGAGATCGTGGAAGCCTCGGGAGAGGGTGCCCTCTACTCCTGGACCGTCTGTCATGTCGCCTTCGATCCCGACGTCGCCGCCGAGGTGCCCTATGTGGTGGGACTCGTCGACCTCTCCGAAGGAGCTCGGGTGGTCGCGCGGCTGGCGATCGCACCCGAGGCGCTCGAGGCCGGTGCGGCGGTGAAGGCCGACTTTCCCCCAGGATCCGACGGGTCGCGGCAGCTGCGCTTCATCGTCGGCCCCCCGAGCCGGGAGACATCGAAATGACCGACGAGGCCCGAGTCGGCGTTCGTGACGTCGAGACCGACGCCGATCGTGTCGTGCGTGTGCTCACGTTCCAGCGGCCCGACCAGCGCAACCCGATCGACCTCGCCACGCTGCGCGAGCTCGACCCCCGTCTCGCCGCCGCGGCCGGCGAGGAGCGGGTGCGAGCGATCGTCGTGACCGGTGAGGGCCCGGCGTTCTCCGCCGGTGGCGACCTCCGTGGCTATCTCACGCTCTACGAGGACCCCCCGGCGTTTCGTGACTATCTCGAACGGTTCGCCGCCGTGTGCACCCTGCTCGAGGAAATCGATGTGCTCACCATCGCGATGGTCAACGGCGCGTGTGTGGCGGGCGGGCTCGAGCTCGCGCTCGCGTGTGACCTCATGGTCGCGTCCGACACCGCCACCATCGCCGACGGACACCTCGTGTTCGGCCAGCTGCCGGGAGCCGGCGGGAGTCAGCGGCTCTGTCGGGCGATCGGCCTGCAGAAGGCGAAGGAACTCCTCCTCACGGGGCGCACCATCGGTGCCGCCGAGGCCGCGTCGATCGGCTTGGTCGCCGAGGCGGTGCCCGCGGCGGATCTCGAGGGTCGCGTGATGGAGATCGCGGCTGCGTCCGCTCGCCACAGCCGACTCGGGGTGCGGCGCATGAAGGAGTTGATCGTGCTGTCGCAGGACGAAGCGCGGGCCGCGGCGCTGCAGGCCGAGATGGACCTGGTGGTCGACTACGCCACCTCGTCGGTCGACGCGACCGAAGGACTGCACGCGTTCCTCGAGCGCCGCCCGCCACGCTGGCAGGGACGGTGACCGACCGGCGCCCAGGCTGGGACGACACCACCCTGTGGGTGGCGTTCGCAGCCCGTGCCGACGCTGCGCCCGACGCGCTCGCGGTTGTCGACCGCGTCGGCGACCGCAGTGTCACCTTCGGCGAACTCCGGGCCCACGCGAACGCGTTGGCCGCCCGCTTCGAGGGAGAGGGACTCGTGGCCGGCGATGTCATCTCGGTCCAGCTCCCCAACCGCTACGAGGCGGCCGTGGTCGCCCTCGCCGCGCTGCGGCTCGGCCTCGTGATCAACACGTTGCTGCCCAACTATCGGGCCAAGGAGCTCGACCACATCTTCTCGACGGCGTCGCCCTCAGCGGTGGTGATCCCCGCGGTCTACCGAGGATTCGATCACCGGACCCTCGTCGAGTCCGTCCGGGCTTCGTTGCCGGCCGACGCCCGCGTCGTGGTGGTCGACGGCGACGAGATGATCGACGAGGTCCGGCGCGACGCAGCCGACGGCCGCCGGCCGTCGGCGCCCGTTCCCGCCGCGACCGGGTATTCCGAGTTGATCTTCAGCTCGGGGACGGAGGCGACACCGAAGGGAATCATCCACAGCGAGCAGACGACGAACAGCGGCGTCAGGGCGCTGAAGGACTTCCTCCGTCTCGACCAGGAGACCGTGGTGTGGATGCCGTCGCCGGTCGGCCACTCGACCGGTTTCAACTTCGGCCTGCGTTTCGCGCTGTATCACGGGATGCCGCTCGTGCTCCAGGATCGCTGGGATGCCGACGTCGCGATCTCGCTCGTCCGTCGGCTGGGCGCGTTCCACTACCGCCCGTCGGCTGCTTGCACCATCACGGGCATCTGAGGCG
>JBDQKM010000006.1:0-37266 GCA_040263275.1 Acidimicrobiales bacterium
ACCGCAGCAGCGGCATGCTCCACATGCCGCCGGCCCGCGTGTCGCAGAAGGGCGGTGCCGTCGACGACATGGAACCGGTGCCGATGGCCGACACCCAGGGCACGATCGCCGCCTTCACGGTCGACAAGCTCGTGTACTCGCCGAGTCCGCCGGTCGTGTTCGCGGTGGTCGACTTCGACGGAGGGGGCCGGGCGCCGCTCGAGCTCACCGATGTCGACCCCGACGAGGTGGAGGTGGGTGGCCGGGTCGAACCGACGTTCCGTCGCCTGTTCACCTCCGACGAGATCCACAACTACTTCTGGAAAGTCCGACCAGTTCGAGGGGACAGCTGACATGGGTTCACACGGGATCAAGGACCAGGTCGCCATCATCGGGATGGGATGCACCCCGTTCCTCGAGCACTGGGACAAGTCGCTCGACGACCTGATCATCGACGCGGCCCATTCCACCTACGCGTCGGCCGGCGTCGCCCAGGAGGACATCGACGCCTTCTGGTTCGGCACCTCGCAGTCGGCGGCATCCGGGCTCGCCATGGGCGGGCCCCTCAAGATCCAGGGCAAGCCGGTCACCCGGGTCGAGAACTATTGCGCCACGGGTTCCGAGGCGATGCGCAACGCGGCCTACGCCGTCGCCTCCGGTGCCTACGACGTCGTGATGGCGCTCGGGGCCGAGAAGGTGAAGGACGGCGGATACCAGGGCCTCAACGCCTTCCCGATCCCCACCGACGGCACCCAGCGCACGCTCACCGCGGCCGCCATGTTCTCCCTCATCCTCCCGGCCTACTCCGAGAAGTACGGCGTCGACGAAGACGAGCTGCGCTACGTCGTGGCCAAGATCGCCGAGAAGAACCACTACAACGGGGCCCGCAACCCGCTGGCCCAGTTCCGGCGCGAGACCAGCGCCGAGCAGATCTGCCAGATGGCGGCGGTGGCCGGCCGTTTGTCGGTCTTCGACTGCGCGGGGGTCGCCGACGGCGCCGCCGCGGTGATCATGTGCCGGGCCGAGGACGCCCACAAGTACTGCCCGAACCCGCTCTACATCAAGGCGCTGTCGTTCGTGGCCGGTACCGGCGCGGGGTCGCTCGACCCCGACTACGACTACACCACGCTCACCGAATCGAAGTGGGCGGCCGACGATGCCTACGCCCAAGCCGGGGTGACCGACCCCAAGGCCGAGATCGCGATGGCCGAGGTGCACGACTGCTTCACGCCCACCGAGCTCGTTCTGATGGAGGACCTCGGCTTCTCCGACGCCGGCGGGGCCTGGCAGGACGTGCTCGACGGCGCCTTCCAACTCGATGGCCGGCTCCCGGTCAACACCGACGGTGGCCTGAAGTCGTTCGGCCATCCGGTCGGGGCGTCGGGGCTGCGCATGCTCTACGAGGTCTGGCTGCAACTCCGGGGCGAGGCCCCGGAGGAGCGACGGATCCCGGAGACCGAACGCAACCTCGGCCTGACCCACAACCTCGGCGGCTACCCCGGTGAAATGGTGAGTTTCGTCGGGATCTACGGACCAGAACTGGGCTGAGCGCTCGCCTCGGTGACCTCCCCGCGGTCGGGTCTGCCAGACTCGGGCGCATGACCTCGCGTATCCGCGCGGGCCTCGGCGGAGTTGTCCTTGCACTGGTGGCGGGTCTCTTCGCGGTCACGCCCGCCAGTGCTCAAGTCGACGGCGATGGCCTGCGGGTCGTCGCCGACGCCGTGTACCGGGTGTTCCCCGAGGACGGCGCCGTCGAGGTCGAGATCGATTACACGGTGACCAACCAGGTTCCCGACCGGCGTGAGGGCTTCCAGATCATCCAGACGTTCTTCACCTCGATCGCCGACTTCTATCCGAAGGCCGCGATCGACCTCCGGGCCGTGCGCGACAACGGATCTGCGCTGACCATGACCCGACGGGCCCTGAGCGCGGAGGATGAGGCAGCCTTCGCCGATTCCCCGTTCGCCTTCTGGGACGTCGACCTCGGGCCGAACCTCTTCTCGCAGCAGACCCGGCGATTCACGGTGAGCTACCGCCTGCCCGACGGCGCAGCTCGCAGCCCTGACGCATGGGCCCGGGTCAACCCTGCCTATGCCAGCTTCCCGGTGGTCGGCCGGGGCGACAGCGGCCTCGGCAGCGTGCGGGTCGAGTTCCCGCCCGGCTATCGCGTCGAGACCTTCGGGGCCGACATGACGCGCACCGACCCGTTCGGCGCAACGGTGCTGACGGCAGACGCCATCCCCGTCCCGGTGGAGTTCTTCGCCCTCATGGTCGGGTCGTCGGAGTTCGGGTTGAGTTCCCGCCCGATCGAGGTCGACGGGGTCGAGGGGGAGCTCGTGATCTCGTCGTGGCCGGGCGACGAGGAGTGGGACGCGTTCGTCGAACGTGGACTCGTGGAAGGCATTCCGTTCCTGATCGACGTGATCGGGGTGGACTGGCCCGTCGAGGGCGAGCTCGAGGTGATCGAGACCATTGCGCCGGCGCTGGCCGGCTACGGCGGCTGGTTCTACGAGCCCCAGGGTTCGGGCGGCGACGATGCGGCGATCGACGTCGGGGAGCAGTTGTTGATGGACCTCCTCGGGCACGAGATCGCCCACGCGTGGTTCAACGACGGCTTCTCGCGGATGCGATGGCTGGTCGAGGGGCTCGCCGAGCACTTCGGGATCGCCATGGCCCGAGCGCTGGGCGATCCGGTCGAGGAGTTCGAGCCGGTGACGATCACCAGCGAGGGGGCGATCGACCTCCTCGATTGGCGTGACCCGGTGTTCAACGCCGACGAGCCCGACCCGACCGAGGCGTTCGGCTACGCGGCGTCGTACCAGGTCGTCTCGGCGATCGTCGACGAGATCGGTGACGACGCACTCGAGGACACGCTCGTCGCCCTTTTCGCCGGCGACAATCCGTATCGCCCCGGACTCGACGACCCCGGACTCGCGGCGGTCGACTGGCGCGATCTGCTCGATGCCGTCGAGCTGATCGGCGGCAGCGAGGAGGCCGAGGACCTCCTCACCCGTTGGGTGCTGGGCGACGGCGAGGAAGCACTGCTGCCGGCCCGTGACGCCGCCCAGGAGGCCGTGGACGGGCTCGAGGCACTGGAGCCCGCCTGGGACGTCCCGGACCTGATCCCGACGCTGCTCGCCGGTTGGGACTTCGACGACGTCGAGACCGCAGTGGCAGAGATGGCCGACATCCTGGGCGACGCCCGGGCCCTGGGCGACGACGCGGCGGCGCGGTCGGTGGTCCTGCCCGCGGGGCCCCGCGTCGCCTACGAAGCCGTCGACTCGATGTCCGATGGCTTCGACGCCGTTCGCGACGGACTCGCGGCCCAGCGAAGCGCCCTCGATCGGGTGCTCGCGGCTTACGACCGGGCCGGGTCGCCCACCGGCTTCTTCGAGAACGTCGGCCTCTACGGCACCGACGTCGACGCGCTCGTCGAAGAGGCGCACGCAGCGTTCGAGGCGGCTGGCTACGACGGTGCCATCGCCGCGAGCGCTGAGGTCGACCGGTTGCGCGACGACGCCGAGTCACGGGGCCAGCAACGTGTGGCGATCGCCGTGGGCGTGGTCTTCGTGGTGCTCCTCCTCGTCCTGCTCGTCGTGTTGTTCCTCCGCCGGCGCAAGCGGAGACCGATCGCGGGAGAACCAGCCGATGAAGTGACTGCCGAACCGGACGTCGCCGAGGACTAGCGTCGGCGGGATGGACGCCGCCGACCTCGCATACTCCGGCATCGCCGCGCAGGCGCAGCTGTTGCGCGACCGCGAGATCAGTTCCACGGAACTGACCGACGCCTACCTCACCCGGATCGAGGCGATCGATCCCGCCCTCAACTCCTTCCGCGAGGTCTTCGCCGATCAGGCAAGGGCCGCGGCGGCTGAGGCCGACACCCGGATCGCCCGGGGCGATGACGCGCCACTGCTCGGCGTTCCCGTCGCCTTCAAGGACGAACTCGACATCGAGGGCCGGGTGGCCCAGCACGGGACCGATGCATACGACCGACCGGCCGAGGCCAACGCCGTCCACGTGCAGCGGCTCCTCGATGCCGGCGCGATCGCCCTCGGCGTGACCAATCTCCCCGAACTCGCCGTGTGCGGCTTCACCGAGAGCACCGCGACGGGCGACACCCGCAATCCCTGGGACACCACTCGCACCCCCGGCGGTTCGAGCGGTGGCAGCGGGGCCGCCGTTGCGGCGGGTCTCGTCGGTGCTGCTTCGGCGAGCGACGGTGCCGGATCGATCCGCATTCCCGCTGCGCTCAACGGACTGTTCGGACTGAAGCCCCAGCGGGGGCGCATTTCCCTGATGCCCGAGGCCGAGCACTGGCATGGCATGTCGAAGACCGGCTGTCTCACTCGGCGGGTGATCGACACCGCGCTGTGGCTCGACGTCGCCCAGGGCCCCGCGCCGGGCGACGCCCACACGCCTCCTGCCCCGAGTGGCTCCTATGTCGACGCGACCCGTCAGCCGTCGGTCCCGCTGCGGATCGGTCGGACCGAACGGTCGGTGCGAGGCCTGCTGCCGCCGGTGAAGGAACCCGAGGCACTCTCGGGCCTCGACGCCGCGTCCGCAGTGCTCACGGATCTCGGCCACGCTGTCGAGTCCTGCGATCCGGCCTTCGGCAATGCCGGCAATCCGATGATCGCCCTCTACCTGTCGGGCGTGCACGAGCACCTCGAGTCGGTGCCGCACCCCGACCGTCTCGAGTCGCGGACCAGAGGGTTCGGTCGGCTCGGCGGATTGGTGCCCGAACGGGCGGTGCGCTCGGCCCTCGACAATCAGGCTGCGCATGCCGCTCGTATCGATCAGATCTTCGAGCAGGTCGACGTGTTGATGACCCCGGTGACCTCGACGTTGCCTGTCGAGGTCGGTCGCTGGCGCGACAAGGGAGCGTTGCGCACCCTGCTGGGCATGAGCCGCGTCTATCCCTACACCGCGATCTGGAACTACACCGGCCAGCCGGCAGCGGCGGTGCCGGTCGGCTTCAGTCCCGACGGTCTGCCGCTGTCGGTGATGCTCGTCGCACCACCGAACCGCGAGGACCTCCTGTTGGCGCTCGCCGCGCAGATGGAGGAGGCGATCGGGTGGCCGGACCACCGTCCGCCGGTCGAGGGGACGTAGCCCCGAGAACGGGGTTCAGTCGGCGGGTGGGCCTGCACCCCTCTGCCGACCTACGATCCGGTCCGTGCCACGCCAAGGGGGACCCGTGCCGCGTCGACCACTCGTCGGAATCCGAGTCGTAGATCTGACCATCGAGCGAGGTGAGCTCTGCGGTCGCTTCCTGAGCGACCTCGGGGCCGAGGTGATCAGGGTCGAGCCGCAGGGGGGGTCGCCCTCGCGATCGATGGCGCCACGCGACGGTGACCACTCGCTCTTCTGGACCTTCCGCAACGCCGGCAAGCTCGGCGTCGAGCTGGATCTCGATGCCGAGGCCGGGCGGGCGCAGCTCGACGATCTGCTCGCCCACAGCGACGTGGTGGTGGTCTCCGACGAGCCCGGCACGCAGGACGGCACCGGCCTTGACGCGGCCGACCTCGCGGCGCGGCATCCCCACCTGGTCGTCGCCAGCATCACGGCCTACGGCCGCACCGGCCCGTACGCGGGTCGCGACGTGCCCGATGCCGTGATCGAGGCGACGGGGGGCATGGCCTTCAAGGCCGGAACCCACGAGGGCGGTCCGATCCTCCCTCCGGGACTCATCGGCGACGACACGGCGAGCCTCATGGCTGTCTGGGCCGTGCTCTGTGCGCTCTGGCAGCGTGAGGACACGGGGGCGGGCCAGCTCATCGACCTCTCGGCCAACGAGGCGCTCTCCCAGATCACCGACTGGTCGTTGTCGAACTGGAGTCGTTCGGCCGATGCAGGCCAGCCGTCGCCCGAGCTGCGGGCCGGACCGGGGCCGGTCTACACGATCATCCCCTGCGCCGATGGCTATGTACGCCTCGTCGTGTTGAGCCCGCGCCAATGGCATGCGATTCGGGCGTGGCTGGGGGAGCCCGACTATCTGCAGGACCCCGAGCTCGACAACTTCATCGGCCGGATGATGATCGCCGACGCCGTGCTCAACCCGCTGTACTGCGAGCTGTGGGCGGAGATGTCGATGCTCGATGTCTGTGAAGAGGCACAGCGTCGCGGCATCGTGTGCACCCCGATCCTCAAGCCCGACGAGGTGCTGTCGAACCCCCACTTCGAGAGTCGTGGCACGTTCGACGATGTCGCCCTCCCGGACGGCCGGACGATGAAACTCCCGTCGGGATGGTTCGAGTTCGACGGGGAGCGGGTCGGCCCCACCGGGCCACCGCCCGCGGTCGGCCAACACAACGAGCAGGTCTTCGAGAACCTGGGTGAGCCCCGTCCCGCGCCATCCGCCGCCCTCGAACCGTCCAAGCCGCTGGCCGGTCTCAAGGTGATGGACTTCGGCCACGGAGGGGTGGGGGTGGAGACCGGTCACCTCTTCGGGGAGTACGGCGCCGACGTCGTCAAGATCGAGAGCCGCACGTATCCCGACTTCATCCGCGTCGTCCTGGGTGGCGAGATGTCGCCGTCGTTCGCGTCGTCGAGCCGAAGCAAGCGTTCGCTCGGTATCAACGCCAAGACCGAGCGCGGGATCGAACTCCTGCACCAGATGGCGCGCGACACCGATGTCGTGATCGAGAACAACTCCACGGGGACGATGACCGCCATGGGTCTCGGCTTCGACGTGATGAAGGCGCAGAACCCCGACATCGTGATGATGTCGAGCCAGCTCATGGGGTCGCGGGGGCGCTGGGCCGACTGGCTCGGCTACGGACCCAACACCCAGGTCACCGGCGGGATGACCCACCTGTGGAGCTACGAGAACGATCCGGCGCCCGCCGGTAGTCAGTCGATCTTCCCCGACCACTTCGCCGGCCGGACGGGTGCCGTCGCTGCCCTCGCCAACGTGCTCGGCAATCGTCGCAACGGCGACGGGGGAGTGCACGTCGAGGTCTGTCAGGTCGAGCAGGTCGTCGGCGTGATGGGTGACCTGCTCGCCCAGGAGTCGCTGTCGCCCGGCTCGGTCGTTCCCCGCGGGAACCACTCCGACCACGGCACGCCGTGGGGTCTCTTCCCGACTTCGGGCGACGACACGTGGGTGGCGGTCTGTGTGCGCGACGACGCCGAATGGGCCGCGCTCGTCGAGGTGATGGGTTCACCCGACTGGGCCGACCCATCGATGTCGAGCGCCGACCGGCGGGCCGCGGAGAACGAGATCGAGGCGAAGATCGCCGAGTGGACGGCGACGATGAGCAGCGCCGAGGTCACCGACACCTGTCTGGCCGCCGGCGTACCGGCCGGGCCGATGCTCACCGGCGCGAGCATGTCGGTCGATCCGCATCTCGAGGCGCGCGGGTATCTCGTGAAGCTGGACCAGCCCCCCATCGGCGGAATGATCTTCGAGGGTGGCGCCTTCCGGGCGACGTCGATCATCGGGCCCGACATCTTCCCGGCGCCCGGCCTGGGCGAGCACACCCGCGAGGTCGCCTCAGGGTGGCTGGGTCTTCCCGATGACGAGATCGAGGCACTGGTCGCCGAGGGTGTGCTGGAGACCGATCCGCCGGCCGGCGCCTGAGTGCGACGACTCGTCGTATGCGTCGTCCTCGGTCTGGTCTTCGGTCTCGCGACGGTCGCTTGCAGTGATGACGGTCCGCCGTCGAGTGCCGAACCGATGACCGAACGAATTGCCTACGGCGAAGGCTCCCTCCAGTTCGGCGACCTGACCGTTCCGCCGGGAGAGGGTCCGTTCCCCGTCGTCGTCTTCATCCACGGCGGCTTCTGGCGCAATGCCTTCGGTCTCGATCTCGCCGAACCCCAGGCCGCGTCGGCGTCCGCGAAGGGCTTCGCCACCTGGAACGTCGAGTACCGCCGCGTGGGCGATGCCGGCGGTGGCTACCCGGGCACGCTGGCCGACGTCGCTGCGGCGATCGATGGTCTCGGCTCACTGGCCGACGACCACCCGCTCGATCTCGGTCGCGTCGCCGTGGTCGGTCACAGTGCCGGTGGGCATCTCGCGCTGTGGGTTGGTCAGCGTGAGCAGTTGGACGCCGGGGCTGTGGGTGCCGATCCGGCGGTGGTGCCGATGCTGGTCGTCGGGCAGGCCCCGGTCGCAGATCTGGCCGGCAATGTCGATCTCGGAGGGGGAGCGGTCGAGGCGTTCATGGGCGTGACGCCCGTCGACGACCCCGCGGCATACGACATCGCCGACCCGGCTCGCCTGCTGCCGGTCGTCGTGCCTCAACTCCTCGTGCAGGGCGGCGACGACCGGATCGTGCCGCCGGACCGGGCCGAGGCCTACGTCGCACTCGCCGATTCCTCCGACGTCGAGCTGCAGACCGTTGCCGGAGCCGATCACTTCGACGTGATCGACCCCGACCACGAGAGCTGGACGATCGTGCTGGACCGCCTCACCCTTCTCTGGAACTGATCAGCCCTCTGGAACTGATCAGCCGGCTTCGGAGTGGGTGACGGCGGGCTCGCCCATCCACTCTCGGAGGGTGTTCTTGAGCTTGGTCTGCTGGATGAACAGATCCTGCTCGGCGGGCACTCCGTCGACGGCCGACTGGGGGGCCTTCAGGTAGAAGGAGAGCCATTCCTGCACGCCCGACTCGCCGGCGCGGCTGGCGAGGTCCATGAACAGCGCGAGATCGAGGACGATGGGCGCGGCGAGGATCGAGTCGCGGCACAGGAAGTCGATCTTGATCTGCATGGGGTAGCCCATCCATCCGAAGATGTCGATGGCGTCCCAGCCCTCCTTGTTGTCGCCGCGGGGCGGGTAGTAGTTGATGCGCACGACATGGTCGATGTTGCCGTAGAGGTCGGGGTAGACCTCGGGCTCCAGGATCTTGTGGAGCACGCCCAGCTTCGACTCTTCCTTCGTCTTGAAGTTCTCCGGCGCGTCGAGCACCTCGCCGTCGCGGTTGCCCAAGATGTTGGTGGAGTACCAGCCGCGCAGACCGAGCATGCGGGCCTTGAGGCCCGGGGCGATCAGGGTCTTCATGAGGGTCTGGCCCGTCTTGAAGTCCTTGCCGGCGATCGGCACACCGTTGCGGGCCGACAACTCCATCATGCAGGGGAGGTCGGTGGAGAGGTTCGGGGCACCGTTGGCGAACGGCACGCCGGACTGGAGGGCGGCGTAGACATAGATCTGGCTGGGCGAGATGTTCTCGTCGTTCGCCTTGAGCCCGGCCTCGAACGCTTCGATCGTCGCGTGGACGTCGGAGGCCTCCTGGAACGCTTCGGTGGAACCGCACCACACCATCACGAGACGGTCGCAGTCGTTCTCGGTACGGAAGTTCTCGATGTCGGCCATCAGCGCCATCGCCTGATCCCACATGTTGGTCTCGCTCTTGACGCGAGTGCCGTCGAGTCGGCTGACCCACTTCTGGTCGAAGACGGCGTCCATGGCGACGATGCCTTCCATCTCGCTGGAGATCGGGGCGAGATCCTTCTCCTCGAGCACGCCGCAGGTGCGGGCGGCCTCGAGCGCGTTGGCGGAGATCGGGTCCCAGCCGCCGAACACGATGTCGTCGAGCGAAGCGAGGGGAGCGAAGTCCTTGATCAGCGGATTGCGCGCGTCTTCGCGGGTGCCGAGTCGGATGTGGGCCATCTGGCTGACCGAGCCGAGCGGCGCGGTGCCTTGCTGGCGGGCGGCGAGAACGCCGGCGATGAATGTGGAGGCCACGGCGCCCATGCCGGGTGTGAGCACACCGAGTTTGCCGGTGGCGGGTGAGATGTCACGTGCAGTCATGGCGGAAACGATAAGCATCTCCGACAACGTCCAGCTCGATGTGAAGGAAGTCTGAACTGTTCTGCGAGGGGTAGTGTGACGGTGTGCCCACCTCGCTGCCCGACCTGTCGATCCGCCAGCTCGAGTATCTCGTGGCGGTTGCCGACCATCGGAGTTGGGCGGCGGCGGCCGAGGCCGTCGGCGTCAGTGCGTCGGCCCTGTCCCAGGGGCTGGCGGAGCTCGAACGCCGGGTCGGCCTACCCCTGTTCGATCGGGAGGGCCGACGCCGGGTGCTGCGACCGGCCGCATCGGAGGTGTTGGCTCACGCTCGTCAGGTCGTGGCGCTGACCGGTGACCTCGCCGGATGGGCGGAGCGGACCCGGGCCGGCACGTCGGGGCGGCTCCGGATCGGGATGATCGACGCCGCCGCGGTCGGTCACTTCTCCGCGCACCTGCGGGAGTTCCGGACGGATCACCCCGACCTCGACCTGATGCTCACCGTCGGTCCTTCGGGCCAACTGCTCGACGATCTCGAGTCGGGCCGCATCGACGTCGCGATCTGTGTCTCGCCCTCGCCGCAACGGCGCGGCGTGGTCACCTCGCCGCTGCTCACCGAGGACATCGCGGTCTATTCGCCCGACGGGACTCGTCCGCGTCGGCCCGCGACCTGGGGCCCGTGGGTGGTCTTCCCGGAGGGCTCGCACACCAGAGCGCTGATCCTCGACGCGCTGCGCGAGTTGGGCGCGCCAATCGAGATCGTGGCCGAGTCGCACCAGCCCGACGTGTTGCGGGCGATGGTCGGCATCGGAATGGGCTGGACCGTGCTCCCCGTCGTCCAGGCCGAGATGGGCACCGATGCCCTGACCAACGGCCGGGTCATCGGCAGTCGCGACCTGGTGGTCGCGACCCGTGCGGGCGGGGCGACCGACCCCGCAGCCCAACTGTTGCTCGCCGCACTGGGCGCATAGAGTCCCGTCGTTCCCCACTGGCACGACAGATCCGGAGACGAGTGATGAGCAACGCGGCGAAGGCCTTCGAGGTCATGAAGGCCAGCGAAGGCAAGGACGAAGGACACGGCGAGTGGTTCGAGATCACACAGGACCAGATCGACCAGTTCGCCGATGTCACCCACGACCATCAGTTCATCCACATCGACCCCGAACGGGCGACCCCGCTGTTCGGCGGCACCATCGCGCACGGCTTCCTGACGCTGTCGATGCTCGTCCACCTGACGGATTCGATCGAACAGGAACTCCCGCCGCTCGACGGCGTGATGATGGGAATCAACTACGGATTCGACAAGGTGCGCTTCCTCAACCCGGTCAACTCGGGCAAGCGGGTGCGGGCGCACAGCGTGATCAGCAAGGTCGAACTGAAGGGTGCGGCGATCAACAGCACCCGCACCATCAACGTCGAGATCGAAGGCGTCGAGAAGCCGGCCCTCATGGCCGAGTGGATCGGCCGGATCGTCTTCGACAGCTGACCCCGAGACCCGCGAACACGAGGCACACGAATCATGAACGACTATCCGATAAAGGTCGGTTCGATGCTCTTCACGATGGTCGACCCCACGGTCGGTCACGAGGTCGAGTACAACCGCTGGTACGAGCGTGACCACTTCTATGCGGGCTGCATGGTCGGCCCTTGGCTGTTCGCCGGCAAGCGCTGGGTGGCCACCAAGGAACTGAAGGATCTCCGCTTCCCGCGTGGTGACACGCCGGTGGCCAGCCCGGTCGAGAAGGGCTCCTACCTCGCCATCTACTGGGTGCTCGAGGGCAAACACGACGAGCACTTCGCGTGGGCCGGCGACCAGGTGGTCTGGCTCTACTCGAACGGGCGCGGGTTCCCCGACCGGGCCCACGCCCACACCGTGCTGCTCAAGGAGCCGAGCGCCGTCTATCGCCCCGACCACACCGTGCCGATCGAGCTGGCCCTCGACCACCCCTACAAGGGTTTGGCCGTGGTCGCCGTCGATCCCGCGGAAGGGGTCGACGAGGCCGAGCTCGTGGACCATCTCGAGTCCACCTCGTTGCCCGCGCTCATGAACGGGTCCGGAGTGGCCAGCATGGTGACGTGGCACTACCAACCAGCCGGCGCCGGCGACACCGATCAGGCCCCGATGGACCTGGGCATGCCTCCGGGTCCCACCGACCGACAGGTGCAGCTGTTCTTCCTCGACGACGAGCCGACGGCGGTGTGGGACCGCTTCCACGCCTACGCCGACGAGGTGAAGGCCAGCGGCAAGGGCGAAGTGGTCTTCGCGGCCCCGTTCCTCCCGACGATCGTCGGCACCGACACCTACACCGATCAGCTCTGGTGAGCGCACGGGTCGCTGCCATCCTCGTGGTGGCGGCCCTGGCGGCGGCGGGCTGTGGCGCGGACGACCGCGCGGGCCCGGCGCTCGTCACGACCACCACGACCGCCACGGCCGACGGGTCGAGTCCGTCGTCGACCGATGAGTCGTCGACGCGTCCGCCGGTAGCGGTGGAGCAGATCGACTGCCCCGCGAGCCTGGCGCGATCCGATGATGTGGCGCTCGCGTGCGGCGTCGTCACGCTCCCCATCAACCGGGACGACCCGGTGTTGGGTACGACACGCGTGACGGTGGCAACCCTCGCCGGCTACGACTCGGGATTCGAGACGCCGCTCGCGGTGCTCCAGGGCGGTCCCGGGGGTGCGAGCTCGGAGCTTGGGTCCTGGTTTCCGCGGCAGGCGTTCACCCAGGTGTTCGTCGATCAGCGTGGCACCGGTTTCGCGGGGCCGAACTTCGACTGTCACGAGATCGTCGATGCGCTCGGGCGGGTTCTGGGCAGCGACTCCATCGAAGGCGGCATCGTCGCCGATGCGGCCTATGACGACTGCGCCCGCCGGCTCGATGACGACCTCGTGCTGCGCAACACCGACACCGGAGCCCACGCCGCCGATGTCGCCGATGTGATGCGGGGGCTGGGGTATGACCGGTGGACGGTCTACGGGGTGAGCTACGGCTCGACCATCGCGCTCGAGATCCTTCGCGATGAGCCGGCCGGGCTCGTCGGAGCGGTGCTCGACGGCGTGTATCCCCCCGACCTCGACACCGACCTGAGCCTCGTCGACTCCGCTGAGCGGGCGGTCGATGTGATCGACCGGGCCTGCGCGGTCGAGTCGCGTTGCCGGGGCTATCTCGCCGACGGCTCGTTTCGGCAGACTCTCGAACGGGTGATGGACGAGCTCGACCGCTCGCCCATGAGGGTCGCGGTCACGGGCAACGAGATCGGGTACACCGCCGGGATCGACGTGGTTCTCGACGGGCAGCGTGTCGCCGAGTTGAGTTTCCTGCTCATGTATCACGAGAGCCTCCTGCGCCACCTGCCCGCCGTCATCGGCGGCCTCGACGACCGCGACCCGGCCTCGGCCCGTTGGCTCGCGACCACCGGTTCGCGACTTCTCGTGTCGTCACAGAGCGCCAACCGGGAGGGCACCTACTTTGCCGTGCAGTGTCGGGATCGACTGCCGTTCACCGGCGGTCCCGGGGTGGACCTCCCGCCGTTCGGGGGCGCGGTCGCCGCGGCGAGTCTCGCCGAGATCTGTGAGGAGTGGGAGCGCGAACCTGCGGAGCCCGAGGCCGACGACCCGGTCGAGAGCGTGATCCCCACGCTGCTCCTCTCGGGAACGTACGACCCGATCACTCCTCCCGGTCTCGCCGAGCGCGTGGCCCAACGGCTCGAACCGGTGACCGTGGTCGAGCAGGGCGGCCGTGGTCACGGCATCTGGTACGGCAGCGAGTGCATCGCCCAGATCGTGCAGCTCTTCGTGGCGGATCCGGCGCGGACGCTCGACACGTCCTGCGCCGACGAACCGTTCCCCGTGGAATGGGCACGCCCCTGAGCGCGTGGCAGGATCGCGCCATGATTCTCGACGGCAAGACAGTGATGGTGATCGGCGTGGGCCCCGGGCTCGGCTACTCGTGCGCAACGGCAGCGTTCCGCGATGAAGCCAATGTCGTCATCGTGGCCCGCAACGAGGAACGCCTGATCGCTGCGGCCGAGGCGCTCGACCCGACGGGCGAACGTGTCGCCGCAGCCTCGGCCGACATCATGGACCAGGCATCGCTCGAGGCCGCCGTCGCCGTTGCGACCGACAAGTTCGGCACCCTCGACGCGGTGATCATGGTCGCCGCGCTCGACACCGTCCACGCACCGTTCGCCGAGCTCGACGACGCCATGCTGCTCAAGAACCTCGAGGTCAACGTGCTCGGCGCGGTCCATGCGGTGCGGGCCGTGACTCCGGTGTTCGCGGCCCACGGTGGCGGGTCGGTGGTACTCATCGGCTCGCAGGCGTCGCTCAAGCCGGTCGACCAGATTCCCCAGTCGGCCTACGCGTCGGCGAAGTCGGCCCTCTTGGGGATGGCGCGCGACATGGCGGCCGAACTCGGCCCCCAGGGCATCCGGGTCAACACCGTGATTCCCACCTGGATGTGGGGCCCGAACGTACAGATGTACTGCCAGTGGCAGGCCGCCGAACGCGGCTGCACGGCAGAAGAGGTGCGCGACGAGATCGCCCAGGGAATGGCGCTGCGCACGATGCCCACCGACGCCGACGTCGCTGAAGCGGCGGTGTTCTTCGCAAGCGACCGGTCGAGCATGATCACGGGGCAGCGTCTGCTCGTGAATGCCGGCGAGTTCTTCGACACGTGAGCATCCCGGCGCTGCCGGCGGCGTCGGTCCTGGTGGTCGATGATCGACCCGACCTGCACGTCGTCATCGGACGCCGGCGGCCGGGATCGATCGTTGTGGGCGGGCTCATCGTCTTCCCAGGCGGCGGCGTCGACCCGGACGACCACCACGAGCCTGCCCGTCGGCTGGTGCCCGCAGCAGCCGTCCCGGACCTGACGCGAGACGAGGCAGCGCCCTTTCTGCACGCGGCCATCCGGGAGACCGAGGAGGAGGTCGGTCTCGACATCGCCGGACCCGGTCCGGTCGACCCCGACCATTTCCCACACGTCGGACGCTGGATCACGCCCGAGGGGGCGCCGCGGCGCTACGACACCCACTTCTTCCTCGCCCGGTACCGGGGCGGCGAGGTCGTCGCCGACCAGCAGGAACTCACCGACGCGTGGTGGGAGCGCCCTGCCGATGCCCTTCGACGGATAGACGAAGGACAACTCGAGGCCATTCTGCCGACGATCGAATTCCTCCGCGCGTTGTCGACGTATCGCAACGTGGCTGACGCATTCGCCGGCACCGGTTGTGGAGAACGTCGGGGCCACACAAACGGCTGGACCAGCTTCTGATAGAGGGCTTTCCCCTGGTTGTCCCCAGATCTTTGCTGTTTTGTTGCAGTTCGTTTGCCATGCATTGGGAAAATCCGCAGACCATCGACTAAGGTCCGAATCGGGTTGGATGTCGCACGGATGCAGGGCCGAGCGGCATCGATCCGGGAGCATCAGCTCCCGTCCCCCTCCAGGGAAACTGGGGCCCGGTCGACGGCACACGCCGGCCGGGCCCGAGCCTTTTTGGCCGCCACAATCATCGGAGTAGATCCGCCGCACCGGCGGGAGCGACATGGGGAGCGAGATGGCGAGCGACATGGGACGCCGGCTGCTGGCCGAGTTCATCGGCACGGCGTTTCTCCTGATCGGCGTGATCGGGTCGGGAATCATGGCCGAACGGTTGACCACCGATGTCGGTCTCCAGCTGTTGGCCAACGCGGCGGCGACGGTCGGGGTGCTCTACGCCATCATCGTGATGTTCGGGCCGGTCAGCGGGGCCCACTTCAACCCGGCGGTGACCGTGGCCGATGCTTGGCTGGGCAATCGTCCGTGGAGTGACGTCGGCCCCTACGTGGCAGCGCAGATCGTCGGCGGTGCCGTCGGCACCATGGCCGCCAACGTGATGTTCGAACTCGACGTCGTGAACCTCAGCGAGAAGGCGCGCGACACGTCGAATCTGTGGTTCTCCGAGGTCATCGCCACGTTCGGGCTCGTCCTGCTCGTCTTCACCGTGGTGCGAAGCGGCCGTGAGCATCTCGCCGCCGGTGGCGTTGCCGCCTACATCGGCGGTGCGTACTGGTTCACGTCATCGACCTCGTTCGCCAACCCCGCAGTGAGCGTCACGCGGACCCTCTCCGACACGTTCGCCGGTATCGAACCGGCCTCGGCTCCGATGTTCGTCCTGATGCAGATGCTCGGAATGGCACTCGCGGTCTGGGCGGTGCGAGTCTTGTATCCGTGACCACCACCGATTCAGCCCCCGACCTCTTCGATCGATTCGAGGTCATCGACGTCGACACCCACGTGACCGAGCCTCCCGACGTGTGGACGGCTCGTACCCCGTCGGCGATGCACGACCGTGTGCCCCACATCGAACGCATCGACGGCCAGGACGTCTGGATGTGTGCCGGCGACCGGCTCGGTCAACCGGGCTACTACTCGATGGCCGGATTCGACGGGCTCATGCCGCTGAAGGTCCCCAACACGTTCGACGAGATCCATCCGGCGATGTACGACAGCGCCGAGCGGCTGAAGTTCATGGACGAACAGGGCATCCGGGCGCAGGTGCTCTACCCCAACGTCGGTGGGTTCGGGAACGCGTACTTCATGAAGATGGGCGAACCCGACGTCGTGCGGGCCTGCGTCCAGGCGTTCAACGACTGGATCACCGACTGGACCTCGGCCGACCCGAACCGCCTGGTGGGCGTCACCGCGGTGCCGTTCTGGGACCTCGACTTCGCGGTGGAGGAGATCACGCGCGGCATCGAGGCCGGCCACAAGGCGATCAACTTCTGCAACCAGCCCCAGGACCACGGCCTGCCGCCGCTGGCGTCGGATCACTGGGACCCGATCTGGGCAGTCGCCCAGGAGGCCGGGGTGTCGGTCAGCTTCCACGTCGGCGGTGGGTCCATGGGAACCCAGTTCCAGGACACGGCCAACATGGGTTGGATGACCAACTTCGCGAAGGTCTCGTCGCTCATCTTCCTCGACAACATGCGCTGCATCGCCGATCTGCTGTTCGGTGGCGTGTGTCACCGTTTCCCCGATCTGAAGCTCGTGTCCGTCGAATCCGGCGCCGGCTGGATTCCGGGCGCGATGGAGTCGTTCGACTGGCAGTGGCAGAACGGCGGGGTTCGTCAGGAGCACCCGGAATACGACCTGCTCCCGTCGGAGTACTTCCGTCGTCAGATCTACGGCTGCTTCTGGTTCGAGCAGGATGCGGCCCGCTTCGCGATCGAGCGGTATCCCGACAACATCCTGTACGAGACCGACTACCCGCACCCGACCTGCCAGCACCCCGGCCCCGCCACGCCCGCGCAGTATCCCCGTGACTATGCGACCGGAGCGTTGTCGGCTCTCGACGACGCGACGCTGCAGAAGGTTCTGCACGACACGGCGGCGCGCTTGTACGGACTCTGACGGCCGCCGACGCCGGTCGGGATGGTCAGAGAGACGTCGGCGCGAGATCGAACGCGTCGAGTACCGCGTCGACCGTTGAGCGGCGGAGGGTCTCGCGTTCGGGTGGCGTCATCTCGATCCGGGCCGAGGTCCGTTCGGTCACCGTGGTCGCCAGCTCGGTGAGATAGCGGCGGAACGCGGGCTCGTCGAGCGAGTCGTCGAAGTGACGGGCCGCATCGTCGAACACCCGGTCGAGCTCCTCCCGGATGACGGTCTCGAGGTCGGGCTCCGGTTCTGGCTCTTGTTCCGGTTCCGGCAGTGCTGCCGGATCCGGGTCGGTGCTCGTCGGGTCGCGATCGACATCGTCGCCCGCATCCGGGGCCGTCACCGCCGACGGGAGCGTGGGGTCCGAGGTGCGGGGCGGGCCGTGGATCCGATCGCGCACGCGGTTGCGCACGCGCAGGAGCGCCGCCTGGATCAGGATGAGCAGGGGAAGCACGAGCACCAGCCATGGGATGTGGCTCGTCTCGGCGCGGAAGGACACGGGGATCGCCATGCCGGGGAGCGACCCCTCGACCGCGAAGGTGCCGACTGCGAAGCGCGGGAGATCGAGTGCGACCCGCACGGTGACCCGCTCGCCGGGGGCGAGGGTGCCCAGCACGGGTGCGTCGACCGGTTCGGTGGGGTTCGGGCCCTTGCCGAAGCGAAGGGTCAGCTCCGGGTCAGTGACCGGCACGGTGCCGATGTTGACGAAGGTGACCACGAATTCCCGGTCCGGGCGGGCGCCGAACCAGGACGTCCACGGTCCCGATCCCTCGATGGAAGCGTCGGCCACGGCGAGTTGGGCGCCGGGTTCGTCCGGTGCTGGCTCCTGGGCTCCGGAGGCATCGATGATGCCGGAGGCGAGCAGCACCGCAGCCAGCATGAGCAAGACGAGCGGCGAGCCCGCGCCGGAGACGGCTCGGATGCGAGCGAGGGCGTTCACCACACCGACCGGTATACCAGCGGACGTGCCGTGGGCACCACCAAAAGGGGGGATGTGTTCACTCTTGGTGAGGTGATCGTCGGCGTGTCTGCAGTGCCGAGCGCCCAATTGCGCGCACAGCGTGGCGGCAACGAGCGTCTCGACCGGGCTTCCGTACGAATGAGCAGTGCGGGGATTGGGCGCGTTGGACATGACGACCGAATACGACGGAGCGGGTGGTCCGCGGTCTGCGAGTACTGCGCGTCGGGTGGTCTCTCTGGTTGCGCTCATCGGCGTGGCGCTGGCGTTCGCGATCCCCGGTGCGGGAGCCCAGGATGCGGGCCGCGTCGAGATCCCGCTCGGCACGGTCGTGTACTCGGCCCCCGGCGTGGCGACCGTGCTCGGCGTCGCCGCCGTGCCCGCCGAGTTGGTGGGCACCTCCTGCGGGGTCAGCACCCGGGCGGAAAACAACGAGTCGGTGCACCCCGGCAATGATGTCGTGGTCTCGAGCGGCACCGACAGCGTCAGTCGCCGAGCTTCGGGAGCAGGCCACCGTTGCGCTGGCGAGCGCGCTCGAGCGAGCGGCGCGGCTCACCGAAGAGGCCGAGGCGCAGGCCCGCGAACACGAAGCGCGGGCCAAGATCGAGATCGACGCAGAACGCCGGGCGGCTCGAGAACGAGCCGAAGAGATCCATGCTCAGCTCGCACGACGACTCGAAGCTGTGGGCAAGGAGTCGGAGGCCATCCTCCAACGGGCTGTGGACCGCGGCCTCATGATCGTCTCGGCGGCCGAGGATTCAGCCGCCCGTTCGAAGGCGGAGTTGCGTGGGGTGATCACCCAGATCGAGAACTTCCTCGAGCGCGAGCCGGTTGAGATCAGCTTCGACACCGAGAGCCGCATCGACCTCCGCGAGTCCACCGGCGCGCGGTCCGAGCCGGCCCCTCACCGGGCTCCGGGGAACTGGCCCGAGTCCGACTTCGAACCGCTGCCGGTGCCGTCCGGAGGCGCCGACAACCGGGCGGTCGCCGGGTCACCGGCCGGCGAACCCCAGATCGTCGACCCCCAAATCGTCGACTCTGCCGAGCAGCACGTTGCCGATGCCGTCCGTCGCGCCGTGCGCGACTGGTCGGTGTCTCGGAACGGCGCGAACGACTCGGCCTAGGCCCCCGCGGCTCGGAGCTCCTCGAGCGCCGCGAGGGCGGTGGCCGCATGGATCGCCATCCCATTGGCCATGGCCGGCTCGTGCAGCATCATCTTGTTGCTGTGGCAGGCCGGTGCCTCGAGCGAGTTCTCGATGTGATCGGGGCAGACGCCGAGGAGGCTCATCGCGCCCGGCACCCTCTCGAGCAGATAGCTGAAGTCCTCGGCGCCCATCACCGGGAAGGGGAGTTCGAGGAAGCGGTTCTCCCCCAGAACCGACCGCGTCACCTGCTTGACGAGCTCGACCGGTCCGGCATGGTTGACCGTCACCGGATATCCCTTCTCGATCCGGACCTCGGCCGTGGCGTTGAAGGTCGCCGCGACCTGATGGGCGATGCGGTCGACTGCGAGGTGGGCCTGGTCGCGGGTGTGTGGGGCCATGCTGCGGATCGTGCCCGCCAGGTGGGCCTTCTCGGGGATGACGTTGGTGGTGGTGCCCGCCCGTAGCTGGGTGACGCTGACGATTGCCGGCTCGAAGGCATGGATCTCTCGGGTGACCATGGTCTGGAGCGCCGTCACCAGGTGGGCCGCGATCGTGACCGGGTCGGTCGTGAAGTGGGGTGTGGACGCATGGCCACCGGCACCGTTGACCGTGATGTGGAACACGTCGGCCGCCGCCATGATCGCGCCGGCGCGCCCGGCCACGAACCCGCTGGGGCAGTTCGGGGTGATGTGCAACGCGTAGGCCGCGTCGACGCCGTCGAGCACGCCCTCGTCGATCATGAGCGCCGCGCCGCCGTCACCCTCTTCGCCGGGCTGGAACATGAACCGCACCGTGCCGGCGATCTCGGCGCGGCGACCGGCGAGGATGCGAGCCGCCCCCACCAGCATGGCGGTGTGGGCGTCGTGGCCGCAGGCGTGGGCTCGACCCTCGATCTCGCTCTTGAACTCGAGGTCGGTGTCCTCGGTCATCGGCAGGGCATCGGTGTCGGCCCTGAGCAGCACCATGGGCCCGTCGGAGTCGCCCTTGAGGTCGGCCCACATCGAGGTGATCTCGCCCTCACCCCGGTGGACCTCGAGCGGGAGGTCGGCGAGCGCGTCGCCGACCCGGCCGATGGTGACGGGGTTGGCGATGCCGAGCTCGGGTTCGCGGTGGATGGCACGTCGGAGGTCGACGACGGGACCGAGGCCGGCCTCCGCTTCCTCCCGAATCGCCGCGCCCGCCAGTTCGTCCATCATCGTCATGGCGACAAACTCTAGACGGGTGCCGCGACCTCGTCCGGCTACCGTGCGTGCGCATGGAACTGATCATCGTGCGCCATGCCCGGCCTCAGACCGTCGTCAACGTCGACGGGATCGCCGATCCGGGTCTCGACGACATCGGGAAATGGCAGGCCGAGCGCCTCTCTGAATGGTTGGCTCACGAAGCGATCGATGCCGTGGTGACGAGTCCGAAGGCGCGGGCCATCGAGACGGTGGGGCCCCTCCTCACCGATATCGAACACGAGCACGAGGTGGTGGTCGACCTCGACGAGGTCGACCGCTACTCGTCGAGCTACTTCCCGACCGAGATCGTCCACACCCACGGCGGCGAGTACTGGGACAAGATCGTGGCCCAGGACTGGGACGGACTCGGCTGGGACGACCCGGCAACGTTTCGGGCGCGAGTCGAAGCGGCATGGGCCGACCTCGTCGCCAACCCCCGAGGGGAGCGCGTGGTCGTCGCCTGCCATGGCGGCGTCATCCGCATCGTGCTCGGTGCAGTGGCAGGACCCGACGTGGGTTTCTTCCCGATCAACGTCGACTATGCGTCGATCTCTCGGATCGCGGTTGGCGACGATGGACGGCAACGGTTCCTGTCGATCAACGAGACCGGCCACTTCGACGCCGACCGGCTGGGGGTGCGCGGCGTGATGAACGACGGCGGTCGAGTCGCAGACGCCTTCCACTGAGGCTTAGAGTCGGCTCATGGCTGCACTCGAGTACAAGGCGTTCGACGCCGACAACCACTATTACGAGGCGGAGGACGCATTCACTCGCCACGTCGACCCGAAGATGCACAAGCGCTGTATGCAATGGGCCGAGATCAACGGCCGCCAGCGGTTGCTGGTCGGTGGCAAGGTCAACCGCTTCATCCCCAACCCGACATTCGATCCGATCGCGAAGCCCGGCTGCCTCGACGACTACTTCCGCGGCAAGATCGCGAAGGACAACATCGTCGAGGCGTTCGGTGAACTCGAGCCGATTCCCGCGGCGTATCGCGATCGTGATGCCCGACTCGAGGTGATGGACCGTCAGAACCTCGATTCCTGCTTCATGTTCCCGACGCTGGGCGTGGGCATGGAGTCGGCCCTCGAACACGACGTCGAGGCGATGTTGGCGGCCTTCGCCGGCTTCAACCAGTGGGTCGAGGAGGATTGGGGTCTCAACTACAAGGACCGCATCTTCACTGCCGGCTACGTCACCCTCGCCGATGTCGACTGGGCGCTGGATCAGCTCGATTGGATGATCGAGCGCGACGTCCGGGTCGTCAACATGCGCCCGTCGTCGGTGCCCGACGGCAACGGCGGGCGCCGTTCCCTCGGTCATCCCGCCCACGATCCGTTCTGGAAGAAGATGAACCAGCACGGCATCACGCTCGCCATGCACTCCGGCGACTCCGGCTACGAGTTCATGAGCGACTACTGGGGCATGACCGATTCGTTCGAGGCCTTCCGGCAGAACGCCTTCAAGTCGCTGCTGACCTACTCGCCGATCAGCGACGCGCTCGCCTCGCTGATCGCCGAGAACGTCTTGAGTGAACACACCAACATCCGGGTCGCCACCATCGAGACCGGCTCCGAATGGGTGCAGCCGCTGGTCAAGAAGTTCGAGAAGACCTACAAGCAGCAGAAGCACATGTTCGCCGAGGACCCGATGGACGTGTTCCGCCGTCAGGTGTGGGTCTCGCCCTACTACGAGGACGATCTGGTCGACCTCAAGGACAAGATCGGTACCGAGCGGATGATCTTCGGGTCGGATTGGCCGCACGCGGAAGGTCTCCCGGAGCCGACGGACTTCATCGACGACCTCCAGGACTTCAACTCCCAGGAGATCGAGCAGATCATGCGCACCAACGGTCTGGCGCTGACCCAGCGGGCTGTCTGAGTTGGCGCGGCCGCGCGTGCTCGTCACGCCGTGGCGGCGCACGTTGAAGACAGCGCTCGATCCCGAGTGCGACCTGCTCACGATCGCGCCCGAGTACACCGACGCCGTGCGGCGGGCCGGTGGGATCCCGGTGGTCGTTCCCCATCTCGACGAAGACGAGATCGACGACCTCCTCGACATCGCTGATGCGGTGCTGATCTCCGGCGGGCAGGACATGGATCCGGCCGTGTACGGCCAGGACAACACCGCGAGCTGGAAGACGGCTCGCCGCTCCGACGAGTTCGACATCGCCGTGGCCCGCGCCGCGATCGATCGCGGACTGCCGATCCTTGGCGTGTGTCGCGGGGCCCAGGTGCTCAATGTCGCGCTGGGAGGCGATCTCCGACAGGAGGTCCAGGAGGAGCGGAGCACCGTCCACCCGACCTACCCGGAGATGCGGCCGGAGCCGAGGGATCACCGACACACGGTGGAGGTGCGGGAGGGAAGTCGGCTGAGCGAGATCTACGCGGCGGGTCCGTTGACGGTCAACTCGCTGCACCACCAAGCGATCGACGCTCTCGGTTCGGGTCTGGTCACGGCGGCAACGGCGCCCGACGGGGTGATCGAGGCGGTGGAGGGAGAGTCCGTCGACGCCGTCGCCGTGCAGTGGCATCCCGAGATGCTCGAGGGTGAAGGCGGCGATGCGCTGTTCGCCGACCTCGTCACCCGGGCGAAACGACGACGAGGATGACGCCATGAACGACTTCGATCTCGACACGCTGCGGATCTCGCTCCATATCCTGTCGGTCAGCGTCTGGGTGGGCGGCCAGATCGTCCTTGCAGCGCTGGTCCCGGTCCTCCGCCAGGTCGGCAATGATGCGCCGCGCCTCGCGGCGAACCGCTTCGGCCGGGTCGCCTGGCCCTTCTTCGCCCTCGCCGTGCTCACCGGCATCTGGAATCTGCTCGAGATCGATGTCGGCGACCGCTCCACCGCCTACCACGTCACGCTCGCGGTCAAGCTGCTCGCCGTCGCCGCGGCCGGAACGGCGGCCGCCGTGCACTCGCTCACGCCGTCTCCGGCGTTGCGCGGGATCACCGGTGCGGTCGGTCTCGTCGGGTCGCTGGCCGCCCTCGTGTTCGGCGTGATGCTGGTCTTCTGATGAGTGACTGGGTCCAGACCGGTGAGGACGGCGTCGCCCGCTGCTGGTGGCCCGGTGTGGCCGACGACTATGTCGACTACCACGATCACGAATGGGGCCGGCCGGTCGTCGACGACACCCGACTGTTCGAGAAGATCTGTCTCGAGGGATTCCAGTCCGGGCTGTCGTGGATCACGATCCTGCGCAAGCGGGAGAACTTCCGCGCCGGTTTCGCGGGATTCGATCCGGCGAGCGTCGCAGCATTCGGCGAGGCCGACGTCGCTCGTCTGCTCGGCGACGCGGGCATCGTCCGCCACCAGGGGAAGATCCGCTCGGCCATCAACAACGCGAATCGGGCCCTGGAGCTGATCGATGAGAAGGGGTCGCTGGCCGCCTACTTCTGGTCGTGGGAACCGGCCGAGACCGTGGGCGATCGCACTGGCGACCCACCCGTCCCCGCGACGACGCCGACCTCGACGGCCATCGCCAAGGACCTCAAGAAGCGGGGGTGGTCGTTTGTCGGACCGACTACCTGCTACGCGTTCATGCAATCCATGGGTTTGGTAAACGATCACGTGCCCGGCTGCGAGGCAGGATTGGCCTGCGACGAGGCGCGAGCGGTACTGCGTCGACCGGTCTGAACGGGGTCCGACGGGCCATTGCGCCTCAGCAGGCGGTTGGTACTCTCGGTCGTCGTGCGCGAAACGGATCTCGTCTTCAATCTCGTGTGGACCGGCGGGGTCTATCGATACCTGCGCTACTTCGTGTTCAGCCTGCTCGACCAGACCGAGTGCAAGTACCGGTTCATCGCCAACAACTGCACACCCGACTCGGTGCGGGAGATGCAGCAGTTCAGCGCGGCGACCGACCGGGTCGTCGAGACCGTCGTCCTCGATGTCGACCGCATGGTCCCGCACGGCACTGCGCTCGACCCGGTCTTCGACACCCGAGACGACGGTGACCTGTTCTGCTTCATCGACGTCGACATCAAGGCGACGCGACCCTTCGTCGCCGACTTTCTTCCGCTGCTCGACACGCACGACGTGGTGACCTCCGGGGCAGAGGTGTGGACGGTCGACAACCGGCTCGGCCCAGAGGAGCTCGGCGCCGGCGGACGCCACTTCTACGCGCACGACGGGTTCGTGCTGGGCAGCCCACACTTTGCGATCTACCGGAAGGAGGTCGTGAAGGAGACCTTCGAGAGGTACGGCATCCGGTTCCACGCCGGTGGCCGCACGGAGATGAGCGCCGAGGCTTGGGCCGCGGTCGAGCAACTGGGGCAGGCCTACACGGCCTACGACACCGCCAAGGTGCTCAACATCCTGCTCCAGGCCGATGGTCACTCCCTCGTGCACCGCGAACACGAGGCCCTCGTGCACATCGGCGGCCTCTCCCACTATCTCGCTCCTCCCCAGTTCGATTTCGCGACCGACGTGACCAGCGGCGAGATCGAGGGCGAACCGCTGTGGACGAGCTACAGCGGGGTCGAGTTGCGGGCCGCGATCGCCCGTTTCACGGCCCGCACGCTGAAGGAACTCGTCGCCGGTCGCCCGGCGCCGCCCGTGCCCGACGGACTCGACGGGCCCACCGTGGCGAAGATCGAGTTGGTGCGGGCCGAGATGGCGCCGATGGTCGCGGCGGCAGGCCCGTGGTTGGCGTTGACCGGTGAGTGAGCACCCGAGCTTCGAGCGGCCCTTCTTCTTCGTCCACGTGATGAAGACCGCGGGGATGACCTTCAACGAGCACATCCGCAACAACTTCCCCCGGTCGGCGGTCTATCCGGGGGCCGACGACGAAACGGGCATCGACTACTGGGTCGTCGACCGACTGCGGGAGGCGGTGCGAAGCCGCCGCCACGAGATCGCCATGTGGCACGGGCACTTCCCCTACTTCGTGACGGACCTGGTGCCCGAGGCGATCACGCTGTCGGTCCTGCGCGAACCCGTGGCCCGGATCGTGTCGCTGATCGACCAGCACCGGCGGCTCCAGGCGCCCGATCTGACGATCGAGGAGATCTACGAGGACCCCAAGGTCTTCAAACGCACGATCCTCGACCACCAGACGAAGATCTTCTCGATGGCAGAGTCCGACAACATCAATGCATGGACCCAGTCCATCGACGTCGATGCCGCGCGTCTCGAGTCGGCAAAGGAGCGACTGGCCGAGGTCGATCTGCTGGGCTTCCAGGAGACGTTCGACGAGTTCCTCGGCGCGCTGGAACAGCGCTGGGGGTGGCGCATTCTCCCGGTCGAACGGGTCAACACGGCAGGGGAGCGGCCGGTGGTGAGCGATGCGTTCCGCCGGCGGATCATCGACGACAACCGGTTCGACATGGAACTCTACGAATTCGCCCGTTCGAACTTCTGAGCGCCGGTAGCGTGCGGCGGTGACCGCGACGGAGATGCGACCAGAGGACACCCCGTTCGCGCCGCTCGACTGGGGCTTCGTGCTCGGCGCCGCCACGATCTGGGGTGGGTCGTTCCTGTTCATGGCCATCGGCCTCGACGCGTTCGAGCCCGGCGTGGTGACGCTCCTGCGGGTCGGTTTCGGCGCGCTGGCGCTCGTGGTGCTTCCCGGCGCCCGCCGGTCGGTGCCTCGGGAGGACTACGGCCGGATCGCCCTGCTCGGCGTCACGTGGATGGCGTTTCCGCTCACGATGTTCCCGATCGCGCAACAGTGGATCGACTCCTCGGTCGCCGGCATGCTCAACGCGGCGATGCCGTTGCTGACGGTGCTGATCTCGTGGTCGCTGTTCCAGACGGCAACCGGACCTCGGCGCCTCTTCGGCGTCGGCGTCGGTCTCATCGGCATCCTGTTGATCGGCGTTCCCGAGGCGTCGACCGCCGGCACGAACGCGCTGGGCGTGGGCCTGGTCGTACTCGCCGTCGCCTCTTATGGCATCGCGGTGAACGTCGCGGGCCCCCTCCAACAACGCCACGGATCGCTGCCGGTGATCGTCAGGGCGCTCGGCGTCGCGACCGTGCTCACCCTGCCCTACGGGCTGTTCGGTGTGCCCGACTCGCGCTTCGCGTGGGACTCGCTGATCGCCTGCTTCGTCGTGGGGGCCGGTGGCACCGGCCTGGCCTTCGTGTTCGCGGCCAACCTCACGGGGCGGGTCGGCGCCGTCCGGGCGTCGCTGGTCACCTATGTGATCCCGGTGATCTCGATCGCGCTCGGCGTGGTGTTCCGCGACGAGACCGTCACCATCGCTGCCGTGATCGGCACGGCGGTGGTCCTCTTCGGGGCCTACCTCTCGAGCCGGGTCGAGTGATTCAGATGCGCGTGTCGGCCCGCTGGTAGCTGGTGCCCGGGCCCGCGTAGGAGAGGCCGTAGCCGGGCGGGCCGGACCACTCGAGGTCTGGTGGCGTCGCCGTCGCCGACCGCCACCACTCGACCAGGCGGTCCTCGTTGTCGTAGTCGAACGGGTCCTCGAGGATGCGCTCGACCATGTCGCCGGGCGGGTGGGGGTTCTCGGCGAGCCAGCGCGCCGTCCGGGCGATCGCTTGACGGGCCGGCACGGCGTCGCGATACCCGAGCACGTGGCGGAGTGAGCTCGTATCGAGCACCCGGTGGTGCGTGGACGGCTGCATCATCAACGGTCGGGCGGGGACCGCCAGCTCCGGTGGCATCGAGACGATGTCCCACTCGTGCCCGAGTTCGGAGGCGCAGATCTCGATGACCTGACGAAGGGTCAGCACTTCCTCGTCGCCGGTGTGGAAGATCCGTCCGGCGGCCGCCTCGGGCTGGTCGACAGCGAGGTGGATTGCGTGGGCGAGATTGTCGGCATATCCGAAGCTGTGTGCGCTCTGCCCGCCGTCGGCCACGATGATGTGTGGACGCTTGTCGAGGATGCGCTTCACGATCAGCCATTCACGCGGTGCGAGCTGGCGGGGCCCGTAGACGTACGGGTAGCGGAAGTGGGTCGCCGTGGGGTGGTGCTCGAACACGTATGCCTCGGTACGGGCCACCCGGTACGACTTGCCATCCTCCTCTTCGCTCGCGGTCGGTGCGGTTTCGGGGGTGGGCAGCGGCAGGCCTGGTGGGGTGTGGGCCCACGGGTCGAAGTAGCCGCGGACGGCGGGGCCGCCGCCGACCGACACGAAGTGTCCGACCCGGCCGGCCAACACCTCGGAGATCATCCGGAGACGACCGTACGTCACGATGGCGACGTCCCATTCCTGGTCGCCGACCGCGTCGGCGAATGCGTCGCGGTCGCGCACATCGCAGTGGATGTGGGGGAGATGCATCACCTCGTCGATCTCGTGACCGCCGGTGTGGCAGATGGTGACGTCGTGACCGCGCTGCTCGAGTCCGGCCACGATGGGTGGACCGGTCGGCCCGGTTCCACCGACGACGAGTGTCTTCATCCTCGTGTCCTCACGTCGGCATGATGTTGCCGCCGTCGACGCAGAGCACCTGGCCGTTGACCATGGCGCTGTCGTCGCCGGCGAGGAAGAGGACGGGGCCGCACATGTCCTCGGCCTGGCTGTTGCGCTTGGTGGCCGACATGTCGGCGAAGACCTGGTCGAATCCGCCGGGCACCTGCTTGTCGGTGGCCGGCGTCATCACGAGACCGGGCGCGACCGTGTTGGCCGTCACGCCGTATTTCCCGAGTTCGCCGGCGAGCTGGCGGGTCAGGCCGAGGATGGCGAACTTCGTCTGCTGATACGAGTAGCTGCTGAGCGACCACGTCTCGGGGTCGCCGGGACCGCCGAGCGCGCCGAGCGGCAGGTAGCCGGCAATCGACCCGATGTTGATGATGCGGCCACGGCCCTTTCGCACCATGGTGGGTGCGAAGGCTCGGCACATCAGCCACTGACCGATGACGTTGACGTCGTAGACGTGGCGGAGATACTCGACGCTGTTGTCGCCCAGGTCGAGTTCGCCGTAGATCGCCGCGTTGTTGACGAGCACGTCGACCGTGCCGAAGGCGTCGAGCACGGCGTCGCGACAGGCATCGACCGATGCCTCGTCGGCGATGTCGCACTGGACGAACACGGCGTCGCCGCCGAGCGACTCGGCCACCGACAGGCCCTGTTCGCGCCCGATGTCGACCACGGCGACCTTGGCGCCTTCCTCGACGAATCGCCGGCAGTAGGCCTCGCCGATACCGCCGCCACCGCCGGTGATGACGGCCACCCGGCCGTCGAGGCGCCCCTGGAAGTCGCTCACGGGGTGCTCGTCTCCTTGTACTGATCGCGCAGCACTCGCTTGAGCACCTTGCCGGTCGGGTTGCGGGGGATGACGTCGGTGAACTCGACGAGCTTCGGCAGCTTGAACCGGGCCAGCTTGCCGTCGCAGTACTCGAGCACCTGCTGGGCGGTGATGCTCTCGTCGGCCTTCACGACGACGGCCAGCGGCGATTCTCCCCACTTCTCGCTCGGTACGCCGATGACCGCGGCCTCGGTGATCCCATCCATCGACACGAGGACGTTCTCGATCTCGGCCGGGTAGACGTTCTCGCCGCCCGAGATGATCATGTCCTTCACGCGATCCTGGATGTAGACGAAGCCGTCGATGTCCATCATCGCCACGTCGCCCGTGCGCAGCCATCCGTCGGCGTCGATCGCCTCGGCGGTCGCCTCGGCCCGGTTCCAGTAGCCGAGCATGATGTGGGGGCCACGGATCAGGACTTCGCCGGCTTCCTCCGCGTCACAGTCGTTGCCGTCCTCGTCGACCACGCGCACCTCGGTGTGGAAGAACGCCTTGCCGGTCGAGCCGGCGCGGGTCAATGCGTCGTCGGGGGAGATGAGGCAGCCGGGACCGCAGGTCTCGGTGAGGCCGTAGACCTGGTGGATCTCGATGCCCATCCCGGCGTAGGTCTCGATCAGCGAGACGGGGACCGGCGCCGCGCCCGACATGACCCAGCGCAGGCTCGAGATGTCGTGCGCGTCCTTGTCGTAGGTGAGCAGCATGAAGTTGAGCATGGCCGGTACCGCGAGGGTGACGGTGATCTGCTCCGTACCGAAGATCTCCCAGATCTTCACCGGGTCGAACTCGGCCATGATGATCGCGCTGCCGCCCTTGTGGAAGGTCGACAGCAGTGGGTTGAGGGCACCGACGTGGAAAAGGGGGAGGCAGATCAGGTAGCGATCGCCGTAGCGCACGTCGGCGGTCGCGTTGCCGGTGATGACCGACCAGATCGCGGTCTTGTGGGAGTGCATCACGCCCTTCGGGAGGCCCGTGGTGCCCGACGTGTACATGATGAACAGCAGGTCGTCGTCACAGGCCACGACATCGGGCTCGTCGGCCGAGGCCCGGGCGAGCACGTCCTCGTATCCGTGTGCGAACGAGGGCCGGTCGGCCGCATCGCCCACATGGATCCAGTTGGTGATCTGCGTGCCGTCGGTGCCCCGGGCGTGGAGCTCCTCGACGAGCTCGTTGAAGGCCGTGCCGAACACCAGCGTCGTGGCCCCCGAATCCGTGAGGATGAAGGAGAGTTCGTCGGCCACCAAGCGCCAGTTGAGCGCCACGATGACCCCTCCGGCCTTGGCCGTGCCGAAGAAGGTCTCGACGAACTCGGGCCCGTTCATCAGCAGCGTGGCGACCCGGTCGCCCAACTCGAGACCGCCGTCGCTCATCGCGTTGGCCACGCGGTTGCAGCGGTCGTTGAGCTCGACATAGGTCTGGCGGCGCCCTGACGCCACGTCGAAGACCGCGTCGACCGCGGGACTGAGCTGTGCCCGCTTCGAGATGAAGAGGCCGATGTTGTTTTTCATGGTCTGGGAGACTCCCGTCAGGCGGTGCGAACCGTGGGCTGCGAAACGCCGATGGTAGGGCCTATGGTGCCGCCGTGCCGATCGACCATGTCGTCTTCGACCTCGGGAACGTGCTCGTGCGGTGGGATCGACGCCTGCTCTACGAACAGCTGATCGACGACCCCGTCGAGCTCGACCGTTTCCTCGACGAAGTTCTCACCCTCGACGTGAATGCCGAGCTCGATCGCGGGGTGCCGCTGGGGGAGGTGACCGCCGCGCTGGCGGCGCGGTTCCCGGCCGAACGAGTGCTGATCGAGGCCTTCGCCGAGCGGTGGACCGAGACCTTGGGCGAGGTTCTCACCGACACCGTCGCCCTCCTCGAGGAACTCCGAGGCCTGCCGGTCGGCCTGCTCGCGTTGAGCAACTGGGGTCGAGACACCTTCGCGATGGCCGAGCCCGAGCTGTCGTTCCTCCGCCACTTCGACGGGATCGTGATCAGCGGTCGTGAGGGTGTGGTGAAGCCGGAGCCGGCGATCTTCGAGCTGATGTGTGCCCGCCACCGGGTGACACCGGAACGAGCGGTCTTCATCGACGACAGCGCGGCCAACGTGACGACCGCCCGTCGGCTGGGATTCCACACCGTGCACTTCGCCGACGCGGCCCGGTGTCGCGTCGAGTTGATCGCGCTCGGTCTCGACCTCGCTCCGCCGGTCTCGTAGCGTCGGAGTCCATGGACGAGGTGCTGCACGTCGAGGTCGAGAACGAGGTCGCACTCGTGGTCATGAACCGGCCGGAGAGTCGCAATGCGCTCAACTCGCTCCTGCTCGGTGGTCTTCGTGCCTCGCTGCGTTCGCTCGACGAACGAGCTGACGTGCGAGCGATCGTGCTGACGGGTGCCGATCCGGCCTTCTGTGCCGGCCTCGACCTGAAGGAGCTCGCCGCCGGCGGTCGCATCTCCTCCGGCGCCGACGACGGCCATCCGTTCCCGCCCGACATGGCAACCCCGGTGATCGGCGCGGTCAACGGCCCGGCGGTCACGGGTGGGCTCGAGATCGCGCTCGCCTGCGATCTGCTGATCGCATCCGACCGGGCCTCGTTCGCCGACACCCACGCCCGAGTCGGGATCCTCCCGGGCTGGGGTCTCTCCGTCGAGCTCCCGCGGGCCATCGGCGTGCGGCGGGCCCGCCAGATGAGCTTCACCGGCAACTATGTCCACGCGCAGCAGGCCCTGACCTGGGGTCTGGTCAACGAGGTCGTGCCCCACGATGCACTCGTCGAACGGGCCAAGGCGCTCGGCCGCGACATGGCCACGGTGCCGGCCGCCGCGTCGGCGGCGATGAAGCGTCTGTACTGGGCGACCCACGCGGTGACCGCTGGTGATGCCCTGGTGGTGGAGAAGGAAGTGACCCGCCAATGGTCGGCCTCGGGGGGATTCGATCCCCAGCGTCTCGCCGACTCGCGGGCGGAGATCCAGGCCCGGGGCTCGGAGCAGAAGTAAGTGCCGGCATCGACCTGAAACTTGTGGCAGCCTGACTGCCACATGTAGGGTCGAGGGACGCCTCCCGAGGAGAAACCATGTCCGGCGATGCCCCGATGCGTTCGTTCGCTGCGAACCTTCCCGCCCCCGAGTTCGCCGACGCGGCCTTCGTGACTCCCGTACCGCTGGCCGAGGCGAAGGTTGCCATCGTCACCTCCGCTGCGTTGCATCGGGCGAATGACGAGGCGTTCGGTCAGGACGACGCGAGCTATCGGGTGATTCCCCGCGATGCCCGCGACCTCGTGCTCGGTCACTGGAGCCCGAACTTCGACCGGGCCGGCTTCACCGCAGACCTCAACGTGGTGTTCCCGATCGACCGGCTCGAGGAGTTGGCCGAACGGGGCGTGATCGGCAGCGTTGCCGACCAGCACTACTCCTTCGCCGGCAACCAGCCCGACGACGTCGCCACGATCATCCACGACTCGGGTCCGGCTGCCGCTGCGGCGCTCAAGGCCGACGGCGTCGATGTGGTGTTGCTCACCCCCGTTTGACCGCTCTGCACGCGCACCGTGTGTGTGCTCGCCCACATCATCGAGTCCGCCGGCATCGCCACGGTCGCGCTCGCCTCGATGCGTCCTGTCGCCGAGAAGGTCGCGGCGCCCCGAGTGCTCCACGGGGAGTTCCCGCTGGGGCGTCCGCTCGGCAAGCCCGGCGACCCCGAGTTCCAGCACGACGTGCTGGCCCGGGCCTTCGATCTGCTCGACGCGCCCTCCGGGCCCGTCCTCGAGAGTCATCCCGAGGTGATCGAGGAGAGCGCCGACGCCGTTTCGTGCCAGATCCCGCCGGCGTTCGACGCCGACGCGTCTCCCGCCGTGTCCGAGGCTCGCGGCATACGCAAGGCGTATGACCGGATCGTCGCTCGCCGCGGGGTCACCACCGTCGGGCGGGCCATCGATGCCGACACCGTTCCCGCGGCCCTCGAGGCACTCGAGCGCGTCGTCGGGGGGACACCGTTGAAGGAGGCGAACCTCCCGGGCAAGAACACCGTGGCGGTGTGCCACGACATCCGCACCTACTACGAGGAGGCGGCGATCGAACTGGCCGATGGTCCCGTCGCGGGCGGCCGGGCGATCGAGAACTGGTTCTTCGACGAGACGGAGGCGGGCAAGGTCGTGCTCGCCGCCCGCGCCGCGCTCTCCGACCAGGGGGCGCCGTTCCCCTTCTGGTTCTACATGGCGCCGGGGCACCGATGAACGCCGACGCGTTGCCGACCATCGACGGTCGCCGGGCCCGACGAGACCAAAACCGCGACCGCGTCGTCGACGCGCTGCTCGAGATCTACCGCGAGGGGAACCTGCAGCCGACCGTCGCCGAGGTCGCCGAGCGATCGGGAGTCTCCCACCGCAGCGTGTTCCGCTATTTCGAAGACCTCGACGAGCTCTACCGAGTCACCGTCGAACGCCACTTCGAGGCGATGTTCGATCTCCTGATCATCAGCGCGATCGGCGAGGGCTCACTCGACGACCGCGTCGAGACCATCATCGAGAATCGGCAGGAGATCTACGATGTTGCCGCACCGGTCGCCCGCGTCGGGTCGATGCTCGCACCAGTGGAGCCGATCATCGCGGAGCACCGCCGTGGTATGGCCGAGCGGGCCGTGAGCCAGGTCGAGCAACACTTCGCAACCGAACTGGCGACCCTGTCGTCGTCCGGTCGCCGCGCTGCGGCCGAGGCGATCGCCGCGACCCTGTCGATCGACTCGATCGAGTACCTCCGCCACGTGCGAGGTCTGGATCGGTCGGCATCGTCATCCGTCCTGCGGGCGGCGATGAACGGAATCCTGCACTAGCCATCTCTGCGGGCTGCGTGTTCGCTCACCCGCCAACCGAAAGCAGACCCCACAATGGACGTCGTCCTTCTCGGAACCGGAAGCCCCATGCCCGATGCCAACCGGGCCGGCCCGTCGACCCTGCTGAAGGCGGGCGACGGTGGGCTCGAACAGGTCCTCGTCGACACCGGGCGCGGTTGCATCATGCGCATGGCGGCGGCGGGCTCGCTGCCCATGCTGCTGCAGGGGGTGTTGATCACCCATCTGCACAGCGACCATCTCACCGACTTCAACGACATCGTCACGACCCACTGGGTCATGTCACAGCAACCGGCCCCGCTGAAGGTGTGGGGTCCGCCCGGGCTCCAGCACTATGTCGACCACATGATGAAGGCGCTCGAGCCCGACGTCGGGTACCGCATCGCCCACCACGAGGACCTCACCTGGGAACCGATCGTCGAGGTCACCGAGGTGTCACCGGGTGACACCTTCACCCTGGGAGCCATGAATGTCTCCGTGCACCAGACGATGCATGCGCCGGTCGAGCCGACGATCGGATTCCGCGTCGAACGAGAGGGCAAGGTCGTTGCTCTGGCCGGCGACACCATTCCGTGCACCGGTCTCGACGAACTCACGACCGACGCCGACGTCTACGTGCAGACCGTGATCCGCGACGACCTGGTGAAACTCGTGCCGATGCAACGACTCCAGGACATCCTCGACTACCACTCGAGCGTGGAGCAGGCGGCCCAGACAGCGGCGAACAACGGTGTGAAGACGTTGCTCATGACCCACTACGTGCCCGCGCCCCAGCCCGACCAGTACGACGAATGGATCGCCATCGCGGCCGAGCACTTCGACGGCGAGATCGTCATGGGCGACGACCTCACGAGCGTCACCGTCTGAGGTAGGTCCTCAGCAGTCGACGGCGCGTTCCGGCGCGGCTCCGAGCATCGACTCGGCGAACGCGAACGTGTGGGCCGGGCTCACCATCGCGTGCTGACTGCCGGCGTGGATGTCGCGGAAGGCTCGCTGGAAGGGCCCGTCGCGAAGGGCCGACGTGCCGATGTGGCGGTACAGCTTCTGGATGGCCTCGGTCGACTGCTGGGTGAACCACGCGGTGGCCTGGAGCGCCTCGGCGACCAGACCCTGATCGGGATCGTCGCGCAGCGCGGCCTGCTCGGCCTTGGTGAACGCGTCACGGATCCACAGGTCGCCGGCGCGGAACAGGCTCTCCGCCTCGGCGAGGTCGTACTGGAAGCGCGGGTCCTCGGCGAGACCGGTCTTGCCGGTCATGCGCTGCTTGGTCTTGGCGATGACGGTGGCCTCGTCGATGGCTCGGCGCATCACGCCGAGGGCCCACCCGGCGTGGCCGATCTCGGTCATGTAGAGGATGCCCAGATCGAACTGCTTGCCGCCCCGATGGCGGGTGAAGCCGAACATCGAGAAGGTGCGGTCGGCGGGCACGTCGCTGTCGATCTTGTAGTCGTAGCTGGCGGTCGACCGGAGGCCCATGACGTCCCAGTTGCCGATCACCTCGACCTCGGACTTCGGCACGACGGCGAAGATGTAGTCGGGGTCGCCCTCGGTCGGGGCGGTGAACGAGCCGCTCCCGGCCCAGTCGGCGTGTTCGAGTCCGGATCCGAACGAGTAGTCGCCGGTGATGTGGAACCGGTCGCCGTCGGGCACGGCCGTGCCGTTGGGGGCGAACTGGCCGGCGACCAAGGGGACGCCGTCGGCGAACATCTGGTCGGTGAAGGAGTCGGGGCAGTACGACCCGAAGTACGCCGTGGCGGTGCTGCCGGCCATGACCACCCACCCGATCGACCCGTCGGCCCGGGCGATCTCGGTGAACACGTCGAGGCTCTCGGCTGCGTCGAGTTCGGCTCCGCCGACCTCCTTCGGCACCAGGGCGCCATAGAGGCCGGCCTCCTTGCACAGACGGACGGCCTCGTCGGTCATCGGCGATCCGGCAGACTCGGCCTTGGCGCCTTCCGCATCGAGGGTGGAACGCAGATCTCGGGCGGCGTGGAGCAGTTGGGTCATCGGTCCTCCGGGGGTTGCAGCACGAGACTAGAACGCGTTCTCGTTGCGAGGCGAGTTCGGGCGGTCGGCACCGGGAAGGTAGGTTGCGCCGGGTGAACTCCGTCCCCGCTGCTCCAGTTCTCGTCGGCGTCGCCGCTTCCGGCCAACGGGTGAAAGAGCCGGGTGGTGGGCTCGACACGACCGGGCTGATGCTGGACGCGGTCACCGCGGCGCTGGCCGACGCCGGTGTCGCCGCGCTGACTGCCAAGGTCGACTGGATCGGCGCCACGAGGGGTCTCTCGGCGCTGCCCGACGCGGCCCGCCGGATCTCCGAGGCACTCGGCGTCGAGGCCTTCACCGTCGCCGCCGATGTGGGTATCCCTCAACAGACGCTCGTCAATCACGCTCTGGAGGCGGTGCGAAGCGGCCGTGCCCAGGTGGCCATCGTGTGCGGCGGTGAGACGAAGTTCCGCGACGACACCGCGCGCCGCGCCGGCGTCGAGTTGCCCGGTCATGACCAGGCCGGGCTCGTGCCCGACCTCGACATGTCGCCGCAGGGCGAGATCGTCGCCCGGCCCGAGATCGAGATCGGGGCCGTGGCTCCCGTGCAGCAGTACGCGATGATCGACGGCGCCCGCCGGGCGGCGGAGGGGTGGACGCTCCAGGAGCACCGCGACGACATCGCGTCGCTGTGGCATCGGTTCAACGATCGGGCTCGCACGAACCCGCGCGCCGACTTCGGCGCGACCATGTCCTACGAGGAAATCCGCGATCCGAGTCCGACCAACCGCCCGATCGCCTTCCCGTACAACAAGTGGCACAACAGTCAGTGGGGAGTCGATCAGGCCTCGGCGATGGTGTTCTGCTCGGTTGCGCTCGCCGACGAACTCGGGATCGACCCTGCTCGCCGGGTGTATCCGCATGTCGGCCTCGAGTCGTCGCTGTCGCTGTCGCTCAGTCGGAGGGCGGAGCTGCACCGCTGGCCGGCGATGCGGGTGCTCGGCGAGGCGGCCGCGGCCCACGTGGGTCGCCCGGTCGCGTCGATGGACTTCGTCGAGCTCTACAGCTGTTTCCCGGTGGCGGTGCGGGTGCAGCAGAAGGAACTGGGGCTCGACCCCGACGGCACCCCCACCCTCACCGGCGGCATGGCGTTCGCCGGTGGCCCGTTCAACAATTTCGTCTATCAGGCCACGGTCGACATGGTCGAGGCCGTTCGGGCCCAGCCCGGCTCCTACGGCGCCGTCACCGCGGTGAGCGGCCTACTCACCAAACCGGCGCTCGCCATCTGGTCGACCGAGCCTCCGGAGCGGGGACTCCTGGTCGCCGACCTCGTCGACGATGCCCGCGAGGCGACGGCCGAGGCTCCGCTCGACGAGGACCCCGCCGGTGACGGGTCGATCGCCACCTACACGGTGGTCTACGCCGGCGACGAACCTTCCCGCGTCTGCGCCATCGTCGACCTCGACTCCGGCGAACGCGCCGTCGCCGCCGTCGACGATCCCACGCTCGCCACGACCGCGACGGCCGAGGACCTCATCGGCACCCGCGCCCGCGTCGACGGCCGCTCCCTCTCCCTCTGACCCGTCACACCGGTGTCAGACACTCGTCACGCCGGGCTCTGCGACGAGTCGAGTGAGTCCGGTCTTGCATCGCCGGTGTGTTCGCTCAGATGGATCTGGACCTCGCCTCGTCGCAAGAAGACGTAGAGCGGAAGCCCTGGTGCGAACCGGTGCTCGCCGGTCTTCTCGAACCCGAGCCGTTCGTACCACCGCGCCGCGGCC
>JBDQKM010000007.1:0-36486 GCA_040263275.1 Acidimicrobiales bacterium
GGACCGCACCCAGTAGCCGACTTCCAACCGGCCCGGGCCGGGCCGGGCCATAAGTCCGCACACACCGATCACGTCTCCCGTGCCCGGGTCGGTCATCACGTAGTTGAACGCCTCGCCCGCTTCCCACTCGGTCTCGCACTGGGCGATGAACTCCCGGTTCTGCGCGACCGTCTGCGGCTCGTCGGTCATCCAGTCCATGAAGAGGGCCAGCTCCGGTCGGCTGATCTCCTTGGCCGCGGTCACGGCGTCGGCATGATCCGGGCGGACGCGTTCGAGCACGACGATCGCGCCGTCGAGACGGGTCGGTGGCGGGGTCATCGGCACCTCGTCAGGATCGTGACCGCCGGTCATCGACGCAACCGACTTACGCAGGCACGACCTCGACCGGGATCCCGTTGAGGACCGCGTTGCCCGACAGCGGATCGATGATCGACGGGTCGGTGAGGACGTTGCTGTTCACGCCGGCGTGTTCGGCCGCCACCCCCATCCGGGCACCCGGCTTCCCGTGTCCCCAGCCGTGGGGCAGGCTCACGACACCGGGCATGACGGTGTCGGTCACCTCGACCGGTGCGGTGACCTCTCCCACTCGCGACCGCACGATGGCTGCATCGCCGTCGGCCAGTCCGAGGTCGGCCGCATTCTCGGGATGGAGCTGCAGGGTGCAGCGCGGCTTGCCCTTCACGAGCACCGGGAGGTTGTGCATCCACGAGTTGTTGCTTCGCAGATGCCGCCGCCCGACGAGCCGGAGCCGGGAGTCGTCGGACCATTCCGCCAGCCGATCGGTGAGGCGGGCCAGGTCGGCGGCGAACGGTCCGGCGAAGAGGTCGATGCGCGCCTCGGGAGTGCGCAGCAGACCGGGGAGGCGGGGCTCGAGGGCACCGAAGTCGATGCCGTGGGGGTTCTCGCGCAGCAGGCCCAGCGAGAGGCCGCCCGGAACGGAACCGAAGCCATCACCACGGGGGCCGGTGCGCAGCATCGCATCGAGCACCCGCTCCGCACCGGTGTCGCCGTCGACCATCGCGACGAGCTCGTCGAGGTCGCGGCCGGCGACCGGCGATTCCGGCGTGTCGATCTCGGCCTGGAGGAGTCCGCTGATCACCTGGTCGTGGAGCCCGTTGGGATCGGCGTCGGGTCCGAATCCGAGCGCGATCAGCGCGAGCGTGGCGAGGATGTCCTCCTCCGACGGCATGTCGGTCTCGAACACCGCCGGCGAGAAGTTGGCGACGTTGCGGATGCTCAGGTTGGTGAAGTTGACGTCGTAGTGGCTCTTCTCGAGCGAGCCCGGCGGCGGCAGGATCACGCTGGCATGCCGGGTGGTCTCGTTGAGGTAGATGTCGACGCTGATCATCGCGTCGAGGGCGGCGAACGCCTCGTCCATCCGTTCGCCGTCGGGGCAGCTGAGCACCGGATTGCCGGCGACCGTGACCATCATCTTGAGCTGACCGTCGCCGGGTTCGAGGATCTCGTCGGGCAGGTCCGCCACCGGGAACTCGCCCTGCACCTCGGGCCGCTTGTTGACGCGGCTGTGGCGCCGCCCGACCCGGTAGGGCCGACCCGCCTTGCCGGCCCGCACCCGCTCGTGGGAAGGCTGCGGGAACATCATGCCGCCGGGCTCGTCGAGGTTGCCGGTGAGGAGGGCGATCACGTCGAGCAGCCACGTGGTGAGGGTGCCGAACTCGACCGTGCAGGTGCCGATGCGGCCGTAGACGGCCGCACTCCCGGCCGCGCCGATCTCGTCGGCCAGTGCCTCGATGGCCGTGGCGGCGATGCCGGTGGCTTCGGCGGCGACGTCGGCGGTGAACGAGTCGACCGCGGCCCGCAGCTCGTCGACCCCGTCGAGCAAGTCGGCGACATGACCGCGGCCGACGTGCCCCGTCTCCAGCAGACGGCGGACGACGGCAGCCAGCAGCACCGCGTCGGTCCCCGGCTTGATCGAGAGGTGGAGATCGGCCTGTTCGGCCGTGCGCGAGCGGCGCGGATCGATCACGATCACCCGGCCGCCGCGTTCCTGGACCGCTTCGATCCGTCCGGGGAAGTCGGGCGCGGTCGCGATGCTGCCGTTGGACGCGTACGGGTTGGCCCCGATGCACACGAACAGGTCGGTCCGGTCGATGTCGGGCACCGGCATCGAGCCGCCACTGCCGTAGAGATAACCCGACGCCACATGGCGCGGCATCTGGTCGACCGTGCTCGCCGAGAACACGGCCCCGGCGCCGAGCCCCTTGATCAGGTGCCGGGTGTGGGTCGCAGCGCCGAGCACGTGGGCGCCCGGGTTGCCGAGGTACATGCCGACGGCTTCGTTGCCGTGGGCTTCGCGAACCTCGCGCAGCACCCGGTCGGCCTCGGCGTAGGCCTCCGCCCAACCGACCTCTTCGAAGATCGGCGCACCGGAGTCGTCGAACCCGCGACGGACCAGTGGCTTGCGCAGCCGGTCGGGGTCTTCGTGGAGGTGCTTGAGCGTCGAGCCCTTCGGACAGATGAAGCCATGGGAGAACACGTCGTCGCGGTCGCCGCGGATCCGTTTGACGGCGCCGCCCTCGATCTCGATCTCCAGACCGCAGGTGGCCTCGCAGAGCGGACAGGTGCGAAAGACGGTGCGATCAGCGATGTCGGTCATCCGATCATCGTGGCACAGCGACGTGATGCCGTCCCCAGCCGTCATTGGGGGATTCCCCGGATTCCGCCCGAGTGCCGCCCTCACCACTGTGGGAACCGTGAACTCGACCGACCTCGTCCCGCTTCTGCTCCTCGCCATCCCGCTGCTGTCGTTGGCGGGCATCGCCGCATCGGCCACCGCTCGCGAACGGTCGCACCGCTGGATCTACGGCGTGCTCGGATGGATCGGTTGGCTCAGCACGGTCGCGGTGGGCGTCTTCGCCGGCTTCGTCGCCATCGCCTTCTCCTGCATGGGGAGCAGTCCCACCAACGACTGTGGCGAGAACGCGGCGCCGTTGGTGCTCATCGTGGGCGTGACCGCGGCGGCGCTCCCCGGCGTGGTCGCCTACGGCCTTGCCGGTCGCCGCCGACTCCCACGCTCTCAGTAGTCGAGGTAGCCCTTGAGTCCTTCGACGGCCTCGATGAACTCCTCGACCATCTCCATGACCACGGCGGTGGCCGACTGGCGCTGGTTCATGTTGCCGACGATCTGCCCGACGAAATAGTTGGCCAGCTTCTCCGCGCCCGACCCCGCGTTGTGCGAGGCGCGATCGATCCGGCGCTGCGCCTGCGCGGTCAGGATCGGCTGGAGCGGCATGCCCAGCGGATCGGGTGTGTCGTCGCGCTCCCATTCCTCCGTCCAGGCCGACTTCAGCATGCGAGCGTGCTTGCCGGTGAGCGACCGCGAACGGATGGTGTCGGCCGAGGTCGCGGCCAGGAACTTCTCCTTCACGACCGGATGGGTCTCGGCCTCGTCGGTGGTGAGCCAGACCGACCCGCACCACACGCCCTGGGCGCCCAGTGCCATCGCCGCCGCCATCTGCCGCCCCCGGCCGATGCCGCCGGCGCCGAGCACCGGCCGCGAGGTCGCGTCGACGATCTCGGGAATGAGGACCATCGTGCCGATCTCGCCGGTGTGGCCTCCGGCCTCCGACCCCTGGGCGATGATGATGTCGACACCGGCTCGTTCGTGGGCTTCGGCGTGGGACGGTCGTCCGGCCAGCGCGCCGGTGAGGCGTCCGGCGCCCTTCACCGCGTCGATCATGTGCTGGGGCGGCGGCCCGAGGGCGTTGGCGACGAAGGCCGTCTTGTGGGCCAGCGCGACATCGATCTGAGGGCCGGCGGCGTTGGCCGAGAACGGCGCCGCGCCGTCACGATCGAGGCCCCGCCGACCGGCGTTCTCCTCGGGCATGGGGGGCACGTCGTAGCGGGCGAGGATGTCGTCGATGAACTCGCGGTGTTCTGCCGGGATCAGCTTGACCAGGTCGTCGAGGGTGTAGCCGCCGTCCTCGTCGCCTGCGTACTTGGCGGGGATGATCAGGTCGACGCCGTAGGGCTTGTCGCCGATCTCGTCCTCGATCCATTGCAGGTCCACGTCCAGCCCTTCGGGGCTGTGGGCGACCGCACCGAGCACTCCGAGCCCTCCGGCCTTCGACACGGCGGCGACCACGTCGCGGCAGTGGCTGAAGGCGAAGATGGGGAACTCGATGTCGAGCATCTCGGTCACGTCGTTGCGCATGGCTATGCCCGCTTTCTCTGGGCTTCCGCCCAGGTGAGTCCTGTTTCGGCGTCGGGTTCCTTGGGGAGGCCCAGCACCGATTCGGCGATGATGTTGCGCTGCACGGCGAACGTGCCGCCGCCGAGCGTGAGCGCAGGGGCGAATTGCCAGCCGTAGTGCCACACCCGGTCGACGTCGGGGAACGTCGCCTCGCTGTTGATCTCCGTGGCGCCGCTACTGGCGCGGCTCGGGAGGCTGCCGGTCGGCCCCGACCCCGCGATCATCCCGGCGGGGCCGGCGAGATCCTTGCCGAGTTCCATCACGTCCTGGCCGTGTTCGTCGGCCATGACCTTCTGGATCGACGCCTCGGGACCCGGCGTCTTCCCCTTGAGTTTGCTGCTGAGGGTGCGGAGTCGGTTGAGCCGGAGCACCTCGGCGTCACCGTGGAGACGAGCGACCCGCTGCCGCAGCACGGGGTCGGCGACACCGCCACCGGCCCTGAGCAGATCGATCAGGTCGGCGGCGCTGGGCCCGGCACCCCAGAGCGAACCGGCCGAGGAGAGCGACACCCGCTCGTTGGCGAGGGTCATCTTGGCGAGGCGCCAACCGTCGTTCTCGACGCCCACGAGGTTCTCGACCGGCAACCGCATGTCGTCGAAGAAGACCTGGTTGAAGGAGTGCGCCGTGGTCATGTCGATGATCGGCTGCATCGTCAGTCCGGGCTGGTCCATCGGGCAGATGAAGTACGAGATGCCACGCTGCTTGGGACGATCCGGATCGGTTCGGGCGATGAGGATGCCGTACTTGGCGTAGTGGCCGTAGCTGGACCAGATCTTCGAACCGTTGACCACGTATTCGTCGCCGTCGCGCACCGCACGGGTCGACAGGTTGGCGAGATCGGAGCCTGCGTCCGGCTCACTGAAGAGCTGGCACCAGAAGTGCTCCCCCTTCAGCAATGGCGGCAGATACCTTGCCTTCTGTTCCTCGGTTCCCTCGAGCAGGATCGTCGGCGCCGCCCACCCGATACCGATCGGGTTGACCGGACGCCGCACCTCGGCCCGCCGGAGCTCTTCATCGATGATCAGCTGGTGGAGAGGTTCGGCGTCGAGACCGTAGGGCTGGGGCCAGTGCGGGACGATGAGTCCGGCTTCGAGGAGCTGATCGGGTGTTGGTCTCGGATTCGCGTCGAGCCACTCGCGTAGCGCGAGGCGACGGGGGTCGTCGTCTGCCGGCAGATCGAAGTCCATCGTCCGGACGCTACCGGAGAAGTTAGCGAGCGTTCACATCGATGGTGAGCGGCTGTGAACCTCGTCACTGCGCCCCCGATTCGTATGCGGATTCTCTGATCTCGGGAACGAAACGACCGACGATCTCGTCATAGGAACCAGAGACCCCCACTCGATGACGGCGGACGCTCCCGGTCACCACCACAAGGCGGACACGGTGCAGATCTCCACAACTCGTTCCTTCGGCGCGCTCGTGCGCCAGCCCGGTGATCGGATTCGGACCACCATGCTCGTGATCGCGTTGATCGCCACGATCGGCGCACTGGCGACCGATGGGTTCTCCGGGCGCGCGACGGCAACCGTCGGGGCCGAGACCGAGATCGCCGAACCGGATGCGATCGCCGACATCCTCGGTGTGGAACGGATCGCCGACCCCCTCCCCGCCGACACGACCGCGCCACCGGCCGACCCCATTCGTGTCCGCACTCCCGGAGCGGCCCTCGTCGTGCCCGACCCCCGACCAGGCGACCTCCGCGTCGACCCCGACGCCGACGTGCTCCCTGAGGGCTTCGTGGCCTCGCCCGCCGCGGAGATCATTCGCGATGTCCCCTATGGCCCCGACGACATCCATCGGATGGATCTCTACCTGCCTGACGCCGCGAACGCCCCGGTCCTCGTCTTCCTGCACTCCGGGGGCTGGGTCGGCGGCGACCGCTCCTTCGTGCCCGAGCTCGTGTTGCGTCATCTCGAGCGGGGCTACGCCGTGGCATCGGTGGAGTACCGACTGGCGCCCGCCCATCCGTTCCCCGCACCGATCCACGACACGAAGCGAGCGGTCCGGGAGTTGAAGGTGATCGCGGCGGAGACCGGCCGGATCGACGGCGACTCGATCGTGCTCTTCGGCACGTCGGCCGGCGGCCACCTCGCCGCCTTCGTCGGAGCGACCGATGGGTCGTTCGAGCCGACGGATCTGAGCGAGGCGCAGACGGCGCACGATTCGGGTGTGGCCGGCATCGTGGTCGCCGTGGGTCCGACCGATCTCGTGCAGCTCTATTCGCACGAGAACGCGTGGGCCAAGGCGATGACCACCGCCCACGCGGGGTGCCTGCCGTGCACCGTCGACGAGCTCGAGCTCCCGAGCGTCGCCACCCATCTCCACGACGATCTACCTCCCGCCTATTGGGCGTACGGTGAACTGGACCCCCTGGTCGATCCCGAGTTCCAGGGTCGCCTGATCGCCGAAGCCTGGGCCCAGGCCGCCGGGAGCGAGTACTCGTGGTTCGACTTCGTGGAGGGTTCCGACGACAACCTCGACGAGACGGTGATCAATCAGCGGGTGCTGGAGATCTTCCTCGACCACACGGTCGGGCGTATCTGACCGGGATCGGCGGCGCCGCAACGTTCATGCGGGCCGGATCGGCGGCACCGTCCGCCGCATGCGAAATGTGAACGATCGCTAACTTCCGTTACGCTCGGGGCATGAGCGAACGTGAAGTAGTCATCGTCGATGCCGTGCGCAGCCCCATCGGGAAGCGCAACGGCGAACTGTCCACCATGCACAGCATCAACCTGCTGGGCGATGTCCAGAAGGCCATCTTCGATCGCACCGGCATGGACCCGTCCGAGGTCGGCCAGGTCGTGGGCGGCTGCGTCGGCCAGGTCGGCATGCAGACGATGAACGTGGCCCGCAATGCGTGGCTCGCGGCCGGGCTCCCGCTCGAGGTCGCGGCGACCACGGTCGATGCCCAGTGCGGTTCGAGCCAGCAGGCCACCAACCTCGCCTACTCGCTCGTGAAGTCCGGCGTGGTCGACTCCGCGCTGTCGTGCGGCATCGAGCTGATGAGCCAGATCAAGATGGGCGCAACGATCCCCGACCCCGACACCACCGGCGTGCCCGTCAACCAGCGCTACTGGGAGAACTACGAGTGGACCTCGCAGTTCGAGGGCGCCGAACGCATCGCCGACCAGTGGGGCATCACCCGCCAGGACGCCGACGAGTTCGGCAAGCGCAGCCAGGATCTCGCCGCGAAGGCCCGGGCCGAGGATGCGTTCAGCACCCAGGTCGTCCCCATTGAGGTGCCCGTGCTCGACGACGAGGGCAAGCCCACCGGCGAGACCACCACGGTCAGCGCCGACGGCGGTATCCGCGACACCACGCTCGAAGCCCTCGCCAACCTGAAGGCCGTCGCCCGCGAGGACGGCGTGCACACCGCCGGTTCCTCGAGCCAGATCAGCGACGGCGCCGGCGCCGTGCTGATGATGACCCGCGAGAAGGCCGACGAGCTCGGACTGAAGCCGCTGGCCAAGATCGTCGACACCTGTCTCGTCGGCACCGACCCGGTGCTGATGCTGACCGGCCCGATCGACGCGACCAAGAAGCTGCTCGACGACAACGGTCTCACGATGGACGACATCGGCGTGGTCGAGATCAACGAGGCGTTCGCCTCCGTCGTGCTCGCCTGGGAGAAGGAGTTCTCCCCGAACATGGACACCGTCAACCCCAACGGCGGGGCCATCGGCCTCGGTCACCCGCTGGGCGGCACCGGCTCGATCCTCATGACGAAGGCCGTGCACGAGATGCAGCGTTCCGACATCGAATACGGGCTCGTCACCATGTGCTGCGGCGGCGGCCTCGGGACCGGGACCCTGCTCCAGAAGCTCTGACGCGACCGTCGATCGAGACGCGAACCGGGCGCCGCTCCTTTCGGAGCGGCGCCCGCTCCCGTTTTCGGCGTTCAGCCGATCGTCGTCTTCTCCGCCGGGGCCAACTCGACCCAGGTGATGCCGGGGGTCAGAGCAACGGGCACGCCGTCGGCGGTGGTCCACGTGGCGACCGAGCGCAGGCTGGGCTTCGTCCAGGTGACTTCGACCACATGGCCGTCGGTGAGCACCCAGCCCCGACCGGAGCCGAGGAACTGCTGCTCGAAGACGGTCGCACCGGCGGTGTCGACCGAGCCGGTCGCGACCTGACGCACCTCGGCGATCACGACGTTGGCCGCCACCACGCGCTCACCCTGCGCGTCGACGTGCTCGGTGCCGTCCTGGGTGCGGGCCCAGCCGCCGGCGGCGGCGTCCCAGTCCCACGTGGCGGTGACCGACGGGAAGTCGACCGTGACGGTGGCCGCCGGCCGGGCGTCGGTGGGAAGGCCGATGGTCTCGTCGCGGTACTCGAAGTGGGGCGGGGGTGCGCCGCCGTCACCGCGCCCGACGGCGATGTCGAGCAGGGTCTCGGCCTCGCTCATCAGGTCGTAGGTACCCGGCCGGTCACTGGCGCGGGAGTACTCGCTGCGGCTCTGCGCGCCCAGGTCGACCATCGTCTGGCGACGCAGCAGCGCGGCATGGACGAGGTTGGCCCCGGACCAGGCGAAGACGGGCTCGTTGAGCGAGCCGATCAGGGCGATGTCGGTGGTGCGGCCGGATCGAATCGGCCCCATCAGCGGCGCGTTGGAGTGGTACACGACCGCCAGCCGGGTGAACCCGCCTTCGATCATCTCCTCGTAGACGAGATCGGCCTGGGCCAGTGCTTCCTGCGGACGGCCCCGGTTGGTGTTGTCGATCTTGACGATCACCGCGGGTCGATCGGCCACCGCGGGGTCGGCCAGCGGCAGCCCGGTCAGCGGGGCGATCCCGTCGGCTGCGGCGTCGGGGGGAAGGGCCACCGGGGCGACGATGTTGCGGTCGGGGTCGACCTGGCCGAGCACACCTCGATAGGGCGGCTCTCCGGAGAGCACCGAGATGCTCCCGAGAGACCCGACGGGCTCGACATCGACGACCGGCGCCGGCCCACGGGTGGTCGGGGGTCCGACCTCCACGCCGGGTTCGGTCGTGGAGGTCGACGCGTCGGCTCCGGCTTCGGTCGACGTGGTCGTCGACGCGTCGGCATCGGGTTCCGCGTCGCCGTCGCCGTCGCCACACGCGGCGACGAGCAGGGCGATGACGAGGAGGGCGGCGAGACGGGTGCGCATGGCGGGTCACGCTAGGGCCGATCGGTCCGGAGTCGGTGTCGGCGCCGCAACTCGCGCCAGCGCGGCGACAACAGGAACGACCGGGTGTCACACCCCGTTCGTAGGGTGGTCTCATCGGTCGCCGGGCCCGTCAGTTCGGTCCTCAGTCGGAACTTCCCCATGTGATCGCCCGGTCGGGCGCTGGAGGAGGTGCGTGTGTTCGAGGACTGGATTTCGACGCTGTGCGTCTCCTCTGTCGAGGAGTTGGACCGGCCGGGGTTGTGCGACGCGGCGGCGTCCGTCTCCAGGCTGAAGGCCGCGGCCGACGCGTACGAGGCGCGGGTGCTCGCCGCCGTCGACCGACTCGACGACCGGGGCGCACCCGCATCGACCGTCGCCCGCTCAGCGAGCCGATGTTCGCAACGAGAGGCAGACCGCAAGGCGCGCCGGGCGCAGACCTTGACGGTGCTGCCCTCGGCCGCCGACGGGCTCGCCTCGGGTGCGTTGTCTGCTGAGCACGTCGATCTCCTGGGTCGCGCCGTGGAGGCGACCTCTGCCGATGCGGTCGAGGCCTCCGGTCTGGTCGATCGCGTGACGCGGCGCCCCGCCGACATGGCCGCCAGAGACGCTCGCGACTGGGTCCGGAGCCAGCAGGACGCGACCGACGTCGAAGCGACGCACCGACGCCGTGTCGCAGCGAGGCGACTGTCGATCTTCGACAACGACGACGGGATGACCGTCGTCCACGGTGTATTCGATCCCGTCACCGGCGAACAGATCCGCAAGGCGGTCGCGGCCGAGACCAACCGGCTGTTCCACGCCGATGGTGGGCGGGCCAAAGGCAGCGATGTCCGGACTCCGGAGCAGCGCCGGGCCGATGCCGTTGCCGCGATGCTCACCGGCGCTTCGCGGCCGGGCGGATGCCCGCCGGTTCGAAACCAGGTGCTGTTGACGGCCACCGTGGCCGACGGTGCGATCGTCGATGGGCGGCTGCCCGACGGTCGGCCGCTCCCGGATGCCATCGTCGAACGATTGGCCTGCGGATCCGACCTCTACGCGCTCCTTCTGTCGCAAGCCGGTGATCCGCTGTGGATGGGCCGCAGGGTGCGGCTCGCGACCGACGCTCAGTGGCGCAGCCTCATCGCTCGCGACGGTGGATGCGTGATCTGTTCGGCCGATCCGTCCCGATGCGAGGCCCACCACGTCGTGGCGTGGCAACCTCCCGGCGCAGGACCGACCGACATCACCAACCTGGTCCTCCTGTGCGGGCACCACCATCACCTCGTCCACGACCTCGGCTGGCGCATCGTGCGAGCCACCGACGGCTGGGAGCTCCAACCGCCGTAGTCGGCCTCAGTCGGGCCGGCGCCAGAACTCCTGCCACGCCGGATCGTCGTAGGGAATCGACCCGAGCCCGACCTGACGTTCGGGCCAGTTCGCCGGCGCCTGGGCGAGCGGCGCCGGTTCGTCGTGTTTCCAGCCCGCCCAGAGGAAGTGACGGCGGCGGGTGAACCGCCATTCACCGTCGACTCGGACGTAGCGGTCGTCGTATTTGATCAGTTGCTGGATGAACCCTTCGTCGTGGTCGTCGATGAATCCGTGAGTCCACACGGTGCCGGTGGCGTTGTCGGCGTCGTCGAACTCCACCAGGTGATTCGCCACGAGCAGGACCGAGATGCCGATCTCGGCCAACGACTCGCGGAAGAACGCCCGGCAGGCCTCGGGACCCTCGCCGTGCGGACCGAACCGGGCGTCGGGTCGGTAGAGCGCGACGAGCTGGTCGAGGTCACGACGGTCGAGGGCGTCGGCGTAGCGATACGCCAGCCGACGGATCTCCTCGGTGGCGACCACCCGCTCGATCGCGTTCATCGGATCCGACATGCGCACTCCCTCGACGACCAACCTCGACGACCAACCTCGAGGACCCGGGGGACGCTACCGTTCCCGCCGTGGCCGACCCAGATCATCCTTCGATCGTTCGCTTCGGTGTCGTCGGCGTCGCCCACCCTCATGCGATCGTGCTCACGGCCGGGCTCCTCGAGGCGGGGGCCGAGTGTGTCGGCTGGGTCGACACCCCCGGGGACCACGACGGTATCTTCGCGCTGGTGTTCCCCGACGTGCCGGTCGTCGCGCCCGACGACCTTCGTGCGGCCCGGCCCGACCTCGTCGTGATCGCGCCGGTGCCGAGCCTTCGCGCCGACCACGCCACGCAGTGGTTGGAGACCGGTGCCGACGTGCTCGTCGCCAAACCCGCCGTGGTGGACGACGAGCAGCTGGGCCGCGTGCGGGGCGCCGTGGCCACGACCGGGCGACGGTGGTGGGTCGCCTACACGGAACACCTCACCAGCCGCGCCGTCGTCCATGCCGACGCCCTCATCGCCGACGGCCGGATCGGCACCGTCCGCCACGTCCTCGGGCTCGGACCCCACCGCCTGGGCGACTCACGACCCGACTGGTTCTTCGATCCGGCCCGGTCCGGCCCGATGCTGGCTGACCTGGCCAGCCATCAGATCCACCACGCCGCCCGCCTGCTCGGCTCGACCGACCTCGCAGTGGTGGCCGCCCGCACCACGCCGGCGGTCGACCGGGCGCATCCCGAACAGGTGGGCGAGCTCCTCCTCGAGGGCGGGTCCGGCTCGGCCTACATCCGCGTCGACTGGCTGACCCCCGACGGGCTCGAGAGCTGGGGCGACGTGCGCCTGATGATCACCGGCGAGACCGGCACGATCGAGGTTCGGGCCAACACCGACCCGGGCGGCGAGCCCGGCGCCGACCATCTCATCGTCATCGATGGTGATGGGACCGAACGCATCGATTGCTCGGGCCACGGACTCTCGTGGGCATCGACCCTGCTCGACGATGTGCGCAACGGCACCGAAAGCCTCGTCACCACCGACCACTGTCTCGCCGTGACCGAGGTCGCGCTCGACGCAGCGCGGGCGGTGCTCAGCGCTCGGCCCGCGCCACGACCCGATCCATGAAGTCACCGATGATCGTCATCGCGTGGTCGAGGAACTCCAGCCCCGCCTCGCTCGGTTCGGGATCGACGACCACACCCCATGCGAGGTGGCATTCTTCGCCGTCGTCGCGGAAGAGGAACGTTCCCTCGTAGAAGTCGAGCGGCATGTCGCCCTCGACCCGGTAGTTGCGCCGCCACGGCGGCTCGAACGACTGCACCGTCTCGACCAGCGGCGCACCCTCGCCCAGCGGGAGGTGCAGCACGGATCCGACCCCGTGGGGGGCCGGATCGCCGACCTCGACGTATGGGCCCGCCGACTGCTCGATCGTCTCGAGGAGGACGTTCCATGCGTGGTCGCGCGGGGCCCGGACGTGGCGCTCGAGTGAACGCGACGTGTAGCGGACCTTGACCGGTTTCTCTGCCATCTCCGTCACCTCCGGCTGCTCATCACGCTCGTGATCCCCTCCGCCAGCTCAGGCTTGCAGATCACGAGGCCGGGCGACCAGGGGTCGTCCTTGTTGAACCAGAGTTCGCTGCCGTCGAGCCGGCAGGCGACGAGGCCCGCCGCTTCGGCCACGGCCACCGGCGCGCACGAATCCCACTCGTAGAGCCCTCCACCGTGCACGTAGGCGTCGACCTCGCCTCGCACCACGGCCATGGCCTTCACGCCGGCGCTGCCGACGGCCATCACCTCGGCCCCAAGGCCCTCCGACAGCAGGCGGCCGTCGATGTGGCGGCGGGAACGAGACACCAGGATCCGAGGACGCTCCCCCACCCGCGACATGATCGGTTGCGGGGTCGGTTCGGTCGCCCAGGTGGTGTCCCATCCGGGCACGGCAACAGCACCGGCCGTCGGCTTGCCGTTCTCCACGAGGGCGACGTGAACCGACCAGTGGTCGCTCCAGCCGAAGTCGCTCGATCCGTCGAGCGGGTCGACGATCCACACGCGTTCCGATGCGAGCCGGGCGGGGTCGTCGCGCCCCTCCTCCGACAACACGATGTCGTCGGGCCGCTCACGGCCGAGTTCGCGCATGATGAATTCATGGGCGGACCGGTCGCCGGTGTATTCGATCGAGTGCCACCCGCGGCCGTTGGCATCGGGGTTCTCGAGCAGCCGGACGAGGAGCTCACCCGTCTCCGCGGCGACGCGCGCGGCGAGCGCGTGATCGGACGAGTCCGCCATCGAGGCTCAGATGTCCCAGCTGAGCGGCGCGTCGCCTGAGGCGATGCGAACCCCACGGGCCGCGACCTGGGTGCCGTACTGGGGGTGGGGAAGGATGTAGAAGCGATCGTGCCGAACCGCATCGAGCACACGCTCGGCCACCTCGGTCGGCGGGATCCCACCGCTCACCAGATCGCGGACCATGGCGCGCATCATCTCGCCCTCCGCCGTGGGCTCCTCGAGATTGGCAGCCATGTGCTCGGGAAGATTTCGGTCGCTCTCGGCGATGCCCGTACGCACGAATCCCGGGCACAACACCGAGACGCCGAGGTTGGTGTCGGCGGTCTCCAGCGCGAGCGTCTCGCTCATGGCGACCACGGCGTACTTCGACGCGGTGTAGACCCCGAGGCCCGGCGTGGGCAGGAGCCCGGCCATCGAGGCCGTGTTCACGATGTGGCAGTCGTGACCGTGGGCGACCATCGCGGCACCGAACGCCTTGATGCCGTGCACCACTCCGTAGAGGTTGACCCCGAGCGTCCAGTTCCAGATGTCCATGTCGTCGGGCTCGAGCATCGGCCCGCCGCCCCCGACGCCGGCGTTGTTGAACAGGAAGTGCACATCGCCGAATTCGTCGGCCACGCGGGCCGCCAGCGCCTTGACCGATTCATAGTCGGCCGTGTCGGTGACGACACCGATCGCCCGGAACCCGTCGGCCTGCAACCGGGCCACTTCGGTCTCGAGCACCCGTTCCTCGATGTCGGCGATGACGAGGTTCATGCCCTCCCGGCCGAGTCGCTCTGCGGTGGCGAGCCCGATACCGCTCGCTCCGCCGGTGATGACCGCCGTGCGGTCCGCGAAATGCTCCATGTGCCGATCCTTCCACGTTCTCGAGACCCCAGACGAACAGGGTCAGGGCTTCCGGTGCACCAGGACCACGTAGTCGCCGCCGGCGAACGGTTCGCGGTCCCAGGTGGCCCACCGCTCGACCGCCACGAGACCGGCGTCGGCGCAGTGGTGGTCGTAGGCCGCGGCCGAGAGACGCGCGCCGCCGGTCTGGAAGCCGGCGACGAGCACGCCACCGGGGCGGAGGTGCGCGGCCATGTTGGCGACCACGACGGCCTCGGTGCCCGGGCTCACGAAGATCATGACGTTGCCGGCCATCACCACCACGTCGAAGTCGTCACCGGCGCGGGCGGCGGTCAGATCGGCGAGCACCCACGACAGGTCGGGGGCCTTGCGTCGGGCCTCGTCGAGCATCGGCGTGTCGAGGTCGACACCGACCACGTCGACACCGCGGGCGGCCAGCTCGATGGCCACGCGACCGGTCCCGCATCCGGCGTCGAGCACGCGACCCGGTCGATCCATCTCGAGTTCGGCGAGCAGGCCCATCACCAGGTCGGCTTCGCCGTGGATCGACTCGCCGGCCTCGGCCAGCGCCCGCCACCGCTCGTCGTAGCCGGCGCCGCGTTGGACATCGTCTCGTTCGGCCCAACGGCTCATGACATCATCCCCTCGCGGCGTCGCGCAGCGCGGCCAGGTCGACGACGCTGATCCGACGACGAGCGGTCGCCACGCAGCCGTCGTCGCGCAGGGTTCGCAGCGAGCGGGCGGTGGCCTCGCGGGTCGCGCCGATCCACCCGGCCACGTCGTCCTGGGTCAACGAGAGGTCGATCTCGACCACCTCACCGGTGTGTTCGCCGTAGCGGTCGGCCAGATCGGTCAGCAACATCGCGAGTCGTTGGGTGGTATCGGCGCTGGCCCGCGCCGTCGTGCGGTCGACCGAGTCGCGGAGATCGCGGCTGACCCGCTGCAGGAGGGCCACGGCGTGCTGCGGCTGCGCCTCCAACGCCGCGAGGAATCCGTCGACCCCCAGTTGCACCAGCTCCACGGCTTCCATTGCGACGGCGGTCGCCGATCGCGGCCGGCCGTCGAGCGCGCCCAACTCGCCGACCAGATCACCGGCCTCCTTCACGGCGAGCACCAATCGTCCACCGGTCGGGGTGTTGACCTCGATCCGCACTCGACCGCCCACGAGGCCGTAGACCGACGAGGCCGGTTCACCCTCGTGGAAGAGGATGGCCCCGGACTTTCTCCGCGTGGTCGTGCCCCGTTCGGCGAGGAGGTCGATGAGCGTCACGAGGGCCGAAACTGGCGGGTCACGCCCGGGAGCGAGCCCGGATGCGGTAGACGCATCGTTGATCCCCGGACAGCAGATGAGCGCTGCGCTCGACCTCTGCGGCATCGCCGCTCGCGGCCCGGAAGAGTTCGAGTTCGTTGCGGCAGAGGCTCTGACACTCGGTTGCCGCGGCGCACACCGGACAGTGATGCTCGGTCAGGACCAACGCGTCGCCATCGACACTGACCTCGGCCATGTATCCCTGTCGGGTCCGTTGTTCGGCGAGCACCGCGACCCGTGACTCCACGTCGTCGGTATCGAGATCGGCCATGGCGGCGTCGAGGTCGGCGAGCTGTGTGCGATCCCTGGTCGCCAGGACCCGGTCGACCGCCTCGTCGCCGAGCTCCTCGCGCATGGTGCGGAGCAGCTCGACGGTCAGGTCGCCGTGGCGGTCGGGAAACAGATCGATGGCGAGCGGCGACAGCGCCCAGCCCACCGGCGGCCGGCCGCGCGTGCCCGTGACGAGCGTCTCCGCGTTGACGAGTCCCCGCTCTTCGAGTTCGACGAGCTGGGGGCGAACCGCCTGCGTGGTCACCCCGAGCGCGTCGGCGATGCCGGCCGTCGTACTGGCCCCGGCCCGCTTCAGATGGTCGACGATGCGCCGCTGGGCGTCACCGATCCCGGAGGACTCGTGCATGAGTGCCCAGGGTAGCCGAGATTTCGCAATGAAACCCTTGCCAATTATGGCTTCTCCGCGTCGACCGCTCGGCCGGAAGACCGTGAACGGCGCCACGACGTGGTTCACTCGTGGGGTGACATCGCCGCAACGACTCGGGACGCCCCGACCCAACCCCGGCGACATCATCGCCGGCATCTCGGTGGCGCTCGTCCTCATTCCCCAGTCGCTCGCCTACGCGGAGATCGCCGGTGTCCCGCCCCATGTCGGCCTGTTCGCGGCTGCGCTCCCGCCCCTCGTCGCCGCGCCGTTCATGTCGTCGCCCTACCTGCAGACGGGCCCGGTGGCGCTCACCTCCCTCCTCACCTTCGGCGCGCTGTCGGGGCTCGAAGAGGTGCGCAGCGAGGACTACGTGAAAGCCGCGGCACTGCTGGCCCTCATCGTCGGCATCACGCGGATGCTGCTCGGGCTGTTGCGGATGGGCACGGTCGCCTACCTCATGTCCCAGCCCGTCCTCCAGGGCTTCACGACGGGCGCGGCGATCCTGATCGTCTCCTCGCAACTCCCCTCGATGTTCGGCGTGTCGCCCGAGACCGACGGTGTGCTCGAACGGGCCTGGTGGAGCGTCGTGCATCCCGACGAGTGGTCGGTCGTGGCGATCGTGCTGACGATCGTCACGATCGTGGTGGTGCTCGGCGCGCGGAAGGTCCACAACCTCTTCCCCGGAGTGCTGCTCGTGGTCATCGGCGCCACCGCATGGAGCGAGATCTCCGACTACGACGGCCCGACGATCGGCGCCCTCCCCGGCGACTTCCTCTCGCTCAGCCTCGACCTGCCGTTCGGCAAGTTCTCCGATCTGATCGTCCCCGGCATCATCATTGCGCTCGTCGGGTTCGCCGAGCCGGCGTCGATCAGCCGCACGTTCGCGGCCGCCGACCGCATCCCCTGGAGCGCCAACCGTGAGCTCGTCAGCTCCGGCATCGCCAACATGACGTCGGCAATCTCGGGCGCCTTCCCGGTCGGCGGTTCGTTCTCCCGCAGTTCGCTCAACCGGTTCGCGGGCGCGACCAGCAACTGGTCCGGGGCGATCACCGGACTGGTGGTCATCGCGGCCCTCCCCCTCGCCTCGAACCTCGAACCACTGCCCCGCGCCGTGCTCGGCGCTGTGGTCTTCACCGCCGTCTTCCGACTGATCCAGCCCGCACCGATCATCAGGATGTGGCGCCAGAGCGCCCCCCAGGCCGCGATCGCCACGGGCACCTTCGTCGCCACGCTCGCCTTCTCCCCCAACGTCGAGCGGGGCGTGCTGCTCGGCGTCGCCCTCGCGATCGGCTTCCATCTCTACCGCGAGATGCGCGTCGACCACGTCCACGAGCTCGAGGGCGACACCATCGTGATCAGGCCGACCGGCGTGGTGTGGTTCGCCTCGACCCCCGCGCTCGAGGACGCCTTCCGCGCGGCCGTGCGCGAACACCCCGACGCCACGGAGATCCGGATCGACTTCGCCAACTGTGGCCGGCTCGACTACAGCGGAGCCTCGACCCTCTCCGAGACGATCGACGATCTCACCGGCGACGGCTACGACGTCACGATCGTCAACATACCCACCCACGCGCAACGGTCGCTGGCGGTGTTCCTGGGTGGCTCACACGGTGTGCCCGAACTCGGCGAGCTGTCGTCGTCGACCCGCTACCAGTGGATCGCTCCGTGGCGAAAGTGAACGCCTAGCCCTTCACGACGTCGGCGAGCAGCCTGATCTCTTCTTCGGTGCGAGCGCTGACGTTGAGCATCGTCACGGGGCTCTCCTGCCAGGCCTGGAGGCGTTCGCGAATGCGCTCCACCGGACCGACCAACGAGATCTCGTCGGCGAACTCCGTGGGCACCGTGGCGATGGCCTCGTCGCGCTTCCCCTCGAAGAAGAGGTCCTGGATCTTGTAGGCCTCCTCCTCGTAGCCCATCCGCGCCATCAGCTTGGTGTGGTAGTTCTGCCCCTTGGCTCCCATGCCGCCGATGTAGAACCCGAGCGATGCCTTCGTGCCGTAGAGCGCCGCCTCGATGTCGTCGGTGACCTTCATCGAGACGTTGACCGCGATCTCGAAGTCGTCGCTCGCCCCCGCCAGTTGATCGGCGTAGACCTCGGGTCGGAACGGCGAGTAGTAGAGCGGCAGCCAACCATCGGCGATCTCCGCGGTCTGGGTGACGTTCTTCGGGCCCTCCGCGCCGATCCAGATCGGGATCTCGCGCAGCGGATGGGTCATCACCTTGAGCGGTTTGCCGAGGCCCTCGGCACCTTCGCCCGTGTAGGGCATCTGGATGTGGTCGCCCTGGAACTCGACCGGACCCTCGCGCCGGAAGATGGTGCGGAGGACCTCGACGTATTCGCGGGTGCGGGCCAGAGGCTTCCGAGAGGGCATGCCGTACCACCCCTCGACGACCTGGGGCCCCGACACGCCGAGGCCGAGGATCAGTCGACCGCCCGAGAGATGGTCGAGGGTGATGGCGTGCATCGCCGTCGCCGCGGCCGTGCGAGCCGAGAGCTGCACCACACCCGTACCCAGCTTGATCCGGTCGGTGTGGGCCGCGATGTACGCGAGCGGCGAGAAGGCATCCGACCCCCACGACTCGGCCGACCAGATGCAGTCGAACCCGGCGTCCTCTGCGATCTTGCTCAACTCGAGGAAGTTCTCGGGCATCGCCTGCGTCCAGTAGCCCCACGTGAATCCAAGTTCCATGGCGGCGACGCTATCCCCCCCGGGCGCTCCGACCGAAACTCCGTCAGCGGGAGCCGACGACGCCGTCGACGAGGGAGAACGTCGCCTCGGCGATCGGACGCCAGTCGAGCGCCTCCTGACGCCCCGGGATCGCCGCGCGCGCCGCGTCGAGGACCTCGGACGTCAACCCGTCGACGCAGGCGGTGAGGTCCTCCCGGGTGTCGCCGTAGTAGATGCCGGCGTCACCCATCGCCTCGCGGAGGTATCCCCACGACGAGCAGAGCGCGGGTATGCCGACGCCGATCGCGTCGCCGATCGTGCCCGTGGTCAGCATCCCCTCGGTGAACGGCAGGACGAGCGCGTCGAGGGTGTAGAGCCGTTTGGCGTAGACGTGGTGCTCGGTCATCGAGTACTCGAACGCGTGGATCCTCGGATCGTCGGGCACCTCCTCGTCACGCAGAGACCAGCACCACAGCTCGATGTCGTCACGCTCGCTCGCGTGCACGGCGTCGATCACGAGCTGGGTGTCCTTCTGCACACGGGGTGCACCGACGAGCCCGAGGCGAAGGCCGGCCGGCGACATGCCCAGTGCCGCCTCGGCCTCGGCGCGACCACCGGCGGGTCGCATCGGCTCAAGCATGTGGCCCCAGTGCCCGTGGGGGATGACGGCGTGCACGGTGTGCGCGCCATAGGTGTAGGCATCCTCCATCACCGCTCGGCCGTAGTCGCTGTGGTGGACGACCACGTCGGCCTCGGACGCCCAGATCTCGTAGATCTCGGTGGCGTCCTGGGCGGCGTGGGGCACCCGGTTGTGCTGGGTCCAGAAGATCGTGACCCCCGCGGCCCGCAACGACGCGATCGTGCGGCGAGCGTCCTCCGGTCGGAGGCCGCTCGTCCACTCCGGCCAGTGGATGTGGGCGACATCGAAGGCCGACATCATGGCGGGGTCGTGCAGGACGGCCGCCGACTCGACGACACGGTCCCCGAGCGGCCCCCACAGGCTCTGGTCGTACCAGTGCCCGTGAGCCGTGCTCGCGACCCGCAGCGGAGGCGTCACCCGGACCCGGTAATCGAGCACTCGGGCCGGTTCGAGCACCAGCTCGTGCAGGCGCCGATGCTCGTTCCAGAACGACCGGTGTTGCTGCATCCCGCGCACGTCGACCGTCGTGGCCGTGTGGGCGTGGCTGGTCTCGAACTCGACCGTCAACGGCTGACCCTCGACCTCGGGGATGTCGACGACCACCGCATCGATGGTGCCCGGCTCGCGGTCGAGCGTGATCGAGTCCTCGATCACCAGCGAACGCCCCTCGACTCGGTAGGTCGCCGTCCGGCTTCCCTGGATCGGCACCTTGGCGTCGTCGCCCGCGCCGAAGTCGAGCGTCGAGAAGTAGTCGTGGGAGACCGTCACCGTGCCGTCGTCGTGCGACAAGGCCGAGGGGACGCCGTTCACCGTCCGCACCACACCATCGGCGTGGACCAACGGGAGCCAGCCGACGTGGCGGGCCGACTCCACCGCGGTCTCGAACCGCCCCGGCCACCGAGGCGACGGCGTGTAGTCGCCCCACAAGCCACCGACGAACGGCATGACGAAGTCGAGACCGCCACCGCGATGGACCCAGGCTGCGGCGCTGCGCTCGTCCTCGAACGCGACCAGCCGGTCGACCGCCGAGAAGCTGTCGGCGGGAGTGGCAGCCTCGAGTTGCGCCGCCGCCCGCAGCTCATGGGCCGCCTGGAGCAGCTTGCCGAGCAGATCGAGCGTCATCTGGAGTCGCCGCTCGGGACCGCGGTAGCCCATCGTCATCCGATGCTGGTGAGCGGTCACCACACCTCGTGAGAACCATCCCTCGAGCGCGGTCGTGGCCAGCTCGGCCTTGCCGAGCCAGCCGGCCACGTCGGAACCGAGCACCCGGCCGGCTGCGGTCGCACCGAGCTCGACGTTCATCACCACGCCGAGGGCGCCCGTCGAGCGACCCCACGACACCGCGCCACCGGGCGTGGCGAGATCGGCCAGGTCGTCGAGCACCCGATCGAGACCCGACGCCCAACTGTCGCCGAGTTCGTCGGCGAACGGCTCGGCGAACAGATACACGTCGGGCGTGTACATGTCGTAGTTGGCCCCACCGAAGTCGTCCCACCATCCGTAGGGCAGGCCGCCGAACAACGACCGGAGCCGGTCGAGCAGCTCCTCGAGCCGGTTGTCGGCCGGCAGGCGACCGAGCGCCCGACGGGCGATCTCGCAGCGGGTGAGCACGACGGCGAAGTTGTTGGGGAGCTTTCCCTCGTCGAGCATGGACAGCATCGACGTCGAGTCGATCGCCGACTCGACGTTGACATGATCGGCCTCGCGCCAATGCTCGAGGCGAGGATTCTCGTCGAGCCCACCGAGGCGCGTCACGGTCTCGGCGGCACGATACGAATAGAAGCTGTGGGTCGCCGGCCCGTCCAGACGGCGCACGATCTCGAGCGCCGAGGTCGCACAATCGACACCGGCCACCTGCTCGACCCCTTGGCTGTGGAGCAATCCGAGCGTGAAGGCGAGATCGGCTCGGGCGTCGGGCCCCACCGGGTATCCCCCGAACACCAGCGGGAGCTCGAGTCGCGGCGCGTGGTGGGTCTCGAGGTCGGCGAGAACGGATTCGGTGAGGACAACGAGCCGGTCTGCGAGTTGAGCGGGTGTGGTCATGCGGCATCTCCGATCGACGCGAGCCCGTACGGTAGTGCTCGTGACGACGGTGTACGGAATGACCACGGGCAACTCGCTGCAGGCGGCGACGACGGTGCGGCGACATCGGCTCGAGGCCCCGTCCGGCCTCGCGATCGAGCTGCTCGACCTGGGCGCGACCCTCGCCCGCGTCGAGGTGCCCGGCGACGACGGCGAGGCGGTCCCACTCCTGCTCGACCTCGACGGGCTCGCCGACCGCGAGGACCCGGTAAGCAATCCCTACCTCGGCGCGACCGTCGGGCGCTACGCCAACCGACTGCGGGCCGCCCAGTTCCCTCTCGACGGGATCACCTACGCCGTCGACGCGAACGAGGGCGACAACCAGCTCCACGGCGGATCGCCGGGGTTCTCGCATGTCGTCTGGGAGGCCGAAGCCACCGCGGACCAAGTGGTGTTCCGGCGGACCAGTCCGGCCGGCGAGAACGGCTTCCCCGGCACCCTCGACGTACAGGCGACCTACCGGCTCGAGGACCACACGATCCATGTCACCTACGAAGCGACCACCGACGCGCCGACCGTGGTCTCGATGACCAACCACGCCTACTGGAACCTCGGCGGACCGGGCGAGGACGACATCGGCCGTCATGCCGTGATGCTGGCGGCCGAGACCGTGGTGCCGATCGACGAGGCCACCCTTCCCGCCGGACCCCCCGAACCGGTCGACGGCACCCCGTTCGATCTCCGACAGCCGGTCACCCTGTCGGATCGACTCGGTTTCGCCCTTCCCAACGGGTTCGATCACTGTTTCATGGTCGAAGGCGACGGCCTGCGCCGCCACGCGCGGGTGAGCCACCCGAGCGGGCGCACCCTCGAAGTGTGGAGCGACCACCCGGCGATCCAGCTCTACACCGGCGCGTTTCTCGGGGGTGGCCCAGGGGCCGACGGCCGCCGCCACGATCCGTTCGCCGCGCTCTGCCTCGAACCCCAGCGGGTTCCGGACGCGCCCAACCTCGACTGGGCGCCGTCGGCGGTGCTCCGACCCGGCGAGCGCTACCGTCACGAGATCCGCTTCCACCTCGACTGGCGCTGACCGGGGCGCCAGGAGGGCCCGCGACAGGAGCCGCCATGCCCCGCCTCAGCACTCGAAGCCGATCCGTCGCCGACAAGGTCGTCCTGATCACGGGCGCCGCGTCCGGCATGGGTCGGGCCGAAGCCCACCTGTTCGCCGACGAGGGCGCGAAGGTCGCCGTGACCGATCTGGCCGCCGACGCCGTCGATGCGGTCGTCGCGGAGATCACCGAGGCCGGCGGCACCGCCCGCGGCTATGTCCTCGACGTCACCGATGCCGATGCGATCTCCTCGGTGACGGCGCGGATCCGTGACGAACTCGGACCGATCGGCATTCTCGTCAACAATGCCGGCGTGGCCGTGGGTTCCGCGGTCGACGACGAGGCCTTCGACGAACGATTCCAGTTCGCCCTCGACGTGCTGCTCACTCCCCACCAGCGACTCATCCGCGCCTGCCTCGACGACCTACGGGCCGACGGGGAGGGCCGGATCATCAACATCTCCTCGACGGAGGGTCTCGGCGCATCGCGCGGTTCGATGCAGTACACCACGGCCAAGCACGGCGTCATCGGTCTGACCCGCGCGATGGCGCTCGCCCTGGCCCCCGACGGCATCACCGTCAACGCGGTGTGCCCCGGGCCCATCCTCACTGGCATGACCGAGCTCATCCCGGCCGAACACCGCGACACGTTCGCCCGCCGCCGCACCGCGCTGCGTCGCTATGGCGACCCCGAGGAGGTCGCCCACATGGTGCTCAACCTGGCGCTGCCGGCATCGAGCTATGTGACCGGGGCGGTCATCCCGGTCGACGGCGGCCAGACCATGAAGAACGACTGACGACAGGCCCCGGGAGAGGGGCGCGCGAGACGACGGAGACCGGGGCCCGCTGGTACCGTTCATTCTTTGCGATTGTGTGACGAACCGGTCACCTCCCGCTCCCACCTCACGCATGCGTCACCTTCTTCGACCTCTCCGCCGCGGCAACGCGATACTCCTGGGCCTTCTGGGCGCGCTGGTGATCGCGGCGACCCTGGCGTCGGCCCAGGAGTCGCCCGAGGACCTGCGGGAGCAACGCCGCGAGGTGCAGGAGGACGCCGCCGAGCTGGCCGGCGAGGTCGACGCCCTCACCGACGACATCGAGGAACTCACCGCTGCACTCGATGCCCTGCGGGCTGCGGTCGACGCCCAACAGTCGGCGCTCGAGGCCGCCCAGCGGCGCGTCGCCGCCGCCGAAGCCGCCGAGGCCTCCGCCGAAGCCGCAATCACCGCGCTCGAGGATCAGATGTCGGCCACCCGTTCGCTGCTCGAACGGTCGGCCGTCGAGGCGTTCATCGGGCACCAGGGCCCCAACAGCGACCAGGGCGCACTCGACGCGAACCCGTGGCAGTACGCCCGCACCGAGTCGCTCATCGAGTTCGGCACCGGCGACACCGCCGACCTCATCGACGAACTGCGCCGGATCGGCTCGGCCCTCGAACGCGAACGAGACGACGCCGCGGCCATCACGATCGAGCGGGCCGCTGAAGAGGCCGAGGTCGCCCGCCGCGTGAGCGAGCTCGACGCCGCCCTGCTGCGCGAAGAGCAGATCCTCGCCGACGTCGAGGATCGACTCGATGCCCGACTGGCCGAGGTCCAGTCGCTCGAGGCCCTCGACGCCGACCTCGCCGCCGAGATCAAGGCCGAGGAGCAGCGCATCGCCGACGCCATCGCCACCCGGAATCGCAGCAACCGTACGGTCACCATCCCCGACAACGCGCCCGTCGAGCTCGCGACCGTGCGCGGCATCGTGGTCAACGTGGCGCTCGCCGAGAACCTCGAGGGATTCCTCGCCGCGATGGAGGCGCGCGGCTACCCACTGGGTGGCGGCGGCTATCGCAGCTCCGACTCCCAGATCCGCCTCCGCCGAGCCCACTGCGGCACGTCCGACTACGCCATCTGGGAGATGCCCGCGTCCCAGTGCCGCCCGCCCACGGCCCGGCCGGGCCGGTCGGCCCACGAGCGCGGGCTGGCGATCGACTTCACCTACGGCGGCTCCATCATCCGCAGCCGCAACACCGACGTGTTTCGGGTGATGTCGGAGGTCGCGCCGGCCTACGGGCTCTACAACCTGCCGAGCGAGCCCTGGCACTGGTCGACCACCGGCGGCTGACGCGATGATCCTCGACCTCGCGGTGACCGACCCCGCTGCCCTGGCCCTGACCGACGACCTCGGCGGGCGCCGCACCCGCGCCGAGCTCGTCGACCGAGCGACGCGACTCGGCCACGCGTTGCGCGACGACCTCGGAGTGGGCGTCGGTGGCCATGTCGCCCTGCTGACCGACAATCGGGTCGAGGTCTTCGAGATCTATCTCGCCGCGGTGCTCAGCGGCGTGTGGTTCGTGCCGGTGAACGGCCTGCTCGCCCCCCACGAGGTCGACTACGTCCTGCGCGACGCCGACGCGCGAGTCGTGCTCGTCGAACCCGAACTGGTCCATCTCGTCCCCGACGACCTCGCCCGCGTCACGATCGGCCCCGAACTCGACGCGCTCATCGAGACGGCGTCTCCCGAGCCCTTCCCGCTCGACGGCCCGGCCGGCTCGCGCTTCAGCTACACCTCGGGTACCACCGGGCATCCCAAGGGGGTCAAGCGGGCGATCCCGCCGACCCTCGGTGAGATGCTGACGCTCCAGCAACGACTCGGGATGCAGATCGGTTTCGATGGCGACGGCACCCAGCTGGTGACCGGGCCGGCGTATCACGCAGCCGTCGGCGGCTACGGGTTCTTCGATCTCTGCAACGGCGCCCACCTGCACCTCATGCGCCGTTTCGACGCCGAGCGCACCCTCGACCTGGTCGAATCGCTCGACGTCCGTCGCACCCATCTCGTCCCCACGATGATGGTGCGCATGCTCCGGCTGCCCGAGGAGCGTCGCGCATCGTTCGATCCGAGCGGCTTGGCGATGGTGCTCCACGGGGCGGCACCGATCTCGCGGTCGGTCAAGGAGTCGATGATCGAGTGGTTCGGCCCCATCCTCACCGAGTACTGGGGCACTTCCGAGGCCGGCGTGTTCACCCGGGTCGACAGCGACGACTGGCGGCGCAACCCCGGCACCGTCGGCCGATCGGTCACGGGCTTCGAGGTCTTCGCGGTGGACGACACCGGCCGACGCCTTCCATCGGGAGAGGTCGGCACGCTCTACTGCCACACCCCCGGCCAGGACCGGCCCTTCGAGTACTGGAACGCTCCCGAGAAGACCGACGCCTCGTACCTCGAGCCCGGTGTGTTCTCACTGGGCGACATGGGTTCCGTTGATGCCGATGGCTGGGTCCATCTCGCCGATCGGGCGACCAACAGGATCATCAGTGGCGGGGTCAACATCTACCCCACCGAGGTCGAGCAGGTGCTGCTCGACCACCCCGCCGTCGTCGACGTCGCCGTCTTCGGCATACCCGACGAGGAATGGGGCGAGCAGGTCAAGGCCGCGCTCGAGCTCGTGCCCGGCAGCGACGACCACACCGTCGAGGCGATCCGCGAGTTCGCCCGAGAGCGGCTCGGCCGCCACAAGGTCCCCCGATCCTTCGACGTCCACGAGGCCCTGCCCCGCCAGCCCAACGGCAAGCTCTACGTCCGGGAGCTGCGCGACCCGTACTGGGCCGGCCAGGACCGGGCCATCTAGGGAGTCCGGTCAGCGTGATCCCGCCTGCTCCCGCCGTCGGCGCCATCGCCCCCGACGTCACGTTCCTCGACGCCGAGGGCCGCCCGTGGCGGCTCACCGACCAACGCGGCTCGGTGGTCGTGCTGGTGTTCCATCGCCACATCCATTGACTGCCCTGCATCGACCATGCGAGCGCCGTGCGCGACCGCATCGACGAGTTCGGGAGCGAGGCGACCGTCGCCCTCGTGACCTTCACCGACGCCGAGTCGCTCGCCGAGTACCAGTCGCGCCACTCGCTCGGGTTCGTCGCGCTCCGTGATCCCGACCGCCACGGCTACCGGGCCTTCGGTCTCGGGCGCGGCAGCGTCGCCCGCGTCTGGGGACTGCGGGCGGCGAAGCGCTATCTCGAGCTGATCCGTCGCGACGGCATCGGCGGTGTGCGACGGCCGACCGAAGACCCTCGTCAGCTCGGCGGCGACTTCGTGATCGACGGCGAGGGTCGCCTGGTGTGGGGCTTCTGGGGCGACGGTCCCGATCACCGACCGGCGATCGGCGACCTCATCGCCGCCGTGCGCAACGCGGCGCGCTGATTCACCCCTCGATCCTCGCCCGGGTCCGGAGCTCGTCCTCGGTCTGCGTGCCGAACGAGCCGAGCGAGTGGGCCGGGTTGTCGGGATCGAGCACCACCAGCGGATCGCGCAGATCGTCGATGTAGCCGAGGGCATAGGCCCCCATGCGATACCCCATCAACCGCTGGAGGGGCTCGGGGAACGTCGCCGCGACCTCCAACGGCACCGACAGGTACTGGTTCTCCTCCTGGCGGAGAAAGCTCACGTTGTAGGTGATGTTGATCGCCCGGCGGTGGGCGTCGGTCGTGTTGGGTCCGCCGCCGTGATACACCGACCCGCTGTAGAAGAGCACCGACCCCCGGCCCATCTCGGCGGGCACGCTGGCGTCGATGTCGAACTGGAGACCGTCGGGTTCCCGGTTGCTGCCGACGACCACCCGTGTGGCCCCGTTCGCCTCGGTGAAGTCGTCGCCGGCCCAGATGGTGTTGCACTGCACTTCGTATCCCTGCGGGAAGGGGAAGAAGTCGAACGCCCACTGGTCGCGGTGGATCTGCTGGCCGACCGACCCGGGCCCGATGTCGATGATCTGGGTCAGGTGCAGCTGGTAGCTGGTGACATGGCCGAGGAAGTCGTCGCAGGTCGCCAGCGCCGTCGGGTGCATGACGAGGTCTCGGGCGGCCGTCGAGCGGGCAAGCAGGCCCCCGGTTCGTCGCGTGTTCCGGCCCGTGAAGTCGTCCTGACCGACCCCGGTCCGTTCGGTCCACGGGCGCATCTCGTCGAAGAACGCATCGAGTTGTGCGTCGTCGGCGAGGTCGTCGACGATCACCCCGCCGTCTCGCCGCAACACCTCGGCGATCTCGGGACCGGTCGCCGTCGGGGGCAGGTGGGTCAGCATGCCCGAACGGTAGTCGCATCGGCCGACGTGCGACGATGGCCCGATGCGCATCGTCTTCTTCCTCTACGAGGGTCTCACCACACTCGACATCATCGGCCCTCACGACGTGCTGTCACGCCTCCCCGGGGTCGACGCGATCAGTGTCTCGAAGCACGGCGGGCCGGTCGCCGCCGACACCGGCGCGCTCGGCCTGACCGCCACCCACGCCATGGCCGACGTCGATCACTGCGACGTCCTCGTGGTGCCCGGCGGGCTGGCGGGCACCTTCGCCGCGATGGAGGACCCCGAGACCCTCGACTGGATCCGGTCGGTGACGACCGACGCGACCTGGGTCTGCTCGGTCTGCACCGGCGCGCTGATCCTGGGAGCCGCAGGCCTGCTCGACGGCAAGCGGGCCACCACCCACTGGGGCGCGGTCGACCTCCTCCCCGCGTACGGCGCCGAACCGGTCCGCGAGCGGGTGATGTTCGACGGCAACGTGGTGACGGGCGCGGGCGTGTCGGCCGGCATCGACTTCGCGCTCACGCTCGCCGCACGCATCGCCGGCGACGAGGTCGCCCAGACCATCCAGCTCGGCATCGAGTACGACCCGAGTCCGCCCTTCGACTGCGGGTCACCCGACAAGGCGCCGGCCGCCGTGACCGAGCTGGCCGGTTCGCTCTTCAGCTGAAGGGTTGCTCGACCGTGGCTACTCGACGTTGAGCATCTGCCGCGTGCGCTCGAGCGAGTCGACACACTCCTCGACCATCTCGAAGATCACGTCAGCGCTGCGCTTCACCTTGTTCATGGTCCCGACGATCTGACCCACGGGGTTGAAGGCCACGTCCTGGGCCTTGTCGGGATAGCGACCGCTGCGGGTCATGGCCTCGTGCACCGCCATCATCTGCAACGGCATGCCGAGCGTGTCGGGCGTGTCGCTGCGTTCCCAGGCCTCGGTCCAGTCGTTGCGCAGCATCCGGCAGGGCTTGCCCGTGTAGGAACGGCTGCGCACCGTGTCCTTGCTGGTGGCGTTCATGTAGGAATCGATCTGCGCGGGCGACGCCGCCGCTTCTTCGACGGCCAGCCACAAGGAGCCGGTCCACACACCGGCCGCACCCATCGAGAGGGCTGCAGCCATCTGACGGCCGTTGCCGATCCCGCCGGCGGCGAGCACGGGCACCGGCGCGACCTCGTCGATCACCTGGGGCCAGAGCACGACAGAACCGATGTCGCCGGTGTGGCCGCCGCCCTCGTAGCCCTGGGCGATCACGAAGTCGAGACCCGCAGCAGCGTGGCGGCCGGCCTGGGCCGGCGTGCCGCACAGGGCGCCCACGGCGCGGCCGCTGGCTTGGATCTGCTGCACGAGATCGGGCGGCGGGGTGCCGAGCGCGTTGGCGACCATCACCACGTTGGGGTGGCGCAGGATCTCCTCGACCTGGGGCACCGCGGTGGCGGCGTTCCAGCCCATGAGGCCGGAGCCCCGCTCCTCGTCGGCCGGCAGGTCGGGCACGTCGTGCTCATCGAGGATCTGACGCACGAACGCACGGTGCTCGTCGGGGATCATGTCCTGGAGCTGCCCGGTCAGCTTGTCGAGGTCCATCTCTCCGGCGCCGTCGTACTTGGCCGGCAACACGATGTCGACGCCGTAGGGCTTGTCGCCGATGTGCTCGTCGATCCAGTCGAGTTCGATCTGGAGTTGTTCGACGGAGAACCCGACGGCGCCCAGCACGCCGAGACCGCCGGCCTTGCTCACTGCGACGACCACGTCGCGGCAGTGAGTGAAGGCGTAGATGGGGAACTCGATACCGAAACGTTCAGTCAGCTCGTTCTGCATGCCCGCGACCGTAGGCGCGCAGGCATCCGTTGCCGAATCGATCCGCCGTCACTCGGGCGAGATCGGCGCCGTGTGACGCGACGCCGGCATCCAGTTCGGACCGGCCCACTCGTCGATTCGGGCGAGGAAGGCGTCGTGGTGAGGTTCGAGGAGTTCACAGAACGCGATGGTGCTCTCCTCGCCGAGGGTCTCCCACACCTGGCCGCAGATCTCGTCGGTCCGCACCTCGAGGTGATTGCGGGCGACGCGGGCGGCCTCGGTGAACCGGCGACCTTCGGCGAAGCCCTTGCGTTCGAGCCGTTCCCACCCGACGGAGATCTCCTCGTCGCTCGCGCCGCGGCTCCGGGCGATCCACTCCGCCTCGTCGTACTCGACCATCACGTTGTGGAGGAGACCCACCTCCGCACCGTTGAGGTCGGCAGCGGCGACCAGCGCCCAGTGGGTGTCGCCTCGCCACTCCCGGAGGCAGTTGAACGCGAGCCAGGCCGACAGCGCCGGGTTTCCGGCATGCCGCTCGGTCCGCTCCCGGTGAGCAGCAAAGAGCACCCGGGCCCCCTGGCGCAACCCGTCGACGACATCCCACGCGTCGGCTGCGAACCGGCCCAGTCCTTCCGCGATCGACGGCGAGATCGCATCGAGGCCCGGGACCACCATCGCGTCGCGCATCTGCATGACCGACTCGGGGTCGGTGTGCTCGCGGAGGAGGTCCATCGCCAGCCCGATGAACGGCGGGTTGATGGAGTAGGCGGTGGCCGCGACCGCGTCGTTGCCTGCGCCGGCCAGGGGCGCGAACCGCGTGGCGGCGTAGTAGCCGAGACCGTCGGGCACGCCCAGTTCGGCGTAGTTCTTCGGCCCGGCGGGATCGAAGTAGATCCAACCGATCAGATCGTGCGACGCCCGGGAGGCACGTTGGGCGAGTGCGGGCCAATCGGTCACGCTGGCCTCCCTCAGCCCTCGGCTACGGCCGGGAGCACCTTGTCGACCGTCAACTCGAGCGACTGCCAGGCCGACTCGATCGGCATACCGCCGACGAGCGGGTGCAGCGACAAGGCACCGGTCTCGCGGATCCGGTCGATGGCCTGCTCGGGCGAGAGGAACTGGTAGATGCCCTCGGCGCGGAGCTCGTCGACATTGCTCGCGTGGCTGTGCACCGCCGACGTCTGGTCGGGGGTCTGCCACGAGTCGTAGGTCGATGCTTCGAGCCAGAAGTGGTGCCCGAGTTCGGCCCAGGCCTTGTCGGGGTCCTCGACCACATGGACCATGGCCACCTTCTCGGGGGCGATGCAGAACCCGGCGGTGCCGTGCTTCTCGCACTCCTCGTAGTAGAGCGCCTCGACCTCGGGAATGGGGGCGGGCAGCTGCAGCGGGAGGCCGAATCGGGCGGCGCGCCTGGCCGCGGCCGGGCCGGAGCCACCGATCATGACCATCGGGTGGGGTCGCGTGTAGGGCATCGGTCCGACCTTGATCGGCTCCCCGTTGATCTCGAACTCCTCACCCGACCAGACCTTGAGCATGGTCTCGAGACAGTGGTCGAGGATCTTGCCCCGGCGCTTCCATTCCTTGCCCAACGCCGCGTACTCGGCCGGTCGGTACCCCAGGCCGGTGGTGATCGACAGCCGGCCCTTGCTCACCAGATCGATGACCGCCATCTGCTGGGCGAGCCGAACCGGGTCGTGCAGGGGCACGAGCAATGCGGTGATCGCGACCGAGAGATTCTGCGTGCGGTTGAGAATCATCGCCGCCGTCAGCAACGGCGTCGGACTCCAGCCGATCTCGGTGGCGGTGTGCTCCTCGGTGCTGACCATCGCGAAGCCGTTCTTGTCGGCGTATTCGGCAAGATCGATCCCGGCCCGATAGCGATCGCTCATCTGCTCGGCGTCGGTGGGGTCCGGATGCACGAAGTTGAGGCGCATCATCATGAAGGCCACTGGCGGTCTCCTTGGTCGTGTGGGTCTGGCTTCAGCTGAATGGGTCGGCCACACCGGACCGCACTCCGGGCGAGAACCTAACCGGCATCGTCACCACGCCCGTCATCAACAGGTTCCCCGGATAGGGACGGAAGCCGTCGGCATCGATCTCGTAGTCGGGCATGCGGGCCAACACGTCGGCGATCATCAGCTCCGACTCGACGCGGGCGATGCTCGACCCGATGCAGCGATGGCCGCCCAGGCCGAACGCGAGATGCTTGTTCTCCGCACGCTCGATGTCGACACGGTCGGCGTGCGGGAACATCGACTCGTCGTGGTTGGCGCTGACCCAGGAGATGAACACGACGTCGCCCCGCTTGATCCAGCGTCCGCCGAGCTCGACGTCCTTGGTGGCCGTCCGGGTGAGCGATTCGCTCGGGCTGTAGAAGCGCAGAAACTCTTCGACGGCCGCGGGGATGGCCGTCGGGTCGTCGATCAACCGTTGCCGATCGGACGGGTTGGTGCCGAGGTGGTGGAGACCCCAACCGACGAGTGAGGTGGTGGTATCGAGACCGCCGGCGACGAGGTTCCAGAGGATCCCGACCACCTCGTCATCGGTCAGCAGGCGGCCGTCGATCTCGCTCGCCACGATCGCCGACGTGAGGTCGTCGCCCGGGTCGGCGCGGCGGGCCCGGGCGAACTCGCCCAGTTCACCCCACATGTCGCCGACCCGGCTCACCGCCTCCTGGAACTCCCTGTCGGAGGGCTTGAACGACGAGGTCGCGTGGAAGAAGTCGGCGTAGTAGCGCCAGTTGGTCGACGGCATCCCCATCATCTCGAGGGTCATCACCCCGGGGACCGGGGTCGCGTAATCGAGGATGAGGTCGCCCTCGCCGGCCTCGATCATCTCGTCGAGGAACCAGCTCGACACATGGGCGATCCGCTCGCGACTCGCCTCGACGGCCTTCGTGACCATGAACGGGTTGAGGACTCGCCGGAGATCGGCGTGAGCCGGACCGTCGATCTCCGACACCCCCATGCGCGGGGTCTGGGGTGGCCGCGGGATCCCACAGATCCCGTGGTAGGCGATGCCGTCGTCGGCCGCCGGCTCGTACTTGTGCGCGAAGGTCTCGTTGTCACGAGCGACTGCAGCGACCGACTCGTAGTTCGTCACCATCCAGAAGCCGCCGTGGTGTTCGTTGAACACCACCGGGCATTCGGTGCGGAGGACCGCGTAGCGCTCGTGGCGGCTGCGCACCCACTCCCGGTCCTGATGGTCGACGTCGATGCGGTCGGTCACGACGGCTCTTCCTTGATCTCGTCTCCCCTGATCTCGTCCTCGAGGGCGGCGAAGTAGTCGAAGTCCCCGATGTGGGTCTGGTGGCGCTGGTCCACGAAACGGCGGCCGCGGGGATGGGTGAGGATCAGCGTGCGGTTGTCCTCGATCCCGGCGACGACGAACCGGCCGACGTCCTCCTGGGCCATCGCGTAGGGCATCGCGCCGAGAGTTGCCCCCACCTCGACCGATCCGCCGAACCGCTCAGGTCGGTGTTTCATCGACGTCTGCATCAGGTTGGAGTCCACCGTGCCCGGACAGAGGCATGAGACGCCGATCCCGTCGTCGGCCAGCTCACCGCGGAGCGTCTCGGTGTAGCCGACGACCGCGTGCTTGGTGGTCGTGTAGAGACCCAGGTGAGTGCCCGACACCTCCTCGGGACGAGACGCCCACAATCCCGCCATCGAGGCGGTGTTGACGATGTGGCCGCCGCGGCCGTGGGCCAGGATCCGAGGCGCGATCACCGCACACGCCCGCACGATCGTCATCAGGTTGAACTCGATGACCCATCCCCACTCGGATTCCGTAGCGTCGAGCAGCTCACCGCTGTGCACCACGCCGACATTGTTCGACAGGATGTCGATCGCGCCGAAGGCCGTCTCTGCGGTGTCGGCCAGGGCGATGAGCGAGTCGGTGTCGGTCGCGTCGACGGTGGCGGCGACCGAACGATGCCCGAGCCAGCTGAGCTCATCGGCCACGGCCGCGGCGGTGTCGCCGTCGATGTCGGCGATCACTGTACGGGCGCCCTTGGCCGCGAGCCCCAGCGCGATGCCGCGGCCGACCCCACCGCCCCCGCCGATGATCACGGCCGTCGTGTCGTCGGTGATCCTCATGCGTCCACCTGCGCGATCGCGAGGGTTCGGGCGACCGTCTGATCGGCGAGCACTCCCCGGTCGGCATCCGCTTCGTAGTGGATCGTCGTCATACGTTGTTTCTAACATCCGTGTCATGTCCCCCTCCAACGACCCACTCACCCGCCGCGGGTTCCTCGCTGCGTCCGCTGGGCTGGTGGCCGCCGCGTGCGCGAGCGAGGGCAGCGACGACCAGTCGGCCGCGACGTCGTCGTCCACAACCACGACGGCATCACCGACGACCCCCACCACGACCACGACCACCACGACGACGGCGACCTCGCTCCCACCCACACCGGTTCTCGCCACCGATCCGTTCGTGTTCGGCGTCGCCTCGGGCGACCCGCTCCCCGACGCGGTCGTGATCTGGACCCGCCTCGCCCTCGATCCCATGACGGGCGACGGTGGCATCGACGCCGACGAGGTGCCGGTCGTGTGGCAGGTGTTCCCCGCTGGGGGCGACGACATCGTGGCCAGTGGCACCTTCGTCACGTCGGTCGAGCACGGACACTCGGTCCATGTCGACGTCAGCGGCCTCGAGCCGGCGAGCCGCTACCGCTACCGGTTCCAGGTCGGTCCGCACGTCGCCGAGGGGCAGACGCGCACGGCGCCGGCGGCCGGTGCCGCGGTCGACTCGTTGCGCTTCGCCGTCGCCTCGTGCAGCGCCTGGAAGTCGGGCCACTTCACCCCCTACGCCCACATGACCGAGGAAGACCTCGATGCCGTGGTGTTCGTCGGCGACTACATCTACGAGCTCGAGAGCGGGAACTTCCGCCAGCACGGCCTGCCCAATCCGTTCTCCCTCGACGAGTACCGCCAGTACTACGCGATCGCCCGGCTCGAACCCGAGCTGGCCGATTGCCACGCCCGCCACCCGTGGATCGTGATGTGGGACGACCACGAGGTCGAGGACAACTACGCGGCCTGGGAACCCGGCGGCATCGGTGCACTCGACCCCGAGGCCTCGGCGAACTTTCGGGACCGCCGCATCGCCGCCTACCAGGCCTGGTGGGAGTTCATGCCGGTGCGCACCGGACCGCCGGTCGACGGTGAACTGACCGTGTACCGCGACTTCGACTTCGGCGATCTCGCCCGGCTCACGCTGATCGATGATCGCCAGTACCGGTCGTCGATCATCCAGGGCGAGGGCGACGGCAACCTCCCCCGCCCGTTCGGCGGAGGACCCCAACTCGAGGGGACCTTCGACGAATCGCGGACCATGCTCGGTGCCGAGCAGGAGGCGTGGCTCGCCGATCGGCTCCGCAACGACGCACGCTGGAACCTGCTCGCGCAGCAGACGATCATGGCCGAGGTCGACCGAGCCCCTGCCGACCCGACCCGTGGCTTCTCGATGGATGCGTGGGACGGCTACGCCGCTCCACGCGAGCGGCTGCTCGCCCAGATCGCCGACGAAGGGATCGAGAACTTCGTGGTCCTCGGCGGCGACATCCACACGTCGGCCGTCACCGATCTCCACGTCTCCTATCGCGACGACGACTCGCCGATGGTCGGCACCGAGTTCGTGGCGCCGTCGATCACCAGTCTCGAGCTGTTGCTGCCCGAGTTCGTCGAAGGGTCGCAGGAGAACGACCACGTCCACCTCTACGAGACCGAGCACCGCGGCTATCTCCTCGTCGAGGTCACTCCCGACGAACTCCTCGGCCATTTCCGCTGGGTCGAGACCACCCAGGCGCCGACGTCGCCCATCGAGACGGCGTCGTCATGGCGGGTCGCGGCCGGCGCCGTCGGCGTCGAGCAGATCACATGAGCGGCGACTTCGCCGTTCCGCCCTACGACGAATGGGAGACCGCGCAGCCCTACCCGATGTGGTCCCGAGCCCGACACGACTGTCCGGTCGTCGAGACCCCCGGCAACGACTGGGCCCCCGCTCCCGACGTTCAGCACCACGACCTTCGCCGACGCCGACCGGGTCCTGCGCGATGCCGACACGTTCTCCGCGTCGATCAACGCCGAGGCGATGGCGCCGTTCATGGGCGAACTCATGCTCGGACTCGACGGCGAAGAACACCGCCGCTACCGGAGCCTCGTCGCCCAGGCGTTCAAGCGATCCTCGATCGAGCGTTGGAAGCCCGAACTGGTCGACGGTGTCCTGACCCGGCTGCTCGACGAACTCGCGCCACGGGGTTGCGGCGACCTCGTCGAGTCGCTCACGGCCAAGTTCCCGGTCCAGGTGATCTGCGGCGTCGTCGGCGTGCCCCTGGAGGACCACGACCGGTTCAACCAGTGGGCCGAGAAGATCAACTACGGACCGCTCGATCCCGAGGCGGGAATGGCTGCGAGCGCAGCGATGGTCGCCTACCTCGAGCCGCTGGTCGCGGCTCGTCGGGCCGAGCCGACCGGCGACCTCCTCAGCGAGCTGGTGCATGCCGAGATCGACGGCGAACGGCTGTCCGACGCACGCCTCTACGGCTTCCTCCGCCTGCTGCTGCCGGCCGGCGCCGAGACCACGTATCGGGTCTTCGGGTCGGCGCTCCTCGTACTCGCCGGCGACGCGACGCTTCGTGACCGTGTCGACGCCGACCGGCGCCTGGTGCCATCGCTCATCGAGGAGACGCTGCGCTGGGAGACCTCGGTCACGATGGTCAGCCGTCGGGCCACCGTCGACACCGAGATCGACGGGGTGGCCGTCGCTGCGGGCTGCCCGGTGACGGTCTACAACGGCGCCGCCAACCGCGACCCGGCCCGCTGGCCCGACCCCGACTCGTTCGACCTCGACCGCGAACCCGTCGCCCATCTCGCCTTCGGGACCGGCCCCCACCAATGCCTCGGGATGCACCTCGCC